>NZ_JBLXHI010000002.1:158572-561998 GCF_048381695.1 Corallibacter sp. | reverse complement strand
AGCTGTAATTTTTTCATTGCCATTGGGTGTATTTGGAGCCTTCTTTTCAACAAAAATGATGGGCTTGGAAAATAATATCTATTTCCAAATCGCCTTGATAATGTTGGTTGGGCTGTTGGCTAAAAACGCCATCTTAATTGTAGAATTTGCTCTGCAGCGTAGAAAAAATGGTGAAGGTTTAGTAGATGCTGCTATACATGGAGCTAAAGCACGTTTACGTCCTATTTTAATGACATCGTTTGCCTTCATATTAGGTTTAATGCCGCTAGTACTAGCTAAAGGTGTTGGAGCAGAAGGAAACAACTCAATTGGAACAGGTGCAGCAGGTGGTATGCTTATAGGAACCATTTTAGGTGTATTTGTAATTCCTATTCTATTTATTCTATTCCAATGGCTACAAGAAAAAGTATCCAGTAAACCAGTAGTAATTGAAACAAAAGAACAGTAAAATGAAATTTATAAAAAATCCATATTTACATAAAACGGCTGTTATAGTATTTATGGCGTTTGTATTACAAAGTTGCTTTGTGGCAAAAGAATACACGCGTCCAGAACTAGAAGAAACAGCAGACAGCCTATATAGAACCGATAACTTGCCTCAAGATAGTATATCTATGGCTGATATATCTTGGAAAGATATGTTTGCTGATACCTACTTGAAGCAGTACATAGAAGAAGGTCTTCAAAATAATTTAGACATTCGTGTGGCTATTCAGCAAATTGCAGCTGCCGAAGCCTACATGAAACAAGGTATAGCAGGTTATTTACCAACGTTAAGCGCGAATGCTCAAATGACACATCAAGAATTATCATCAAACAGTCAATTTGGGTCGTTATTTTCTTCTCTAGATCAATATGAACTTTCAGGTAGTTTATCATGGGAAGCAGATATTTGGGGAAAAATAAGAAGTAATAAGCGCGCAGGTGAAGCAAGCTATTTACAAAGTGTAGCAGCACATCAAGCAGTAAAAACACAGTTGGTTTCTGCAATTGCTTCTACATACTACCAATTGTTAGCTTTAGATTCACAATTAGAAATAACTGAAAAAACTATAGCAGCAAGAGATAGCAGCGTAATTACTATCAAAGCATTAAAAGATGCTGGTCAAGTTACACAAGTTGCGGTAGATCAAAACATAGCGCAATATAATAACGCTAAAGCTTTATTGATTGATATTAAAGCGTCTATTTTTAGAACAGAGAACACATTAAATCTCTTATTAGGAAAACCTTCAGGAGAAATATCACGTAGTGTATTAGATGCTCAAAGTTTTGATGCAGATATAAAACTGGGAGTTCCTATGACATTATTACGAAACCGTCCAGATGTTATGGCATCTGAATACGGACTTGTACAAGCCTTTGAAATGACCAATGTTGCACGTAGTAACTTCTATCCGTCATTAACATTAACAGCTTCAGGAGGATTTCAAAGTTTAGAATTAGATGAGCTGTTAAGTGCCAACTCATTGTTTGCTAACATTGTAGGAGGATTAGCACAACCTATTTTTAATAGACGTAATATTAAAACGCAACATGAAGTAGCAAAAGCACAACAAGAGCAAGCACTTTTAAACTTTAAAAAGACTTTGTTAACAGCAGGAAATGAAGTGTCTAACGCACTTTATACTTACAATGCTGAAACAGAAAAAGTAACCTTTAGATTAAATGAAGTGCAAGCCTTAAGAGATGCTGAAGCTAATTCTGAAGAATTATTAGCAAACGGTTTTGCAAACTATTTAGATTTATTAACGGCAAGACAAAGCGCATTAAATGCAGAGCTTAACGTTATAGATAATAAACTACAGCAATTATTAAGTATTGTGAATTTATACGAAGCCCTTGGCGGCGGATGGAAATAAAAAAATAGTGTTAGTTTAAGTTAGCTATGATAGGCAAAGAACAAATTATAACGTTCGCAGCCGAGAAATTTACCCAATTTGGCAGCAAAAGGTTCACCATGGATGAGCTTGCTGCCTTATTGGGTATTTCTAAAAAAACAATTTACAAATACTTCCCTAGTAAAGAAGACTTGGTAACAGCAAGTATTCATCATTTAATACATGAATACAAGTATGCATTAGAGCACTTGATAAAAGAAGAACAAGATCCTATTGTATGTGTAATTTTAATGTATCAAAAAGCTTTTGAGCACCTAAAATACTTTAAGCCAGCTTTTATATTTGGTCTTCGTAAATACTATCCTTGTTCCAATAAAGTTTTTGATGATTTTCGTGACGATTTTGTAAAAAATAGAGTTTTCAATCTGTTAAAAATAGCTCAAGAAAAAGAGCTTTTAGTTCATGGAATAAACCTAGAACTATTTTGTGATATTTATTTTAAAAGATTTGAAGAAATAGCACTCAAAAAAAATAATTTATTTGAAATATACTCAAATAAAGATCTTCTAAATCATTTTATAGTGTACAGTTTAAGAGGCATTACAAAACCAAATTATTCAAACTCTTATTTTGAATAGTTTGCTATTTTTGTAGCATGAAAAAAGATATTGAAATCCCAAAAGTAGAAGGTGTTTATGTAGCGGTAGTTCATGAGTATAATGATATTTATAAAACTCAAGACTGGAACGCTTATATTATAAATGATAAAGACGTTGATTTAGACGTTGTTTTAATAGTAACCAATGGCTACTCTGGTGATAAAATAACATCTACATTTAGAAAAAAACTAGATACGCTTCCTAAAAAGAGCTATGCCAAAATAGAGCTCATGCAAGAGGAATTGTTTGCGCTTAACAATCAGTTTAAAGTGACATTTTTTGAAGGAAATCAAATGTTTGATAAAACTTATTTGTTTAGAAAAAACACGATTAATGAAAAAGCATTACAAAACATTCCGCTAATGCAAGTGAAAGGTGTTTTGGTGAAGTAGGAACACATTAAACCCCAAACTGGATAATAACAATTGTCCATAGAATAAAAATAAACAAATTCACAAAAATTAAGTTTAACCTTGCGTTTTTGCTAATCTCTTTCATAATAAAAATATATATAAGAGATGTTATTACTGTTAGCATGCAACCAATTAAAAAGAGCAAATTAATGCCTTGCATTCCAGAATTTACTCTGATCTTTCTATTTTTTGCAGTCACTTTTTTTACTAACTTAAAAATAGGCGATATGTGAAGAGTGATTTCGGTTTCTATAACTCTACCTTTTTGCGTTGAAAAGGAATAACCTTTTTGAGTTAGGTATTTATGACCTACCGTTTGTGATCTTCTTGAAGCCCTTCCTACACCACTATTCGATATTGTAATATAATATACTTGGGATATATGATCAGTCTCTTTATAACTAGGCAACAAAAAACAATCAATAGAAAGTAAAGTACTTAATAAAAGAGGTATTGAAACAAAGACAATAAATTTTTTCTTAAAGTCTTTTTTAAAAAACACACTGATTTTATTTAATGCTTCAACCATTTATTCGAGCAAAAAAATCGCTAATCCAACTTCTCTGTTAATTTTTGAAAGACTTTTTTAGCATCTTTACCTTCATAAAGCACGTTATAAACAGCATCTATAATAGGAAGTCGGGTTTTCTTTTTGTTCTTTTCGTTTAATAAATGGGCACTTTTAGTGGCGTAATAACCTTCGGCTACCATATTCATTTCCATTTGGGCAGATTTTACGGTGTAACCTTTACCAATCATATTCCCAAACATGCGATTTCTAGAGAAAACGGAGTATCCAGTAACCAATAAATCACCTAAATAAGCTGAGTTATTAATGTTACGTTTCATTTTATGCATTTTTTTTATGAAGCGTTTCATTTCTCTTATGGCATTACTCATTAAGACACTCTGAAAATTATCTCCATAACCTAAACCATGAGCAATTCCGGCAGCAATAGCATAAATGTTTTTTAGCATCACCGCATATTCAGTACCAATAACATCATCACTGATTTTTGTTTTTATGTAGTCGCTTGACAGGTTTTTTGCAATGGCTTTGGCCTTACTGGCATCAGCACATGAAATAGTTAAATATGATAAACGCTCTAAAGCAACTTCTTCGGCATGGCAAGGCCCAGCAATAACCGCGATGTTTTCAAAAGGAATGTGGTAAATATCATGAAAGTGCTCACCAACGAGTAATCCAGACTCTGGAATAATACCTTTTACTGCAGAAACAATGGTTTTTTTAGAAACATCGGCAGAAAGCTTTTCTAATTCAGAGTGCATAAAAGCAGATGGGATAACAAATATTAGCACGTCAGCATAATTTGCCATTTCATTAATATCGTTGCTTAACTTAAGCTGTTCGGTTTTAAACTCTACAGAGCTTAAATAGCTTGGGTTATGCTGTTCTTTTAGTAAGTGTTCTTTAGTGTAAGCACTACGCATATACCAACCAACTTCATCAAGGTTTTCGCATAGCATTTTTACAATAGCTGTTGCCCAACTTCCGGCTCCAAAAACGGCATATTTTATAGGTGTACTCATAAATTTTATTCATACAAATGAATTTCAAAAGTACATAAATTATAAATTCTTATTGTTATCTGAATATCAATCATTTAGTTTTTTGGCACGCAATTTGAATTGCCATAAGTAATAACTTTTTAAAATAATGGATTATGAAAACGATAAAATTACTTTCAGGGTTTGCTTTAATTACTTTGTTATTTACTTCTTGCTACCATGAAGAGGTTATTTATGATGATTATAATTATAATCCAGGTCCTTCACAAACAGTTTCTTTAAATCAAATGCTTAACTCGTATGAGTTATGGTATGTAGATATAAACCAAACAGCAGGTTATGGAGAAACACCTTTTTTACAAATAGCCTTTACAGTTTCTTTTAGAAACGGAACATTATATGCCAATAACAATTTAGTTGGTTTTGGTAGTCAAGGTAATGGTTATGGTATTGCTGTAGGAGATTATGATGCTTACAATATGATTCTAGATGTATATCACGATATAGATGGGTATCAAACGTTTGATGTTTATCAAGTAGATTATAATACAATTGAGTTATATAATCCATATAACGACACATCATATTTTTTAAATGGTTATCAGCGTAGTACGTTTGATTATGATTTTGTGTTTTATGATAACATTCATTATTTCTTACAAGAATATGAAGCATGGGAAAAAACATATACAAGTCAAACAGGTGCATTAAATGAGTTTGATAATGAAAACTATTTACAGTTTTTAGCCGGAGGTAATGATTCAGAGTTTAGAAGCTCTCAAGATATGAATATTTCAAACCCAAATAATATATATTGGGATTACACAGGTGTTTATGGCGTAGGAAACATTTCTGGTAATATGTACTTAAAAACATTGACGCTAGATTACGATTATTTTGCAAACGAGCACTTTGAGTTAAGCGTTATAAATGATCAGCGTGTTGAGTTGTATCATCCTTCTTCAGGAACTACATATCAATTTACAGGTAGAGGTTATATTCAGTTCATGAAAAACGCACAAGGAAAACAAACTGATACGCTAAAAAAACGTAAACAAAAAACATCTAAAACAGAAAACTTAAGAGAAAATACAAGAGAGAAATAATTTTTGGTTGGTTAGTTAAGAACGTACTTTTTACATAATAAAAAATGTGAAGTGCGTTCTTTTTTTACTATATTAATAACCTTTAAAAGCAAGATTAAAACATAGATTTTTTAAACATATTAACAATAAACATTAACACTTAAAAACAAACATTATGGGACTATTTTCATTTATTAAAAATGCGGGAGCAAAAGTATTTGGTATTGGAAAAACAGATGCAGAAGAAGCTGCAGAAAAAGCAGCTGAAGCAGCTGCAGCCGAATTAAAAGCAGAAGAAGCCGCAGCAAGAAATCTAGAAGAAACAATTAGTGATTTAGGACTTGAGGTTGAAAACCTAAAAGTACATATAGATGATGATACAGCTACTATTTCTGGTGCTGCATATGACCAAACAACTAAAGAAAAAGTGATTTTGGTTGTAGGAAACACCAATGGAATTGCTACTGTAGATGATCAAATGACGGTTGAAAACCCAGAGCCAGAAGCGCAATTCCACACTGTGGTTAGTGGCGATACATTAGGAAAAATTGCAAAGAAATTTTATGGTAACGCGATGAAATATCCTGTGATTTTTGAAGCAAATAAGCCTATGCTTAAAGATCCAGACTTAATTTACCCAGGACAAGTATTACGTATTCCTGCTTTAGATTAAACTTGAATAGCTTATTTAATATATAAAAGCCAACTTTTAAGTTGGCTTTTTTTAGTCATGAATTAAAAAAATTATTTGTAAAAATTCATTTCGTCAATATACTTCCAAACAGGTTCAGATAAAAGCGGTCTGATGTTTTTATCTTTTTTGATAGCATTTCTAATAAAGGTAGAAGATATTTCCATAATAGGTGCTTTTATATAATGCACATGATTATGATTGTTGAATTGTGTTTCTATTTTGCCTTCAGAAATTCTTGGGTAAACGTATAAGTGATATCTTTCTAAAATAACCTCATAGTTTTTCCACTTATGAAACCCTTTTAAGTTGTCTTCACCCATTATCAAAGAAAACGTGTGATTAGGATATTTTTCTTCTAGATGAATTAATGTATTTGCAGTATAATTAGGTTGAGGTAGGTTAAACTCAATGTTGCTAGGCTGTAATTTATCGTAGGTTTCGGTTGCTAGATAAACCATTTCAAATCTATGGTGATTATCTAACAAAGAACTTTTCTTTTTAAAAGGGCTATGAGGCGTAACTACAAACCATACTTGGTCTAAATCACTGTTTTCAGCCATGTGGTTTGCAATGGCCAAATGCCCTATATGTATAGGATTAAAAGTTCCGAAATATAAACCTACTTTCATTTTTATTGGCAATCAGTGTTTATAAAATTACCAACAAGTGTTTCAGCTTCAGCAAGTGCTTTATCTAGATTGTCATTTTCAATAATAACATCAAATAGCGGTGCTGTTGCAAGTTCGGCACTGGCTTTAGCAATACGCATATTTATTTTGTCAGCACTTTCAGTTTGACGCTTTTTTAACCTGATTTTAAGCTCGTCAATGCTTGGTGGTTTTACAAAAATAGCAAGTGTTTCTTCAGGGAATTTACGTTTTATACGGAGACCTCCAGAAACATCAATGTCAAAAATAACATGCTTTCCTGTTGCCCAAATGCGTTCAACTTCGGTTTTTAAAGTGCCATAAAAATTATCGCGATAAACTTCTTCCCACTCTAAAAATGCATCATTTTTTATTTTATTTTTAAATTCTTTTGCTGATAAGAAATAGTAGTCTTTACCATGAACTTCTTCGCCACGTTTTTCTCTAGATGTTGCAGAAATTGAAAACTCTAAATTTAAGTTGTCAATACCTAATAAGTGCCTTACAATAGTTGTTTTTCCTGATCCTGAAGGTGCCGAAAAAACAATAAGTTTTCCTTTAGTCATGCTTATAATACGTTTAAAAGTTGTTCTTTAATTTTCTCTAATTCATCTTTCATTTGCACAACTAGTTTTTGCATTGGCGCATAATTACTTTTTGAGCCAATGGTATTAATTTCACGACCAATTTCTTGACTTATAAAACCTAGTTTTTTTCCGTTAGAATCTTTAGAATTTAACGATTTTATGAAGTATTCTAAATGGTTTTTTAAGCGTACCTTTTCTTCGGTGATATCAAACTTTTCTATGTAGAATATTAATTCTTGCTCAAAACGATTTTCATCAACTTTTTCTTTTAGTTCTTCAACGCCTTTGCGTAAACGTTCACGAACACCATCTATACGTTCAGGGTCTATAGCGATAACTTGTTCTAACAAGTCATCAATACGTTGAATACGTTCTTTAAAATCGGCCTCTAGCACTTTGCCTTCATCTAGTCTATAAGTTGAAATATGGTTTAGGGCAGTATTTACTTCGTTTAAAATTGCGTTCCATTCATCATCATCAATATCATCACGCTCTGTACTTAATGCATCAGGAAAACGCACAGCCATTTTTAAGAGTTCGGTTTCATCACCAGCAACAACATCTCGTAATTGGTTCATGTATTGCTTTACAACGGTTTTGTTTACTTGTGTTGTGGTTTCTTCTCCAGTAATTTCAACATAAATAGAAAAATCTATTTTTCCGCGTTCTAACTTGTTGGCAATAAGTTTTCTTAAGCTTAATTCTTTCTCTCTATAAACAGAAGGCATTCTGGCATTCACATCAAGATTTTTGCTGTTAAGCGATTTTATCTCGATAGATATTTTTTTTGTTGGTAATTGTAACACAGATTTACCATAACCTGTCATTGAGTGTATCATAAATTAAATTGTATAAGTTATGCAAAGGTAACTAAAACCAAAGGTTTAGAAAACAGTTAATTTATATTATGCGCGCACAGCAAATATTTGTATTTTTGATACTTAAATTTGAAAAAAAGATGTTTAAAAAACAATTTGAAATACGTTGGAGTGATGTAGATGCTAACAGGCATTTAGCAAATAGTGCTTATACCAACTTTATGAGTCATGCGCGTATGGCTTTTTTAATAGAAAAAGGGTTTACTATGAAAGAGTTGGCAGTATTTAATATTGGTCCAGTGGTTTTTTATGAGCACATGTTTTATTTTAAAGAAGCATTTTTAGGACAGCCAATTACGGTAACTTTAGAAGTTTCAGGTTTGAGTGAAGACGGAACTTTTTTTCAGTTTGATCATAATTTTTACAACCATAAAGGTCAACACTTGGCGCATTGCGAAATGTTAGGGGCTTGGATAGACTTAAAAACGCGTAAACTAACGGCTTTACCAGAAGAATTGCATAAAGCAAGTGAGACTTTTCCTAGAGCTAAACATTTTAAAGTACTTACAAAAGAAGATACAAGAAGGCATAATAAAGTGCCTCAAGACTTAAGCTTGTAATTTTGGTTTTTTAGTAACCAAGTATACTCCTGAAAATATTAAAACTGAAGCAATGGCTTTTACTAAATCAAAGCTATCGCTTCCCATCAATAATGCAAAAATCACTGCAACAACGGGCTGTAAGTATAAAAAGGTACTTACGGTTGAAGCTTTGAGATGTACTAATGATAACGGGTTTAATAAATAAGTTAAAAATGTTGCTCCAATAATTACAAAAGCTACTGAAAAGATAATGTAAGCATCAAAAGATTCCCAATTTATTTCAGTAAACTCGCCATAACCAAAAGGTATAACCAAGATTAATCCAAACAAAAATAACCACCTAATAAAAGTAAACGGATGATATTTTTCGGTTAGTTTTTTTACTAAAATAATATATATACTATACGATGTTGCATTTATAAAAACTAATAAATTGCCTAGTAAAATATTGTCTCCAACTTGAGACGACTTGCCGTATAACGATAGTACAATGGCCCCAAAAAAGCCAAGAATGATGCCTAAAATTTTTAATATTGTAATGCGTTCTTTTAAAAAAACAGACGATAAGACTAACACAACAATAGGAGTCACAGTCATTATTACAGAAGCATGAATAGGTGTTGTATATTCTAAACCTTTAAAAAACGTAAGCATATTTAAAGCAATGCCAAATATTGAGGCCAAGAATAGTTTTAGATAATCCTCTTTATCAATACGCTCATTTTTTGTAAAGAAGCTTAAAATCCAAAACAGAGCAACAGCTCCAGCGACACGAATTAAAATAAAACCAAAAGGTTTTATAAAGCCACCATCAATGACATCATTTGCAAATGTGAAATTTAGCCCATAGAGTACTTGAACTAAAAAAGCTGCTATTAAAGCAAAAATACGTTTTCTATCCATGAATAGCTTCTTTAGCCAAGGCAGTTACTTTTTTTGAATTTCCTATAAAAATCGAATTGTTATAAATAAGTACAGGACGACTTAAAAATGTATAGTGTTCTAAAATGTAGTGCTTGTAATCTTTTTCAGTAAGCTCCTGATTTTTTAAATCCATTTCTTTATATAGCTTGGCACGTTTGCTAAAAAGTGCTTCATAGCTTCCAGCAAGTTTTGCCATGTCATCAAGTTGCTTAACAGTAATAGGTTCAGATTTAATATCTTGAAGTACAACATCAGAAGGAAGATTAAGCTCCTTTATAATTCTTGTGCAGGTATTACAGGTTTTTAAATAATAAATCTTATTCATGGCTTAATAATAGTTTCGTTTCAGAAATAAATTTAACTGCAAAATAACAGTATTTATATGGTTTAAAGTATCTTTATTGAAAATTAAATTTATGGATTTCACATTTGATGTCTTTTCAAAAACAAGAGCTTTTTTTAAAAAAATTATTGAAGAACAATCTTTAGAGGATTTAAACAAAATTCCTAAAGGATTTAATAACAATATTATCTGGAATATTGGCCATATTATTGTTACTGAACAAGTACTTATTTATAAATTGTCAGGTTTAAAACCTACTATAAGTGAATCATTGGTAAGTGCTTACATGAAAGGGACAAAACCAGAAAAAGATGTAACTCAAAAAGACGTTAATGAGATCGCTTCATTACTGTTTTCTACTTTGCAACAAACAGAAATAGATTATAAAAAAGGAGCTTTTAAAAATTTTAAACCATATACGGTTTCTACAACAGGAAATACATTAAATAACGTAGAGGAAGCTTTGCAGTTTGCGTTATTTCATGAAGGATTGCATTTTGGATATGTGCTAGCGTTACTTCGTGCTATTTAAAGTTTAAATAACTCTCAATTGTCTCATATGGAATTGTAAATTCGGTAAGCCCTGTTGAATAGGGAGCAATTTCATAACTGTTATATAGTAATATTAAGCCATCATCATTAAAACCAATATTTGCTGGAAGTGTGAAATTTTCAGGTTCAAAGTATAAATCGCGTTTTCCTTCAATCTCTTGATTAAAATAGGTTTTAGCAAGTTCTTTAAATTCGCTTAAATCATTTATTAAGGCATCATTTTCAATTAAATTACCTGTTTTGGCATCAAAGTTAAGAAACGACACTACAACTATACCGTGAGCGCCACCTGTATTTGTATAGGATGTCATTGCTATAGATACTACGTTAGGTGATTGATACATAACTTCACCATCTATTTGGGCTTCCCAAACTTGTGGTGTTTCTGGAAAGTCAGCTTTAAAAGCCTCAAACGCATTATTAAAATTAGAAACGCTTTCTTCAATTGATGTTTCCGTTTTTGAGTCTGGATCTCCAATATGTAAAGAAGAAACAACGGTTTTAGTAATTTGTGAATTTATGTTGTTAGAGACTGTTTCATTTCCAGTGGCTTCTATAATATTTATTTCAACAATATCAGTATTGTTAGTAGTTACGTTAACGGCATTAAATGTTAATGAAGTTTCTTCTTGACAAGAGAAAACGACACTAAATAAAACAACTAAAAACAAGATAAATTTATAACGCATAACTAGAAGACTTAATACGATGTTAAAGATACATATTGCTTTTGAATACAGCGAATTAAACCATAGATTTGTGCTAAATATGTTATAGAATGTTTTAGGTTTTTTTAATTCCTGTAATTCAATAGTTTAATAAATAAAAAACCACAAAAAATAATTTAATAGATGAAATTTAACACAAAAACAATACATGGAGGTCAAACACATGATCCAGCTTATGGATCAGTTATGCCACCAATTTATCAAACATCAACATATGCACAAAGTACACCAGGTGGACATAAAGGTTTTGAGTACTCAAGAACGCACAACCCAACACGTCAAGCCTTGGAAAATGCTTTTGCAAGTATAGAAAATGGAAACTACGGATTGGCTTTTGGTTCTGGGCTAGCAGCCATTGATGCTGTGTTAAAACTATTAGAACCTGGTGATGAAGTAATTTCAACAAATGATTTGTATGGTGGTTCTTACAGATTGTTTACATCAATTTTTAAGAAATTTGGTATCAAGTTTCATTTTGTAGGTATGCAAAATGCAGATAATATAGAATCATATGTTACTGATAAAACAAAGCTTATTTGGGTAGAAACACCAACAAACCCAATGATGAATATTATTGACATTAAAGCGGTTTCAACTATTGCAAAAAAGCATGATTTATTATTAGCTGTTGATAATACATTTGCAACACCATATTTACAGCAGCCAATAGATTTAGGAGCTGATATTGTTATGCATTCGGCAACTAAATATTTAGGAGGACACAGTGATGTTGTAATGGGCGCTTTAGTTGTAAAAGATAAAGAACTTGCTGATAAATTATATTTTATTCAAAATGCAAGTGGAGCTGTTTGTGGTCCTCAAGATAGTTTTTTAGTATTACGAGGCATAAAAACACTACATATTCGCATGCAGCGTCATAGTGAAAACGGTAAAGCTGTTGCAACATATTTAGCTTCTCACCCAAAGGTAGAGCATGTATATTGGCCAGGATTCGAAAGTCATCCTAACCATGAGGTAGCAAAATCTCAAATGAAAGATTTTGGAGGAATGATTTCTTTTACAACAAAAGGGAATAATTATGAAGAGGCTATCAAAATTGTAGAAAAATTAAAAATATTTACACTAGCAGAGTCTTTAGGTGGTGTAGAATCTCTATGTGGCCATCCAGCAAGTATGACGCATGCGAGTATCCCAAAAGAAGAGCGAGAAAAAACAGGTGTTGTAGATTCTTTAATTAGACTAAGTGTAGGAATTGAAGATATTGATGACTTGCTTGATGATTTAAAACAAGCAATAGGATAACTTAAATAATAAGTAAACAAAAAAGCCAGAACCCTAAAGTTCTGGCTTTTTTATTATGCTTTTCTAATATTTTAATCTAAATAATAGATGTATCCAAAGTTTAACCAAACTAACCAATCGTTGTGTTTGTTTGAAGATAACTGGTGATCAAAACCATCAATCCAATCACTACCATAATATTGCCATCTTAAATCTAGCATTAAATCAGATAGAGGTGTAAGCTTATAGCGAGCACCAATACTTGTTACTAAAGACCACGTGCTTCCAGAATCAGGGTTTATTGATCCAGGATCCCAATATGAGTAAAAGTTATTGGCATTATTAATGTTAGAGTTTCCATAAGAAGTATAAGCTTTAGGGTTGTATGATGTGTAATGCACACCAAGACTAACAAAAGGAGCAATTCTATAACTAAATGCCTGAAAAGATCTAATACTAAAAGGGAAGTATTCTAATTGCATCCCGATGTCAAAATTATTGGCTTCTCCAGTATGTGCTCTTAATTTATCAGCATTAGCACTTGTTTTATCTGGGGCAACCCATTCTCCGTAGTGTTCTAGTTTTGTTTTGTTGTATGAAAGTTCACTTCGTAACTTAAAGTGATCATTAAAATAAGTGTCTGTAGAGTAGCAATTACAATCAGCACGATAAGAAAAGTTGATGTAGTGAACAATACCAATTCCAAATCCAGAATTTCCAAAGTTGTTACGATCATTTGCTCTTTCACCAAAATCAGATCTAAATTGAACAGGGCCGACTATAGCTCCAATTTCATGTGAAAATCCTAATTGTGAAAATCCTGAATAAACTCCAATAAGTAGGAATACTATTAGTTGTAAAGGCCTGTAGTTAAACATAGTGCTAATTTCAATGGTTTAGAGCATTATTAAACAAATATAAAAAAACCCAATAACCTACCAAATATAAAATATTAAAAGCAAAGCAATTATATGAAAAGATAACATACAATCAATATAGAATTTTAAAAAAAATTTTGCAATTGCGAATTATAAAAAAAACCATTTTATTTTTTAAAGATAATGTATATTTGCAGCATTAATGTTTAAGAAATTAAGATTTCTTCAAAATAATAAAAAATGAAACAAAAAATAGAAGCGTTTTTAGAGATTGTAAAAGAAAAAAATGGTCATGAACCAGAATTTTTACAAGCTGTTCATGAAGTAGCTGAAACAGTAATTCCATTTATAGAGAACAACCCAAAGTATCAAAATAAAATGTTACTTGAGAGAATGGTAGAGCCTGAGCGTACTATTATTTTTAGAGTGCCTTGGATTGATGATCAAGGAAACACCCAGGTAAATAGAGGTTTTAGAGTTGAATTCAATTCAGCAATAGGACCATATAAAGGTGGACTTCGTTTTCATCCATCTGTAAACTTAAGTATTCTTAAGTTTTTAGGTTTTGAGCAAGTATTCAAAAACTCACTAACAACATTGCCAATGGGTGGTGGAAAAGGAGGAAGTGACTTTGACCCAAAAGGAAAAAGCGATAATGAGGTAATGCGTTTTTGCCAATCATTTATGAACGAGTTATTCCGTCATATAGGTCCAAATACTGATGTTCCTGCAGGAGATATAGGTGTTGGAGGTCGTGAAGTAGGATACATGTTTGGTCAGTATAAACGTTTAAGAAACGAATTTACTGGTGTGTTAACAGGAAAAGGGATTTCTTTTGGAGGTTCTTTAATAAGACCTGAAGCAACAGGATATGGTTGTGTATATTTTGCAAAGAATATGTTAGCAACAAAAAATGATACATTAAACGGAAAAACTATTGTTATTTCAGGATCTGGAAATGTTGCTCAATATGCATGTGAAAAAGCAACTGAATTAGGTGGTAAAGTTGTAACAATGTCTGATTCTTCAGGTTATATTTATGACCAAGACGGAATTGATGCTGAAAAATTAGCACATATTCAAGATATAAAAAATGTAAAGCGTGGTAGAATAAGTGAGTATTTAGACAAATATCCATCAGCTACATTTCATAAAGGAGAAAGACCATGGTCTGTAAACTGTGATGTAGCAATGCCATGTGCAACACAAAACGAATTAAATGAACAAGAAGCAAAAGCTTTAGTTGATAATGGTGTTATCGCAGTAGCTGAAGGAGCTAATATGCCAACAACTCCAGAAGCGATTGAGGTATTTCACAAGGCTAAAATTTTATTCTCTCCAGGTAAAGCTTCAAATGCTGGAGGTGTAGCAACTTCAGGATTGGAGATGAGTCAAAACTCATTGCGTTACAACTGGACAAGAGAAGAAGTTGATGCTAAATTAAACCAAATTATGGATGATATCCATGCTTCATGTGTTACTTATGGTACACAAGAAGATGGTTACGTAGATTATGTAAAAGGAGCTAACATTGCTGGTTTTGTTAAGGTAGCTGACGCTATGCTTGCACAAGGCGTTGTGTAGTTCTTTATTATAAAATAACTTTAAAAAAAGCTTTCTAAATAATTAGGAAGCTTTTTTCGTTTTAAAATTATATTATTTTTCGTTTTAAGTCGTTAGTTATAAATATATTTGAATGCATAAAAAAAGTCATATGTTTAAAAAGCTTATTCTTGTTTTCATTTTTTTTATTCCACTAGTTAATTTTTCTCAAGATTATTCTGCTCTATGGGATGAGCATTTTTCATACTTAAACATTAAAGATGTTACTCAAAACCAAAACAAACTTTATGCAGCTTCTGAAAATGCCATTTTTGTTTATGATACCGAAACTCAAGAAATAGAAACCTTAACAACCGTTAATGGTTTGTCGGGAGAAGCGATATCTCAAATACATTATAGCGAAGCTTACGAGTTATTGGTTGTTGGTTATGAAAATGGGTTGATGGATATCGTATTTGATAATGATGATGACGTATTAACAGTTATTGATATTTTAGAAAAACCTACAATTCCTCCAGGAAGCAAGATAATTAATCATTTTAATGAATACCAAGAGTTTTTATATATAGCAACAGATTATGGTATTTCTGTTTATGATTTAAGCCGTTTAGAATTTGGAGACACCTATTTTATAGGTAATGGAGGATCTCAAATAAGAGTGACACAAACCACTGTTTTTAATGGTTTTATTTACGCATCTTGTTTAGATGCTAATGGTCTTAAAAGAGCATTAGTAACTAGTGATGATTTAATTGATTATCAAGAATGGGAAACATTTAGAGGCGGTAACTATAGAGCTGTACAGGCAATGCAAGAAAAATTATTTCTTTCTAGAGCAGATAGAAGTTTCTTTGAGATTATAGATAACGCAATGAATCTATTGGTAAGATATGATGATTTACCACTAGATGTTAGAGCTACAGAAAACTATTTAGTTGTAACAACGGTAAACAACGTGTTTGTTTACGATATAAATTTTACCCTTATTTCTCAAATATCGGTAAGTGACCCTTTTATTACAGATTTTACATCTGCTACAGTAGTTGCAGAAAATGTATATATAGGCACAAAAGACTTCGGTGTTTTAAATGTGTCGTTAAATGCGCCAACTGAATTTCAAGAGTTACACCCTAATGGGCCTTTAATGAATGCTTCTTTTTCTATAGAAGCTTCTCCTAATAACCTTTGGGTTGTTTATGGGGATCATAATTTAACATACAACCCATCACCTTTAAAATCATATGGATTTAGTCATTTAAACGAAGAAAGTTGGGTAAATGTTCCTTTTGATAGTGTGCTTAATGCTAGAAATTTAAGTGAAGTTTCTGTCAATCCTTTTAACACCAATCAAGTTTTTATTAGTTCTTTTCACGATGGTTTATTGGAGGTCAATGATGATTTACCAACTATTTTATACAATCAAGAGAATAGTGGTTTAGAAAGTTTAGTTGTTCCTGCAGCCCCAAACTATGTCTCAATACGTACAGGTGCTTCAATTTTTGATACTAATGGTGTTTTATGGACAATGACAGCGAGGGTAGAAAGGCCTTTAAAATCTTATGATCCTTCAACTGGAGAGTGGAGTAGTTACAATTTTAGTAGTTTAATCGCTGACCCTTTAGAAGGTGAGTGGGGATATAGTGATATTGACATTGATAATAATAATACTAAATGGATAGGTGGTTATAATTACGGTTTGATAGCTTTCAATAATAATGGAGGGAATCAGCTGCTTGCAAGTATTAAAGATTTAGAGAATAATATGCCTTCTAATTATGTGACAAGTGTTGCCGTAGACAAGCAAAATCAAGTTTGGGTAGGAACAACAGGTGGATTAAGGGTATTGTATAATACAGGAAGTATCTTTACTGATGATAATGCAAGTGTACAAGAAATCATTATTTTAGAAGATGGTGTTCCAAAGGAATTATTATTTAGAACATTTGTTACAGATATAGAGGTTGATGGTTCAAACAACAAATGGATATCAACCGTAGGGTCTGGAGTTTTTTATTTTTCTGCAGATGCTCAATTAACATTATATCATTTTACTAAAGAAAACTCTCCATTACCATCAAATAATGTTGTTAATGTTGCTTTAGATAGCTCTAACGGTCGTGTTTATTTTGCAACAGACAAAGGACTTGTTTCTTTTCAGGCAGGCGGATCTGAAACTCAAGAAAGTATTGAAGAGGCTTATGTGTATCCAAATCCGGTAAGACCTACCTTCAATATCACACAAGAGAAAGTAAAAATAAAAGGAATATCAGATAATATCAACATCAAAATTACAGATATAGAAGGTAATTTGGTTGCTGAAGCGCAATCTAAAGTCAATTTAAGATATAAAGGTTATAATTTAGAGATTGATGGTGGAACAGCGTTTTGGAACGGAAAAAACTTATCAAATAATGTCGTTGCTTCAGGTGTTTATTTAATAATGCTTTATGATTTAGACTCCTTTGAGACCAAGGTTTTAAAAGTCATGGTTGTTCGCTAATGTTAGGTTCTACACAAGCAATAGTTTTATCAAAAATTAAATACCGAGACAACGATTTAATTGTAAAATGTTACACGCTTAATAGAGGTGTTGTTAGCTACTTGTTGCCGGGTGTTTTAAAAAGTAAAAAAGGAACTTCTAAAGTAGCTTATTTTCAAGCTTTATCTCAATTGTTAATTGAAGAAGACTACAGAAAAAATAAGTCTTTGCATTATATCAAAGATGTGAAAATTAATAATGTCTATCAGTCTTTACATTCTCATGTTATTAAAAGTGCAGTAACCATGTTTGTAGCTGAAATATTGTCTTTAGCTTTAAAAGAAGAAGAAAAGAATCAGACACTATATAGTTTTCTAGAAACGGCTCTTTTATGGTTTGATACAGAAAAAGAATACGCTAACTTTCATTTACTTTTTTTAGTAAAGCTCACAAAATATTTGGGTTTTTACCCAGAGTTGCCAAAGCAGAATGACAAACCTTTTTTTAATTTAGAAACAGGAACTTTTGAAAGTATAGAAGTTGGAAACTACAGTATATCAGGCAAAAATGTTGATGTTTTAAAACATTTACTGGCAGCAACTTTTGATACTGTTAGTAGTATAAAATTAAAGTCAGAACAACGTCAGTCATTTTTGAATATGTTATTACTTTATTACGAGTTACATATCGGTGGTTTTAAAAAAACCAAGTCGTTAGACATATTTGGACAAGTATTTAGCTAAAACAAAAAACCAATACAAACTCATGGAGTAGTGTATTGGTTTTTTTGGTTTTATAATTATGTTTTTACTTCTTCACCATTTTCTTTGTAATTACATAATCGTTATCTAACTGTACTTTAGCAATGTAATTAGCTTGGCTTAAATGCGACAAGTTGTAAGTTTCGTTGTTTGAGTTTCCTGTGGCAGAAAAAACTTCTCTTCCAAGCATATCAATAAGTGTTATCCTTTTAATTTGATACGCGGCATTAACTTTAAATGTTGTGTCGCCATTATTATCAATAATAGTTAGTCCGTTATCATTTATAGTGTTTTCATCAATAGACAATAAGGTGTCAGTAAATACAATCTCAAAACGATCATTGATTTCACCAGCATCGGCAGTAAAACTATATGGTTGTTCAAGCAGATTGTGTGTTATGTTTAATGAATAATCTTTTAGATATATTGTTTGATTTTCCGTTTCAAAAAAGCCGTCTATTTCAGCAATGGCAATCGTATAATTATCGTTATCAACGGTTTTAATACCTAACGGAATACGATCTGTAACATCAAACGGTAACCCACGACCTTGAATTACAAACGGTTTGTTTTCTATCACAGAATAAAATGATTGCTCTTCTTTAAGTACTGTTAAGGCATCAAACATTCTATCTCGCTCATGTGTTGCGCCATTAGTATATCCTAATAAAATTCTATTGGTTGCTTGTGTACTATTAGAAACTAAATCTAACCAAAATCTACCATTAGTATTGTCTTCAGTTTGTTGGTTTGAGCTTCGGTAGAATACAGAGTTATCATAAGATTTGTCTCGCATATTATTTCTAAACTCAATAGTTTGCGTACTAGCTGTTCCATCAATCATATTTACCATAAAACTTTGTCCAGCACCTATTGTTGTGTCTCCAGGACCTGCACCACTACCTAAAGCGTTGTAGGCAATATAATCACTGGCAGTATAGTTTGCAGAAAAGTCATCATAAAACGGATCTGCTATGGCATTAGATGGTAGAGTACCATGAGTCCAAATGTTTACAAAACCATCTAGAACAGTGCTATTAGTAGCATTGGTTAAAAATGTATATGCATCTATTGCTGAAGGATACGGGTTTCCAACTAGGTTCCAATCATCATCGTCATTTGATGGATCAGTACCTCGAGACACAGATACATTTATAACACCATTTAGTGGTACGCCATTATTAAAGGTAGCTGTAAAATTCAAATCACTAGAATTTGCTGGTTCTGGTTGACCATTAGCTCCTCTAACAATATATCCAACGCCAGGAATCATCGTTTCTCCTACAGCAGATACCCAGTTTCCTTGACCTCCATTAGGATTTGATATTGTTGGATTCCATCTGTAAATATGAGCTGTTGAAGAAATATTATTTACTCCATATCCTGTGACAGGTGATGACCAATAAACATAATCGTAATTTCTTACAGAAGCACTGCGTAACATGCTAATGTTTCCTGTATTAATACCGGTGTCATCACCTTGTACTAATGAACCATTATTTTCAATGTTAAAAGTACCATTGTTTGTAACTCCTAGGTTTACATAGGTATATCTTCCAGAAGTAACAGTCAAGGTTTTACCAGTGTTTATGGTAAGGTTGCCGTGCATGTGTAAATCATTTGAAGTACCCGTGTTGTAGTCATTGTTTAAAATAACATTATAGAACTCTTCTGTTGTAATAGGAGGAATTGGAGTAGCTCCATTTACAACGTTTTGGCTTGTGTTTCCTGTAAAAACAATAGTACTATTACCTTCTAAAAATGCATTTGTTCCTCTGTTGTTAATCCAATCGCCATATAAATGTATTTGACCGTCTGATGTGGCATTATTACCATCGTCCATGTCTAGAGTTCCTGATGATTCAATAAGTAAATTTCCGTGAACTTCAAGTAGGTTATTAATGTTATCTGAAATCTCAACACGGCTTCCAGAAATTGTCAAATTATGACTGTAAGCAATATCGTTAAATTCATCAGAGTAATTTGCCGTGTAATCTATAACCGCATTGTTTGATGCAGAGTTATCAATTTTAACATCCGTAGATGATTTAGGAACAGCAAGACCTTCCCAGTTTGCACAGTTGAACCAGTTTGTATCAACATCACCAACCCATTGTCCAGCAGGGTTGCTTGGGTTTAATAAAAATGTTTTTCCACCGCTATTAGCTGTGTTGTCAGTAGGATCAAAATTATATGAGCCTAAATCCCAATTTCCTGCTACATCAGAAACGTTGTTAACAATTTCTCGTATAGTAGCTAGACCGTGTTCTTTGTCATTTTCATAATAACCTCTAATAGAAGAGGTGCTTTCAACATTGAAACAACGTAATTCCGGAGGTAATCTAGATTCTCTGTTGTTACCACTATCATCGCCATTACAAGCGCTTGTAAGGTCTACCCAAGGAATTCCAATAGTAATACCATGAAGTAGTGTTCCTGTGAAATAATAATTAGCTTCATCAGGGTTGATAGTTCCGTCAGATACAAAGTCTCCTTGCATTAAGTATAACTGGTCATCACTTGATGTTGAAATATTAGGGTAAGAACCAGGTGTGATTACATTTGCAGAAAAGTCGGTTGTTCGAGTAGTCGTTGTTGTGCCTTCAGTAACAGAGGCATTTACAATAAAAGCATTGGAATTTGTAATTTCAAAACGTAATACAGAACCCGCAGGAATTATTGCGCTTCCAGTGTAAGTTATTTTAGCTTCAAAAGGTTGTTGATCAGCGCTGTCACTTCCGCCACCCCATTTATTTGTTCTTACGTTAGCAGCAGCTCCAGCTTCAAATCGAGAGTTTACAATAGAAAACTCGGTTCCAGCTGTGATGTCTACAAGTGTTGCAATTAAAAATTCATCTTCAGAACCACTTCCGTTTATCTGTCCATCATAACCAACAAAAATTAACTCACCAGGATTAAAAATTGTTGAGGTTGTTACGGTTAAAGTAGCAGTGTTTGATGTTGTGTTTCCACATGAATTGCTTACTATAACTTGATATAAATTACCGTTATCTGTTAACTGAATATTATTTAAGCTTAATGAGTTGTTGTCTGTACCAATATTTGTCCAAGTTGATCCACCATCAGTAGATACTTGCCATTGATAATTTGATGCGCTTGGGCTATCTACTACAAAAGCAGCAGAGCCACCAACACCAGTACTTGTATCGCTTGGGTGTGAATCTATTGTTGTTGTTGAGGTTGTTACTGAAACGGCATAAGGACCTATTTCACCATCAGACCAGCATCCCTCAACTGTGTTAAAAGCTCTTACATAATAATCTCCAGATGCAGTAACAGTTAAATTGTTTGAAGCGTTATTTGTTTGATCTTCACCTAATGATATGCTTTGCCAGTAATAAGCAACATTTGCTGGAGCAGTTCCGGAAAAACTTAATGATGTACTTGCTGCACAAACAGGAGTTGCACCAGATATTGTTCCTACTGGATCAGCTGCTGGTGTGCAAGATGGTGCACAATAAATTTCAACTAAATCAATGAATACCCTCATTCCTGATATTGTTGAAAACTCTAGAATCGAGTTATCAGGAACAGATGTGAAAGTGGCTGTGTAGGTGTTGTAAGACCCATCAATAATCGTGTTGAAAAATTGAGAAACACCGTTTAAAGTAACTGTAACTTCATTTTCATTACTATCCCAACCTTCAGCAGTAAACTGCACGGTTAAGTCTCCAGAAATACCAGTAAGAGCATTTGTTGAAATTGAACCAAAACTTGATCCTGATGCCAATCTTTTAGCACTGGCTCCGCTATTTATAGTATAACCACCAGTAGTAGGAAAATCCCTTCCGTTAATTGAAAAACAAGGTCCAGAAACTGTTTTTTCATCATCAGTCAAAGGGGTTGAGGTGTTATAATTTGGTCCTCCTGCACAACTACTATCGTTAAAGGCAAATACAAAAAAGTAATATTGTGTAGTTTGAGATAAACCTGTAGCTGTAAATGTTGTAGCATTAGAACTTTGTACCACAGTACCACTACCAATAGTATCACCAGCAGAATAGGTTGTTCCATTTACAGGGTTAGCTCCTAAAGTTGAAGAAGTGCTTACAACAACCAAGTATTCATCAGCTGTAGTTGTTGAGAATGAACCATCAATTGATGAGTTTGTAATGTTGCTAAGTGTTAAGTTTGTTGGTTGGTTGGTTGGTGCTGTACATGGTGTAGGTGTAGTAACACAAATATCGAAATCACCTTCAGTTCCTCCTCCATACTCCCAAACTCTAATGTAAACGGTAGAGCCTACTGTAAGGCCAGGTGCTGTGGCTAAAGACATGTTACCAGAGCCTCCATCATCATTGCAAACCTCTTCTGTCAAACTACCACAAGTTCCAGTATATATCGAAACACCTGTATCACTAATACTCCCATTTTGTGAGGTTTCCACAGTAATTTCTCCAGAGGCAGGAACAACTACAGAAAACCAAACATCAGGACCAAGAGAGGAACAACTAGGATTACTAATACCACTATCTGTAGCTCCTACATTGCTATATGTTTGATAAGTACAAGAAGCGTTTGGAGTTAAACTTATAGCGCCACTACAATCATTATTTACAGGCGGAGGTGGTGTTACATCTCCACTAACATCAATAGTAGGTGTTGATGATAAACCTGATGTAGCATTTGTCATTGTAATTGTACCTGAATAGCTTGTTTGAGCTAACCCGCTTACCAATCTTACATAAATGGTGTTGGTGTTATTAGCATCAAAAGCAGGTATATTTACCGTGTTATTGTATGGTCCTGCAGCAGATGTAGCAATTTCGAAATTTGTAGGTGCAGTAATATCAATGCCTGCTGTAAGTAACGTACCTTCTATATCAAAACTTTGTGGTGTTGATGGGCCATTTCCAAAACTGTAATCTAAACCAGTTATTGTGCTTGGTGTAGCAGTGATGGTTGGACCAGACGGAGTATCTTGCTTGTACAAAACTAAATCTATTTGAGACCCTGTATAACAAGCAAAACGAGGAGCTGATGGGTTATATTGTAAATCTCTGTTTGTTATAGCAATATTTGAGAAAATGAAATTTCCACCACTATATGTAATATTCCATCGTTGGTTATTGGATGTTACAGTATTCACTATTTGAACATTATTGCTACTACCTGAATAAGAAATATATCTTGAAGAATCTTCGCTATAAATAGTTTTCCCAGACCCATTAGTCTCTATTGTCCAAATAATTGTAGCATCCGGATTTGTTATAGTTCCACCGACAGGAGAAATAGCTGTTCTTGCCAAATAAGTGCCATTATGAGAGTTGTTCATTGCATATTCCTCATTACTTTCAGCAATAATATAATTACCATCTGTTAATTCTGCCAAAGATGTAATTTGGTTGTAAGTCTGCCCAAATCCAGTAATAGTAAGGCATAGAAATGCTATTAACAAAATAATGTAGTTCTTTTTCATAGGGAAAATTTCTTTATTTTTACAAAAAATGCTTACAAATATATGTCAAATAACTTAATTTTCAAGGTGTTGTGTGTTTATGGGTTATTAACAAATTGTTACTAATTTTGTCATGATGCAAAAACATAAGACATATACAGTAGAGGAAGCCAAGCGAGCTCTAGAAAGTTTTTGTGCTTATCAAGAGCGTTGTCATAAAGAAGTTGTTAGTAAATTAATAGCTATGAATATGATTCCAGAGGCTCGTGATGTGGTTATTGGTCATCTTATAGAGCATAATTTTTTAAACGAAACACGATTTGCTAAAGCTTTTGTTCATGGTAAGTTTAGAATAAAAAAATGGGGTCGCATTAGGTTATCACGAGAGCTTAAGTTTAGAGATATAAGTACATACAATATTAATTTAGCACTTAAAGAACTTTCTGACGACACTTACTTAGCTACTTTTCATGATTTAGCAGAAAAAAAAGCTTCATCTATTAGAGAGAGTCATCCTTTGAAGAAAAAGAAAAAACTTGCCGATTATTTATTATATCGCGGTTGGGAAAGCCATTTGGTGTATGATAAAATAAACACACTAGTATAAAAAGCAAGAAGCAACTTATGGTATGTAAGTTGCTTCTTTTTGTTTTGGTTGGTGTTTTTTTTAGTTGGTAAGTATCTTTTTTGAGATAACAGCACCATTATTTAGGGTGACTTTTGCTACATAAGTTCCATATTTTAAGTTAGGTAACTTATATGTTTCTGTAGTATTATTAGCTTTTAAGTTATAAACCAAGCTACCATTAATAGAATAAATTTGAACAGCCGATAAAGTGTGGCTATTATTTGTTTTAAATGTTATTTCTTGGTCATTTTCTTGAATTATACTTAAGCTATTTTCTAATGCTGATACATGCGATGTACTTAATGTGTTGTTGTTGAAAACAATCTCAAAACGGTTGTTAAATTCACCTGTAGCTGATGTAAACGTGTAGTCGGCATTCTTTATGTCATGTGTTACATTAAGTAAATTGTCTCTTAAATATATTGCATTGTCACTAAAAAACTCACCTTGAAATTGTGCAATAGATAATGTGTAAAGTGTAGCTTCTTCTATGGCAGAATAAAAACCAATAGAGATACTTTCATTTTGGTTTATGCTACTAGGAGATTTTCCTTGAATAGCATATTTACGATCGGTATCATTTTCTATAGTGGTATAAATTATAGCAGCAACATCAGATGATAAGTTTCTTGTAGTATCATACGAAGGACCATCATCAGCGCTTGTAGCACCAGTTACATACGCTATTAATGCTTGATTAAAAACACCGTTATCAGATGTTAAATTTACCCAAAGCTTATTATCGTTTTGATTTCTGAAAAACTGGCTGTTACTTGTGTTATCTGCAATACGCATGTTATTATTAAATACAACATTGCCACTACTTAAGCCTTGAACAAAGAAGCCTTGTCCAGAAGGTATGGTTCTATTAGGAATAACAGGTTTTCCTCCGGCAATTTCACCACTACCAGCATTTATGATAGCATAATCATCTGTGTTGAAGTTTAATACCTGATTACCATTATTGTCTGAAGCTGGAGGCGAAGCATGAGACCATAAGTAAATAGCACCACCAATAACAGAAGCATTTTCAGCAAAAAAAGCATCAGCGTCTATAGCAGATGGATATGGATTTCCGATAAAATTCCAGTCATTATCACCGTTGTCACCATTATAATGTATAGGTGTATTTATAATACCTGTATTAAAAGGGCCTTCAAATTGGCAATTATAAGTATCACCAGGTGTAAAACCAGAAGATTTAGATGTTATCGCATAACCAGCTCCTGGAGTAAGTACGTCAGAATCATTTAAAACAGCCCAATCATTTCCGTCATCGTCAATATCATCATGACCAGCAACGTAAGAGTTTCCATTTTCAGATTCTTCTAAAACATCTAAAAAATTTGCTGCATCATACCAATAACGTCTGCTTTGTTGAGTTGTAGGAAAAGCTTCAGCAGCTGTAATACCATTAACAGGAGAACTCCAATAAGTATAATCATACCAATTAGTAAGTTGTGATGTTTCTTTAATTACTACTGATGTTCCGCCTTCGCCAACGGCAAATGTAGCCGAGTTGTCTATTTGTACAACAGCTCCTTTTGAAGTTACAGTTAAGTTACCGCTGATGTTAATGTTTTTTTGAACACTAATAAATGTATTGTCGCTTACAGTACATGTTTTTCCAGAGTTTACATTAAGCTCCCAAGCGTTAATGCTGCCATTTAATGCCGTATCATAATCTTCAGCAATTGTTATGATAGAGTTTAAGTCAGGTAAACCATCGCTCCAAGTGCTGCCGTTCCACTCAGTTGACTTTCTAACACACTCACCTGATAAGCTTATGCTTTCAAGTACAGATGGATATCCGCCGTGAGCAGGAGCAAGTATTGTCATTACATCGCTATAAAAACCTATAGATAATCCAGCAGCCAACCTCACATAAATAGTCACACTGCCAGCACTAATAATTGTGGCATCTATGGTTAATTCGTCTGTGAAACCAGATAGGGGATTTAGTGAAACTTCAAAATTTGATGAAGTTATTAAGGTGTATTCACGTGCTAGCGCATTCTCGTCAAGGAGCACAAATGTTTGGTTTAAAGAAGGACCGTTTTGATATACGTAGTTAAAGCCTGTTAAAGAAATAGGAAGTGCATTTGTCATTTTTTTAGAAAAATGATCATTTTTTGTACTAAACCCAGATAAAATTAGGCATAGGCATATCAGGAAGGAATAGTTTAGTAGGTTTTTCATTAGGATGAGTTGTTTAGGTTAATTTGGGGTGACTAATAACTCTATTTTTGAAAAAAAATCAAAGAAACGTTGCTTTTTTTCGATGAAATGCATGTTTTTTGTTGAAAACGTAAGAAAAGGAATATGTAAAACTTTAACCTTGTGTGTCAATCAAAGCTTTTTTATTTTTCCAATCAATCCATTTTTGACCTCTTATTCGTCTCATAGCATTATCAAAATGTCTCATAATAATGATGTTATATAATGCTTGACTTAAATTGGTAATTTTTTTAGGAACAGACCTTAAACTCATAGAGAACCCTGGAGTTAGGTATTTCATATAATGCCAATAACCTTCTGGCATGTATAGAATTTCTCCGTGGTTTAACTGTGTTTCGTATCCTTTAGCGTGTTTTAATGCGGGCCACTTGGTGTAATCAGGATTTGAAAAATCTATATCCTCGCGTGTAATTAATGAGAAAGGAATTTTGTATAGATACTTATTCTGTTTTTGATCAAATAATATAATTTGCTTTTTACCTTCAAAATGAAAATGGAAAATATTGGCTAAATCAATATCGTAATGCATAAAGGTATGCGAGTTTTTTCCACCGAAAAACAGCATAGGTAATCCTTTCATGAGTTTTAGTCCAAAATCAGGATACTTAAAATCGTGCTGAAGTTTTGGTACTTCTTTTAAAACATTCCAAAGAAAAATACGATACTTTGTTGGTTCAGATTTAAGTAAGTCAATATATTCAGACATTCTCATTTTGGCATGAGGCTCATTAAAACCGTCTTTATAATTTACAGGTCTGTCATCATAAAGTGGTACAATTTTATCTCCTGCAACATCTTTTATATAATCTAGTCGCCATTTAGAATATGCCGGCCAATCTTCAATAAAACGTTCTATTACCACAGGTTTTTGTGGTTTGTAATAGTGTTTAATGAAGTCCTCTTTAGTTATTGTTTTTACTCGAGGAATATCTTGAAGATGCAATATAAAAGCCTTGAAAAATTAACGCTTCAAAGTTAAGAAATTGTAAATAATATTGCGGTTATTTAAAGCTGTATTTTAGTCCAAATAACACATTGCCTTTTATTGCTGGTACAAGGTTGGTTTCTGTATAATCTGCGTTAAAAATGTTATTTGCCATAATTGAAAAATCTAAAGCCTTGAACGTGTAGTTTATACTTGCATCATAAACGTTATAGCTTTCGCCTGCTGTTCTTTCGGCATATCTGTAAGCAATAGTTTGAGATAAATTTTTAATAAATTGACTTTTAAACGATGCTGTAAATTCATGTTTTAAAGAGTTTATCGAGTAACGAGAAAAATTGGCAGCTACATCTTTTAAGTCTTCTTCTAGAAACGTATACCCTAATTGAATGTTTTGATTGAAACTAGATGCTAAAAAGCTGTAACTTGTGTTAGCCTCAAATCCTATGGTGTTCAACTTGGCTATATTTGTTGCTTGCCAAGGGTCTGTGGCTGTGTTTTTAACATAGTCAATGAGTTTTTTAGAATCTCTGTTAAAAAATGCTCCTGTAAAGCGAAACTTATTAAGGTGTAATTTAATACCTAGTTCTTCTGATACTGCTTCTTCTGGTTCTAAACTATCGTTTCCTAATTCTGTTGGGCTTGAGTAATATAAATCTGTATATGTTGGTATGCGATATGTGTAGCCAATGTTTCCATATACTTGTAATACATCATTTATTTTATACCCTAAATCTATACCTGGAAATGCATGAAATTTAAAATCTGTAAAATAACTTAAAGCAACACCTGGCGTAATAGATAATGATTCATTAAATAAAGAAAAACGATGTTCTAAAAATACATTAGTCATAAATCTATCATGTTGGCCTAAATTATTACTAGATATAAAGGTTTGAGATAAATCTACACCAAAGCCTGTAATCCCTAATCTTGAACGATATGACGCGTTTACTTCTGCCCCAATCTTGTTGGTTTGATGTAGATTTCTGTATGCAGGTGGATTATCACGAATAAACAAATACATATCTTGATTTCTTCGCCAGTAAATACGTGGTTTTAATGTTAGTTTTTCCTTTTTTATTTCAGTTGATAACCCGATTAAGCTTGTTTGTGTTTCTTCATATTGATCTTTAGCTGTTGGTGACGCATAAAATCCGTTAGCTCCAAAATTGCGTTCTTGATAGTTTGCTATAAATGATATAGGTAGTTTATTTTTATTAAACGTACTTTTTATAAAATAGCTTTGGTTATCATAATCTGTATTATAACGATATCCTTCTGATGTGTTTCGAGACACATGTATAATATGAGAAGCGTTTTCTTGATTACTTCCTACGGTAATGTCAGCATTTTTTTGACCATAAGAACCAGCTTCTACACCAATTGAAACGCTATCATCTATACTGTTTTTAGTAACAATATTTATGGCGCCTGTAAAAGCATTTTGTCCAAATACGCGCGCAGCAGGTCCTTTTATTATTTCAATACGCTCTATAACTTCAAGCGGTAAAGCCATGTTTAGTGTATGATGCCCTGTTTGAGCATCTTCAAGTTTCATACCATCAATAAGTAAAAGGGTTTGATCAAAACTTCCGCCGCGAATGTATAAATCGGCTTGGCTACCATCAGTACCACGACGTCTTACATCAATACCAGCAACTTGTTGTAGTAAATCTGCAATATTATTGGTTGCACTCTTTTTTATATCATCACTTGTTATTATAGAAATTGTTCTAGAATTTTCTTTAAATGGTAATTCAATTCTAGTTGATGTTATTACTACCGAGTCTAAATCTTGCTGTTGTTGTAGCTTTTGCCCTTGCGTAGTAAATGTAAAAAGTGTAATTAATATAGATAATGTAATTAATCTCATAATAAAATAGATTCGTGTTTTTTAGCGCGGCAAAATTCGTAACTTTCCGGATTATCAAAATAGTCCAGTTTTAAAACAATGAATAGTCCGGTTGATGATATATTAAAATCGTTAGTTCAATTTGAAAAATCACCTAATACAGCTATTTATATTCAAATAGCGCAACAAATTATAAATGCCATACAGCGAGGGTATTTACCTGAAGGTACTGCATTACCTGGTACTAGAAAATTTGGAGAGCTATTAACTATCAATAGAAACACAGCTGTAGCTGTATATGATGAGTTGGCTTCTCAAGGTTGGGTTGAAATAGTTCCTAATAAAGGAACCTATGTACTAATGCCAGAACGAAAAACAGCAATTATAAAAGGAACTTCACAAAGTTTAGAAGCTTTAAAAACATATCCTAAAAAAGCTGGTTTCCCATTTCAATCGTCTTTTAATTTAGCCTCTACAGAAGAGTTTACACAAAGTGATTATGTTATTAATGATGGGCAGCCTGATTTACGTTTGCATCCTACACATCAATTTTCACGTTGGTATAGTGCGTCTATGAAACGTACATCGTTAATATCTAAATGGAATTTACCACAAGATCAAGCCTATAGTATGTTCAATAAGCATTTGTGTAATTATCTAAATGCGACACGAGGGTTTCATATTCAACCTCAAAATATCATGAGTACACGTAGTACGGAAATGAGTTTGTATATTGTTTCACAGCTTCTTATTAAAAAAAATGATATTGTTTTAGTTGCTGATTTAAGCCACTACAAATCAAATATGATTTTTCAGCAGGCTGGAGCTCATATTAAAACAGTTCCTGTTGATGCTAATGGTATTGATGTTGATTTTATTGAGAAGCACTTCACAAAAAATAGTATTCGCTGTGTATATGTTTGCGCGCATAGGCAATATCCAACTACCGTAACACTTTCAGCTGAAAGACGTTTAAAGCTTTTACAATTAGCAAAAGCTTACGAGTTTGCAATTATAGAAGACGATTTTGATTATGATTTTCAGTTTGATGGTTCAGCTATGTTGCCTATGGCAAGTGCTGACGGACAAGGTGTTGTTATTTATTTAGGGCGTTTAGGTCAGTCGTTCTTTCCAAGTTTTCAGGTAGGGTTTGTAGTGGCTCCAGAGAATATTGTAAATGAGACTAAAAATTACCTACAATTACTTGATAAAAAAGGCGATTTAATTCAAAAACAAATACTTTCTGAACTTATTTCAGAAGGTGAAATACACCGTTTAATAAAAAAAAATATTACCGTTTATAAACAAAGGCGCGATTATTTATGTGCTTGTCTGGATACGTATTTTAATGAATTAGCGGATTGGGATATTCCATCAGGCGGTTTGGCGGTTTGGGTGCGTTTTAAATCGCATATATCACTTATTAAATTAGCAGAACAAGCGAAAACACATAACCTGTTTTTGCCTAAAACAATACTTTATCAAAATCAGCATGTCTGTGCTATTAGATTAGGTTTTGGGCATATAAATGAAGATGCTATTGAAACAGTTGTAAAAAAATTGAAAAGTGCTTATAATTTGATAGTAGCAACTAATGATGATATCTAAAAATAATGTAATTTTAAAAACATTTTTTAGCTGAATCATAACATGTTTGCACTAGTAGATTGTAATAATTTTTATGCCTCTTGTGAACGGGTTTTTAATCCCAATTTACAAGGAAAACCTGTTGCTATATTAAGCAATAATGATGGTTGTGTTATATCGCGTAGCGATGAGGCCAAGGCTTTAAATTTACCTATGGGTGCGCCTATTTTTAAGTGGGAATCTTTCTGTAAGCAAAATCAAATTCAAGTACTTTCATCAAACTATCCGTTGTATGGAGATATGAGTAATCGTGTTATGAAAATTCTTGAACAGTTTACTCCCGATATTGAAGTATACAGCATTGATGAAGCTTTTTTACAGTTTAAAGGATTTGAAAACTATGATATTAACGACTATGGAAACCAAATACGTCGTCGTATTTTAAAATGGACAGGTATTCCTACATGTGTAGGTATTGCGCCCACAAAAGCATTAAGTAAGGTTGCCAATAAAATAGCACGAAAATTTCCTGAACATACCAAAGGTGTTTATGTTATAGACTCTGAAGAAAAACGCATAAAAGCCCTAAAGTGGATAAAAATTGAAGATGTTTGGGGAATTGGTCGCAGGTTGGCAAAACGTTTAAAAATTAAAAACTGTCATACCGCTTTTGACTTTACACAACTTTCTGATGCATGGGTACGAAGTAATTTCTCTGTTACAGAATTAAAACTGAAACATGATTTAGAAGGGTCACCAAGTATACAATTAGAAGAGGTAACAAACAAACGAGCCATCGCTACAACACGTAGTTTTGATTTTTCTTATAGCGATGTAAATTACATTAAAGAACGCGTTTCTACCTTTGCAGCCACTTGTGCTGAAAAATTGCGAAAGCAGGAATCATGTTGTTATATGATAATGGTAACTTTGAGTAGTGATAGGCATAAAAAAGAATTGCCACAACATAGAGAGACACGGATGATAAACCTAGCGTATCCTACAGATTCCACATTAGTAATCAGTAATGAAGCGGTAAAAGCTGTGGCAAGTATGTATAAACAAGGTATCAAATACAAACGCGCAGGCGTTATTGTAATGGGATTAGTGCCAAATGATAATTTTCAATTACATTTGTTTGAACATCAAAACCCAAAGCATAAACCCTTAATGTCTACTATAGACAAGCTAAACACAAAATATAAAGACTATAAAGTAAAGCTTGGAAATCAAGATTTAGAACGCACTTGGAAAATGCGTCAAGAACGATTATCACCAAAATACACGACCAATATTAATGATATAATACAAGTAAAATGCTAGTGAAACAAACATCTAATTTAACCTTTTTTACACCAGATATATCAGAAGACACATCATCAGGAGCTCTTTTTGTTGATGTAGGCATTTCGGCTGGATTTCCATCGCCTGCAGACGATTTTAAAGAAGAGCGCTTGTCTCTTGATAGTATGTTGGTTAAAAATAAACTAGCCACATTCTATGCGCGTGTTTCTGGACAAAGTATGATAGATGCTGGCCTAGATGATAATGATTTGTTAGTTATTGATAGAAGTTTAGAACCAGAGCATAATAGAATAGCTGTTTGTTTTCTTGATGGTGAATTCACTGTAAAGCGCTTACGTGTAGAAAAAGATGGTGTGTGGTTACAACCAGAAAATGCAAACTATCAGCCTATAAAAGTCACTGAAGAAAATGAGTTTGTAATTTGGGGCATTGTAACCAATGTGATTAAAAAGGTGTAATTTTTTTTCAAAAGCAAGCTATACATCAAGATTAATACATATTTTGTAGATTATTATTGAAAATAAAGTTGTTCATGATTCAATTATCTACAATAGATTATATTCTTATCATTTCATTCTTTGCAATAACCCTTTTTGTAGGTGTTTTTGTTTCTAAAAAGTCAGGAAAAAGTGCTTCTGAATATTTCTTGTCAGGACGTAATATGCCTTGGTGGTTGTTGGGACTTTCTATGGTTGCAACCACTTTTTCAACAGATACACCCAATCTGGTAACAGATATAGTGAGAACCAATGGTGTTTCTGGAAACTGGGTTTGGTGGGCTTTTTTACTCACCGGATTGTTAACAGTATTTGTCTATGCTAAATTATGGCGAAAGTCTAATGTCACAACCGATATTGAATTTTACGAACTTCGCTATGGAGGTAAACCAGCAAAATTTTTAAGAAGTTTTAGAGCTGTTTATCTAGGAATCATTTTTAATATTCTTGCAATGGCGGGCGTTACTTTAGCGGCCATAAAAATAGGCGGTATTATGCTAGGTTTAGAGCCTTGGCAAACAGTAGTTGTCGCAGGTTTAGTAACAGTTGTTTTTAGTGCACTTGGAGGCTTTAAAGGTGTTGTTTACACAGATTTTATACTGTTTTTTACAGCTATGGCAGGTGCTATTGGAGCTGCTTATTACCTTGTTGGGTTGCCTGAAATTGGAGGTTTAGAGAAGTTATTGGCGCATGAAAACGTTACTGATAAGTTATCATTATTGCCTGATTTTAGTAATACAGAAGCATTAATCACATTATTAATTATTCCTCTAGCAGTTCAATGGTGGAGTTCTTGGTATCCAGGAGCGGAGCCTGGTGGAGGCGGCTATATTGCTCAACGTATGTTGGCAGCAAAAAATGAAAACCATGCTATTGGTGCTACCTTCTTTTTTAATATTATGCATTATGCATTACGTCCTTGGCCATGGATTATTGTTGCTTTAGCATCTCTAGTTTTATTTCCTGATATTGCTAGTATTCATAAAGCTTTCCCTAATGTAGCAGAAAGTAAATTAGGACATGATTTGGCTTATTCTGCTATGCTAACAAAGTTGCCTGCAGGTTTATTAGGACTTGTGTTAGCATCGTTAGCAGCAGCTTATATGTCTACCATTTCTACGCATTTAAATTGGGGATCATCTTATGTGGTAAATGATTTTTATAAACAACAAATAAATAAAGACGCTTCAGAAAAAGAATTAGTTACTGTGGGACGTATTTCTACAGTCGTTTTAATGGTTTTAAGTGCTTTGCTGGCTTTAGTTTTGCAAAATGCATTACAACTTTTTGACATTATATTGATGTTTGGAGCAGGTACAGGCTTAATTTTTATTTTGAGATGGTTTTGGTGGCGTATCAATGCTTGGAGTGAAATATCAGCAATGTTAGTATCAGGAGTTGTTTCTATGGTATTAACTTTTACCTCATTAGGAGAGGTTTTATTTGGAATTGATGGAGTACTGCCTGCTTGGGCAAAATTTCCTTTTATTGTTTTAATAACAACTATTGCTTGGATTGTAGTTACATATCTGACGCCAGCAGAAAACACTTCAGTATTGCAAAGTTTTTATCAGAAAACGCAACCAGGTGGTCCAGGATGGGCTAAAATTATTACCGATGCAAACAAAGAAGGCGTTGATATAACTACACAATCTGAACGTTGGAGCGTTCCTTCAGGAATCATTGCTATGCTATTGGGTTGTGTGCTTATTTATAGTTGTTTATTTGCAGTAGGATATTGGATTTATGCAGAATATACTTTGGCTATAGGACTTACTTTGCTTGCAGTAATTGCTGCGTTTTTATTAAAACGTGTTTGGAGTAAAGTAAAAGCAAATATTTTATAAATAAAAAACCCTTACAAAATGTAAGGGTTTTTTAAAATATTGTAAAGTATTTAAATTAGTCTGCTAAAATAATTACTTTATTATCTTTCATTTCAAGTGTTCCTGAATTGATTTTTACAGTTAGAATCTTATCATCATCATTATGAGGAACAACTTCTGCATGTAGTTCATCAAAAACCAAATGGCTTTGAGTATGCGTATGAATTTTTATTGACCCAGAACCTAATGCTGCAACAATAGGTGCGTGATTATTTAACATTTGAAACTCACCGCCTATACCTGGTACAGCTACAGAGTCTACTTCGCTACTAAATAATGTTGCTTCTGGTGATACAATTTCTAAATACATATTTTTAAATATTGAGTATTGAGCAATTAGTTGTTATTAAGCTAATAGCTCATTACTAGTTTTACGCTTCAGCTAACATTTTTTCTCCAGCCTCAATCGCTTCTTCGATAGTTCCTTTAAGGTTAAACGCTGCTTCTGGTAAGTGATCTAATTCACCATCCATAATCATGTTAAATCCTTTAATAGTTTCTTTAATATCAACTAATACACCAGGAATACCAGTAAACTGCTCAGCTACGTGGAAAGGTTGAGATAAGAAACGTTGTACACGACGCGCGCGAGATACAGCCAATTTATCTTCTTCAGATAATTCTTCCATACCAAGAATTGCGATAATGTCTTGTAATTCTTTATAACGTTGTAATAACTCTTTTACACGTTGTGCACAGTCATAGTGCTCATTTCCTAAAATATCAGCAGTTAAAATTCTTGATGTAGAATCTAATGGATCTACCGCAGGGTAAATACCAAGCTCTGCAATTTTACGAGATAATACTGTTGTTGCATCTAAGTGAGCAAACGTTGTTGCAGGAGCAGGATCCGTTAAATCATCCGCAGGTACGTAAACCGCCTGTACAGATGTAATAGAACCTTTTTTTGTTGATGTAATACGCTCTTGCATCGCACCCATTTCAGTTGCTAATGTAGGTTGGTAACCTACCGCAGATGGCATACGACCTAAAAGTGCAGACACCTCAGAACCAGCTTGTGTAAAACGGAAGATGTTATCTACGAAGAAAAGTACGTCTTTTCCTTGTCCGTCACCAGTGCCATCACGGAAATATTCTGCTATAGTTAATCCTGAAAGTGCTACACGAGCACGAGCTCCAGGTGGCTCATTCATTTGTCCGAATACGAAAGTAGCTTTAGAATCTTTCATAGCAGTTTTATCTACTTTTGATAAATCCCATCCACCATCTTCCATAGAGTGCATAAAGTCATCACCATATTTAATAATACCAGACTCTAACATCTCACGAAGTAAATCGTTTCCTTCACGAGTTCTTTCTCCAACACCTGCAAATACTGAAAGACCACCGTGTCCTTTTGCAATGTTGTTAATTAACTCTTGAATTAATACGGTTTTACCTACACCAGCACCACCAAATAAACCAATTTTACCACCTTTTGCATAAGGCTCAATAAGATCGATTACTTTAATACCTGTAAAAAGTACTTCAGTAGATGTTGATAAATCTTCAAATTTTGGTGCTTGTCTGTGAATTGGTAAACCTGCGTCTCCAGCTTTAGGTAAATTTCCAATACCATCAATAGCATCACCAATTACATTAAATAGACGTCCGTAAACATCTTCACCAATTGGCATTTGAATAGGAGCACCAGTTGCAGTAACTTCTGTTCCTCTACTTAAACCATCAGAAGAGTCCATCGCAATAGTACGTACAGTATCTTCACCAATGTGAGATTGTACTTCTAGTACTAAAATTGAACCATCAGGTCTTTTAATTTCTAACGAATCATAAATTTTTGGAAGTTCAGCACCAGCTCCGAATTCAACATCGATAACTGGACCTACTATTTGTGCAACTTTACCTGTAACTTTTGACATTACTTATGTGTTTAATATTATGCAATTTAATTGAATGAAAACACCTATTGTTTTCGCGCTGCAAATATATGAGTTTTTAATTTAAAAACCACATCAAATTTTTCAGCTCTTTATCTATAAAAAACGCTCCCATTTTGAGAGCGTTTATATTATGATTATAAAGTATGTTTTATTGTAGCATTGGCGAGTATGTTACGCCATAGTTAGAAACGTTTAATAGGTTTCCAGATGCTTCAAAGTTACTACCATAAGTAGCATCTATAGCTTTCATAATTTCATTTGCCATAACTGCGTAGCCTCTGGCTGTTAAATGAACACCATCTAAACTTATTAAACCTCCAGTTACTAAACTTGTATTTAAAATATAGTCTCCAGTAAAAATACCAGATGTAGATGCTTCTTCTAAAATACCTTTAAAGTCAACTAAAGCTAATCCGTTGTCAGTTGCTGCAGACTCAATGGTTGCATTGTAAGCATCAGTAGCTGTTTTTATAGATGCTTGTTCGCTAGGAATCAACACCCATTTATCTTCTAAAGGTAAAGTAACACCTTCAACAGCAAATTGCCCTGCAACTTGAGCAGGAAGGCCTTGTCCTACTAAAAACTGCGCGTAAGCTTGATTTACTTGCCCAATAATAGAGCTACTTGGTAATACGAATAAGTCATTTTCTGTTGCTTGTCTAGTTTGTCCATAAGTTTGTCCTAAAAGGTTAGCTACTAACTGAACAACAACGGGGTTACTACCATCTAAACCAAATTGTGCTAAAAACGCAGGAAATGTAGGACTGTTATTTAAAGCTGTTGCTATTTGAACAGAAATATCAGCTAATGTTTCATCTCTTATTACAACCGGGCTTGCTTCTGTTTCAGAGAAAACTATGGCGCGACTTGGATCTATAGCTTGAAATATTGGGTTTAAGGCTCCGAAAACATTATTTAATGTAGGAATTTGAGGCCCAAAATCAGGATTAGAAGGGTCTAAAGGATTATGTGGCACTGTTGTAAAATGCGCTAAACTTGTAATATAAGGAACGTTTCCTACAACGCCTTTAGCGTTATTAGTTCCAATTAAAGCGCTTACAGCAGCATTAAATGATGTTGCAAAAACATTAGGGTCAGTAATGTCATTAGCTCCATATGTTGCAGGGTTAAAGTTTCCTGTTTGGTCTACACCTGTTCCTCCTGATAGAGCGTAACCTAAAACATCATTTCCTCCTATTTCTGATAAAGAAAAGAATGTAGGACTTTGAGCCACTGCATCTCCTAAAACAGTAGCACCAGCACTAGATGCCATTCTACCAAAATAAGGATTTAATGTACCATATCCAGCAATTCCTAAATGAAAACTTTTCATTCCTGGAATTCCATAGTTATTAAAAGGACCTGTTAATACATTTGTTACTTGTGTTGTTGGAGTAGCAGGTAACATAGCAGGGCCACTACCATCAAAGTAGAACCTAGGGTTTGCAAGAACCGTAGTTCCTGCAACTAATCCACCAATGTTGTCATTCATTAGGGGTTGTGAAAATGTGCCACCACCAACTAATGCAAACTTTTGAGAAAGCATATTTGGGAATGAATTTTCTTGACCTGCAATGAATAAAGCTCCATCTGTATAACCACCACTAAAAGAAGCTCCTACTGCTATATATTTAGAGAAATCTGCTTCACCATTAGATAATTTAGGTTTAGGTGCTTCAATATTTGTTGTTAAACTGTCATCGTCACTACTACAAGCTGATACAGCAAGTAGAGTAGCGAATAACCATATGTATTTTGATTTTGTTTTCATAATCATTGATTTATTCTTTTTCATGGCTTATAAATTATTAATTGTCCAAGATACATAGTACATAGAACCGATGTAACCAGTACCTATAGCTGTAAAGTATTCGTCACCAAGAATGTTTGTGGCACCAACTTTAAATGATGATTTAATTTTAGGTACACGGTAATTAAGTTGAGCGTCTAAAGTATGGTAAGCAGGGATGTCTCCATCTCCAAAAGTAGCTTGCCAGTAGTAATCGTCACTCCATCTCCATGCTACGTTAAATCCGAAATTTTTAAACAAGTCTGTTTTCCCAAAAGAAGCTTTTACTTTGTGCTCTGGAGTGTTAAAGTTTGTTCTAAAATCAGGGAAAGCAGCTTGATCAAAATCTTGTTTAGTATACGTGTAATTTACACCTAAATCAAAACCATTAAGCACTTTTGTAGATAACCCAATTGATCCACCATAAGAGTTAATATCAGCATCAGAGTTTGTATATGTTTGATATGTGATATAATCATCAGAGTCAATTGCATCAATAGAAAGTGCATTGTCACCTACTTGACCATAAAGAGGCGCAATAACGTTTTCACCAGAAATAAAGTCTTTGTATTTGTTGTAGTATAAACTTAAATCAATGATTGTGCTATTAAGTTTACCTCTATAACCAACTTCAAAAGATGTTACTTGCTCTGGTTCAACAATATTAGAGTTTCCTACTCGTAAAAGTTGTGAAGCTTCCGCTAAAGGTGTTCCTGTTTTTCTTGCAGCTTCAAATGCTAATACTGAAGATTGTGTATAAGAGTTGTTATAAGCTGCAGCACCACTTTGCGTATATCTGTTTCCATCATTGGCATTGTATGTTCTTACATAGCGATCTAAATTTGTAGGTGCAGACCCTACTAAAATAGCTCTACCAGCATCAAGACCTATAAATAAATCTTGCGTTGTTGGGTTTCTAAAACCTGTTTGGTAAGAAGCTCTAATGTTGTGGTTTTCATTAACAGTTAAACCAGCTGAAATTCTAGGTGAAAAGAATCCGTCAAAAAATTCTGATTTATCATAACGAAGAGATCCTGTAAGCTTTAATTTTAAGCTTTCATTTAATTCTAATTGTTTTTGTAATTGAGTATACATACCAAATTCAGAATACTCGATTGCTTCGTTATAATCTGTATAAATTGTACCTGAAGAATTTAGGCTGTATCTTCTATAAGAACCACCAACTTGTACTTCAATAGCATCCCAAAGATGACTGAAATTATAATTACCATCTGCATGATAGTATTTTGAAGCATCTTTAAATTGAGATCCTTTAGAAAAATCTGGATCTTGAATTACTCTATTAAATGCATTATTGAATTGTGTTGATCCTGGAGCAAAACGACCATTATCAGCAACAGCACGAGCTGCAGCATGTTTTTGCTCGTCAGTTAAGCCTTGTGGGTTTCCACTTAATTCAATTCCTGCATAGGTTGATATGTAGTCTTCAAACCAGTCTTCATCACTTTTAAAAGCTCTGTTGATATTAATTCCAGTAAAAACCATATCATAAGAATCACCAGCTTTATCAGCAACCACATAACCTCTTAAAAAGAAATTATCATTTCTAACTTCGATTTTGTGTTGTTGTTGTGTAAAGTTATCAATGTAGTAACGGTTAGTTCCTTGATATATAGTTGAACCTGTTCCTACTTTTCCGACATATTGGATCTCAAAATCACTAGCCCATGGGCGATAGTATAAGCCCCAGTCAGCTTTAACACTTTCTGCATTATAATCAGTAAGGTCTGTTTCATTGTATCCTGTTCTACTTACAACAACATCTGGAACAACTCCTAATCCTCCTGAAGCGTCATGAATGTTTGTAGAAACTTCATCACCGTATACGTTATAACCATCATAGTCTACAGATGCTCTTGTAGCTCCACCACCAGGTTTTCCTTGCATGTTGTTAGCTACCCAGTCGGTACCTTTTAGCCATCCAAAGTTTACTTTAGCTGCAAATTTTTCGCTAAACTTATGAGCTACTCTTATACCTGCATCTCTATAAGTATTATCTCCAGCAGCATCTTGTGAAGTTATACCTTGTTTGTAATATCCGCTAATTCCAGTATGGTCAAAAGGGCTTTTACTTCTCATAAATAAAATACCGTTAAAGGCATTTGCTCCGTATAGTGCAGAAGCTGCACCAGGAAGTAATTCAACACTTTGAACATCTGTTTCATTCATACCTACTAAATTTCCAATTGGGAAATTTAAAGCTGGAGTAGAATTGTCCATACCATCTACTAACTGCATAAACCTTGTGTTTGCAAATGTTGCAAAACCTCTTGTGTTTATAGCTTTGAATGTTAAACTGTTTGTGTTTACATCTACACCTTTTAGGTTTTCTAAACCATCATAAAAATCTGCAGAAGCAGTGTTTTTGATTTCTTTTAACCCAAAACGCTCAACTGTTACAGGAGATTCAAATATACGTTCTGGAGTTCTAGAAGCAGAAATAACAACTTCATCTAAAGAAGTTCCTTCTTCAAGAATAAAGTTTATTACTTGGTTGTTTTCATTAACCTGTTCAGAAACTGAACCAAACCCTATACTACTAGCTTGAAGCGTAAAAGGAGGATTTTGGTCTAAGGTTAATGTAAAGTTACCATCAAAATCTGTTGATGTACCACTTGAGGTACCTACTACAATAACATTTGCACCAGGAATGGGCTGGCTATTATTATCTACAACCGATCCTGAAATTGTTGTTTGTGAGTAAGTTATACTGCATACAAACAACAATAAAATTGAAAGAATTGATCTCATCTTTTAGTTTTAGTTAATTATTTTAATAGCAATATAAATAATAAAATGAGAATTTTATGTTTTTTTTACAAAAAAGTATGCGCGCATAATATAATTTAATAAAAATACATGCCTAAAATTATGATATTCTTAATTGGTGAATTGTAGAATAATTGGTAAAATATTCGTTTACTGTAGTTTAAAAAATGATTATTCTACCGTTACGGATTTTGCTAAATTTCTAGGTTGATCAACATTTTTATCAAGCATCACAGCAATGTGATAAGATAGTAGTTGTAATGGAATTGTGGTTAATAAAGGAGTTAATGACTCTAACGTTTCAGGAACCTCAATAACATGATCTGCAAGTTTTTTTACAGTCTCATCACCTTCAGTTACAATACCAATAATTTTACCTTCTCTAGATTTAATTTCTTCTATATTGCTAACAACTTTTTCATAATGCCCCATTTTCGTAGCGATGACAACGATAGGCATGTTTTCATCAATTAAGGCTATTGGTCCATGTTTCATTTCAGCAGCAGGATAACCCTCTGCATGTATATATGAAATTTCCTTTAGTTTTAATGCGCCTTCTAAAGCAACAGGGAAATTGTAACCTCTTCCTAAATAAAGGCAGTTTTTAGCGTCTTTGTATATACTAGCTATAGTTTTGACGTTCTTATCAGAAAGTAATGTTTTTTCAACTTTTTCTGGGATAAGTTCTAATTCTATTAAGTGACGTCTAAAATCAGAGCTAGAAATTGTTCCTTTTGCTCTAGCTAATCTTAATGCAATTAACGTAAGTACGGTAATTTGTGTAGTAAATGCTTTGGTAGAAGCAACCCCTATTTCTGGGCCGGCATGTGTGTAGGCACCCGCATGGGTTTCTCTAGCTATAGATGAACCTACAACATTACAAACACCAAAAACAAATGCTCCTTTTGATTTAGCTAGTTTTATGGCCGCTAATGTATCAGCAGTTTCACCAGATTGTGATATTGCAATAACAATATCTTTTTCTGTTATTACAGGATTTCTGTATCTGAATTCTGAAGCATATTCAACTTCAACAGGGATTCTTGCTAAATCTTCAAAGATGTATTCAGAAACCAAACCAGCATGCCATGATGTTCCGCAGGCTACAACTATTATTCTATCAGCATTAAGGAATTTTTTCATATTATCCTCAACGCCTACCATTTTTATAATAGCTTCGTTAGAAAGAAGTCTACCTCTAAATGTGTCTAAAATAGCACGTGGTTGTTCGTATATTTCTTTTAGCATAAAATGCTCATAACCTCCTTTTTCAATTTGCTCTAAATTCATTTGAAGCTCCTGAACATAAGGATCTACTGATGAGTCATCTTTTATTTTTCTGATTTTTATTTCTTTACCTAGCCTTACAATTGCCATTTCTTCATCTTCAAGATATATGGCATTTTTTGTATATTCAATAAATGGAGAGGCATCACTTGCTATAAAAAACTCGTTGTCTCCAACGCCAACTGCAAGCGGACTTCCTAAACGAGCTATGACTATTTCGTCTGGTTTATTCTTGTCAAAAACGGCAATAGCATAAGCGCCTACAACTTGGTTTAGTGCAATTTGAACTGCTTTACCTAGTTTTGTTTTTTCTTTACGTTTTATGTCTTCTATAAGGTTGACTAAAACTTCTGTGTCGGTATCAGATTTAAAACTATAGCCTCTTGAAATTAACTCTTTTCTCAAAGCGCTATAGTTTTCTATTATACCATTGTGTATAATAACTAAATCACCAGAATTTGAGTAGTGTGGATGCGCATTAATGTCATTAGGAACACCATGTGTAGCCCAACGTGTATGTCCAATACCAATAGATCCTTTGGTTGTTGATTCTTTTTCTATGCGTGATTCTAGATCGGCTACCTTACCTTTTGTTTTACAAACATTTAGGTCTGTACCATCATATAGGGCTATACCAGCACTATCATAACCACGATATTCTAAACGTTTTAACCCTTCTAAAATGATTGGATATGCCTCTCTATGGCCTATATAACCTACAATACCACACATAAAATTATTCTATTTAATTATTTGGATCAGTGAAATATATTTCTAAATATGCTTTTTTGTCATCAGGAACACCAGCTGTGTTTCCATGTAAAACGGTTCCTCTAGGAGATAAAACTGTTGTTGTTGGAACAAAGTCATCTTCACTGTTTAAAGTAGCAGAATTTGTTTCTCCATTTATATTGGTAGTAACAAATAAACCTAATTTAAGGTTCAGAGAATCTCGTAATAAAATATTATTTAAATGTTCTGTAACTTGAATTTTATATTTAACACCGTTATTGTTACTATCTCTTTCTAATATTTTAGAGAAATTTATTTTTGAATAAAGCGGTAAAGCTGTATTTGTTGAAGTGTCATAAGAGTAGTCTATTATTGCCTCTTTATTTGTTAAGTCATAGAGCGTAACCCTGTCTGGTTCTTCTTGATTTACTATATCTTGGTTTACATAAAAAACTAAATTAGCTTCATTTATTAACCAATCCTCTTTTTTGCTTAAAAAGTATTCTTTAGAATCTACTGGGTTTCCATCTTCGTCAAGCATTTGGCCATTAAACAAGTCAATAACCGCCATTGATCCTTCTCCTCCTTTTATATATAGATTCTCATCTCCTGTTGTTGAATTAGCATTAGCATCTGCTTGATTTATAATGGTGTTTGATGGGTCGTTTTCAAAAATATTTAATTTATTTCCTGAAAAGATTAAGTTGTATTCGCTGTTAATTCTAGCGGTACCGGCATCATTTGGGTTAGAGTAAGTAACAACTATTGATGCATTTGTAAGGTCTAGCATCACCATATTTCCTGATTCGCTAACAGCTTCAGCTTTTAGTAATAGGCCCCTGAAATAGTCTTTAAAATTGTTAGCGTTACTAAATGCGGAAGTCCCTTCTTGAGAAAAAAACAAGTCATTCCAAAACGCTTCATTATCAGTACTGTTGAAAAGAGAAACTTGTAAGCTAGGTGTTATTCTTTCAACCTCTTCATCTTCTCCAGTATCTTCATTATATTCTGTTACTACTATTTCACTATTATTAGGGAAAAACTGTCCGTTTACAAAGAATTCTTCTCCATCTTCATTATCAATATTTAGTGCTTGACCAGCATTAGAATAGTATTTTTGAGATTCATCTAAATTATTAGGATTGTTGTCTCTCAAAAAATAAGTGTTTTCTCTGATTGTTAGTTTTATTGGAGAGCTGCCGTACAGTGAATCTATGTTGTACATTGCTAACCCATTTTCATCAGTAGTGTTAAGGTTTGTAACAAAGTAAGGGACTGTTAATATTACATCTACTATTTCTGGGTCTTCTCCAAAATCAGGGCTATAAGTTGTTGGGACTACTTGGCTAACAATTGATGCTGTAGTTTGACCATAAACAGGGTCGTTATAAACCCCAAGCAAATTACTTGATAAGTTGTTAGTCTGTACTGGTCCAGTTTTTTTATTGTAAGCAACAATAGGGAACTGCATTGAGTTAGTGTTGAAGTTTTTATAACCTTCTAAATCACTTTCTACAGAAGAGAAATCTCTTTCGCAGGCAATACATGTTATAGCAATAAGCAGTAATAAGCTTATTGATTTTAAAATATGATTTTCTTTCTTTTTCATTGTTTTTTTAAAGTACGTAAAATTTAATCTAATACTTCAGTATTGTAAAACTGTGTGTAAGCTTCACTGAATTCGTCTTTAGATTTATAATCTAAAACAGGTTTTTTAGAGTCTTTTAAATAATTTGTTAACTCGTCAGGAATTTCTTCAGACCCAATAATTAAAGCGTCAGAATGATCTATAGCAACTTTCATTAAGTTGTTGTAAGTTGGGTTTTCAAGCGTTTTTACAGCAGTTTTATCTATGTTGTCAAACTGAATTTTTTTGTGCATGTCTTTATTTAACGTTTCGTCAAAGCTTTGATTGTACACAGATGTAACTATTTTACTTTCATTAAATAAAGGCTCGTCTTTATAAAATTGCTTTAGGTATAATGGCAATAAGGACGCAAGCCAACCATGAACATGAATAATATCTGGAGACCAGTTTAGTTTCTTAACTGTTTCAATAACGCCTTTAGCAAAAAAGATAGCTCGTTCATCATTATCAGGGAATAAGTTACCGTCTTCGTCTGTAAGTGTTGCTTTTCTTTTAAAGTATTCGTCATTATCTATAAAGTAAACTTGAATACGCTCTTTAGGTATAGAAGCAACTTTAATAATTAGAGGCATATCTAGATCATTAATTACCAGATTTATACCAGAAAGTCTTATAACCTCATGTAATTGATGTCTCCTTTCATTTATATTGCCATACCTTGGCATAAATATTCGTATTTGACCTCCTAATTGATTCACCATTCTAGGTGCTTCAAATGACATAGAAGAAATTTCGGTTTCAGGTAAATAAGGCACTACTTCAGATGATACATACAATATCCTCTTATCTTTCATAAACTATCTTGTTTTTATGTGAATTCAGAATAAAAAACACGCAAAAGTACAAAATTTTATGCAGATTATCAGTAAAGTATTAAGTTTGCACCCGTTAATTTTTTATTAAAAGTGATTGTTCTAACTAAAAGGAAACAAATACAAGACCTAATAAGCTCATTAAAGGCTCAAGGTAAACGTATAGGCTTTGTACCAACTATGGGTGCATTGCACGAGGGACATATGTCTTTAGTAAAAGAAGGATTAGAAAATAATGACATACTTGTTGTTAGTGTTTTTGTAAATCCAACACAGTTTGATAATGCTGAAGATTTAGAAAAATATCCTAGAACATTAGAGCGAGATACAGCGCTTTTAAGCACAGTATCTAAAGATATTGTTATTTATGCGCCTTCTGTTGATGATATTTATCAAGGAAAAACAGAAGCCGAACATTTTAGTTTTGATGGATTAGAATTTGAAATGGAAGGGCAATTTCGCCAAGGTCATTTTGATGGTGTTGGTACCATAGTAAAACGTTTGTTTGAAATAGTAACTCCAGACAATGCTTATTTTGGAGAAAAAGATTTTCAGCAACTCGCCATCATAAAAAAACTGGTTCAAAAGCATAATTTACCAGTTGCCATTGTAGGTTGTAAAATTCACCGAGAAACAAATGGATTAGCAATGAGTTCTCGTAATGAACGACTAAAACCAGCGTATAAAAAAGCAGCACCTTTTATTTATAAAACACTAAAAGAAGCCAAAGAAAAGTTTGGCACAAAAAGTGCTAATAAGGTGGTGGAATGGGTTGAAAATCAGTTTAAAGAAAATGAATTATTACAGTTAGAATATTTTGTAATAGCTGATTCAGAAACATTAAAACCAATAAAAAGAAAGTCAAACAAAAAAGCATATAGAGCCTTTATAGCAGTATATGCAGATGATATTAGATTAATTGATAATATCGCCCTAAATTAATTATCTTTGCCGTATGCAAGTACAAGTAGTAAAATCGAAAATTCACAGAGTAAAATGCACAGGTGCAGATTTAAATTACATTGGTAGTATCACTATTGATGAAGATTTGATGGATGCAGCAAATATTGTACAAGGAGAAAAAGTTCAAATTGTAAACAATAACAACGGTGCACGATTAGAAACTTATGCAATCCCAGGACCAAGAAAAAGTGGTGAAATTACCTTAAACGGTGCGGCTGCAAGACTCGTGTCACCTGGAGATGTACTGATTTTAATCACCTATGGCTTTATGACTATGGACGAAGCAAAAGAATTTAAGCCTTCGTTAGTGTTTCCTGATGAAGCCACAAATCTTTTAAAATAGCGTGTGAATAGCAAGACAAAAAGTATACTAAAAATATCGCTCCCAATTTTATTGGGAGTTTTTTTAATATGGTATTCTTTGTCTAAAGTGCCCTTTAACGAATTATTAGAATACTTTAAAAACGCAAATTATTACTGGGTGTTTTTGGGTGTTTTCTTCGGTTTTTTAAGTCATTTGTCTCGGGCATATCGATGGCTTTATTTGTTAGAACCTATGGGATATAAGCCTAAACTTCCTAATAGTATCATGGCTGTGTTTTCTGCTTATCTTATCAATTATACAGTGCCGAGAGCTGGAGAAGTTGCAAGAGCATCGGTTTTGACAACTTACGAGCAAGTTCCTTTTGAAAAAGGTTTCGGAACCATAGTGGCAGAACGTGTTGCAGATATGATTCTGCTTTTGCTTATTATAGCCATAGCTTTATTTCTTCAATTTGACTACATTTATGCTTTTTTTATAGATAGGTTTAACCCATTTACTATAGCATTTGGTTTAGCTTTTTTAGCCATAATGTTTGGGCTTTTAATCTTGTTTATAAACAAAAGTCAATCTTCATTTGCAATAAAAATCAAAAATTTCATAAATGGTTTAAAAGAAGGTGTGTTTAGCATTTTTAAAATGAAGAAAAAATGGCAATTTATTGCGCATACAATCTTTATATGGATTATGTACGTGCTTATGTTTTATGTAACCACATTTGCCGTTGCTGAATTGCATGGTATTGCTTTTGGAGCTATATTGATAGGTTTTATATCCGCAAGTTTTAGTATTGCAGCTACAAATGGAGGTATAGGTTCTTATCCGGTTGCGATATTTGCTGCATTTGCAGTATTTGGTATTGCGCAATCACCAAGTATTGCTTTTGGTTGGATTGCTTGGTCATCACAAACATTAATGCTTGTGATTTGTGGTGGGTTTTCTCTTATATTTTTACCACTTTACAATAAAAAAAGATTGTAGAAGAATTTATATTCTTCTTAAAAAAACAATACACTTTTTTTAATCTTTATTTCATAACTTGCCGTTATAATATTCAATATACGCCTAATGAAAAAAATTATCTACGCACTTCTTGTTCTGTTTTCAGTGCAAGCGATACAGAGTCAGGTTATTTATGAGCCTTTAAAGTCTATCAAACTAGGAGAAACACGTGAGTTAAAAATCCAATTACCAAGAGGATATGACGATAGTGATAAAAGTTATCCAATAATTGTAGTTTTTGATGGTGATTACTTGTTTGAGCCAGTAGCAGGGAATGTTGATTATTATTCATACTGGGAAGATATGCCAGAAGCTATTGTTGTTGGAATAAACCAAATGGATAAACGATTTGATGATAGTTATTATTCAGAACAAAACTCATTACCAATAGAAACAGGGGCTGCTTTTTTTGAGTTTGTTGGCACAGAGTTAATTCCGCATATTGAAAAAAACTACCGAACAGAAAATTTTAGAGTAGCAGTAGGACATGGAGAAACAGCAAATTATATTAATTATTATCTATTAAAAGGTGTTCCGTTATTTCAAGCGTACGTTTCTATAAGTCCAGATTTAGCTCCAGATATGAATAGTTATCTTACGGAGAAAATGTCTAAACTTGAAAGTAAAGTTTTTTACTATTTAGCAACGTCTAGTGATGATGTAAAAAGTATAAAAGCTGATACTGAAACTTTAAATACAAGCATTTCGGCTATAGATAACAAAAACCTTCTTTTTAGTTTTGATAATTTTGAAGGGCCTTCGCATTATGCATTACCAGCTCATGCAATTCCTAATGCGTTAGAAGATATATTCTTTGTTTTCAGGCCAATAAGTATAAAAGAATATCGTGAAACAATTGTAAAATTAGAATCATCTCCTGTTGATTACCTTACAGAAAAATACCAAATGATAAAAGATTTGTTTGGTATAGAAAAGCCAATTCTTGTAAACGATTTTAAAGCCATAGAAGCTGCTATAAATAAATCTGAAAAGTATGAATACCTTGAAGAGTTAGGGAAAATTGCGAGAAAGCAATATCCTGAAACGCTTTTAGGAAGTTACTATATTGCACGTTTTTATGAGGAAACAGGCGAGCCAAAAAAAGCAATGAAAACCTATCAATCAGCATATGTTTTAGAGGAAATAGCAGGATTAACAAAAGATTTAATGCTCGAAAAAGCTGATGAAATTAAAGCAGATTTTGGATATTAATGGCTAAAGTAAAAACCACTTTTTTTTGTCAAAATTGCGGCACCCAATATTCTAAATGGCAAGGACAATGTACATCTTGTAAGGAATGGAATACCATTGCTGAAGAAGTAATACAAAAACCTGAAAAAAGCGATTGGAAATCTCCAACATCAGCCGCAAAAAGAACATCAAAACCATTACTAATTAATGAAATAGATGCTTCTCAAGATGCGCGATTAAATACAAATGATGAAGAGTTTAACCGTGTTCTAGGTGGTGGTATTGTTCCTGGATCTCTAACGCTATTAGGAGGCGAACCTGGTATAGGAAAAAGTACACTTTTGCTTCAGATAGCTTTAAAACTACCCTACAAAACGCTGTACGTCTCTGGAGAAGAGAGCCAAAAGCAAATAAAAATGCGTGCGCAACGTATTAATCCTAATAGTAATAACTGCTATATTTTAACAGAAACAAAAACCCAAAATATTTTCAGACAGATTGAAGATTTACAACCGGATATCGTTGTTGTAGATTCTATCCAAACATTGCACAGTGACTATATCGAGTCGTCTTCAGGGAGTATTTCTCAAATTAAAGAATGTACTACAGAACTTATAAAATTTGCCAAGGAAACAGCAACACCTGTAGTTTTGATTGGTCATATTACCAAAGATGGAAATATTGCAGGACCAAAAATCTTGGAGCACATGGTTGATACGGTTTTACAATTTGAAGGTGATCGTAATCATGTTTTTAGGATTTTAAGGGCAAATAAAAACCGTTTTGGTTCAACTAGTGAATTAGGTATTTATGAAATGCAGGGTTCTGGCTTAAGAGAAGTGTCAAACCCTAGTGAAATATTAATATCAAAAAAAGATGAAGAACTTTCAGGAAATGCCATTGCAGCAACACTAGAAGGTTTACGTCCTTTAATGATAGAAGTTCAGGCTTTGGTAAGTACAGCGGTTTATGGTACACCACAGCGTAGTGCTACTGGTTTTAATGCAAAGCGTTTAAATATGCTTTTGGCAGTTTTAGAAAAACGAGCAGGTTTTCGTCTTGGTGCAAAAGATGTTTTCTTAAACATTACAGGAGGAATTACTGTAGATGATCCAGCAATAGATTTAGCAGTAGTAGCTGCTATTTTGTCGTCAAATGAGGATGAAGCTCTTCAAAAAGACTTTTGTTTTGCAGCAGAGGTTGGCTTGTCTGGTGAAATCAGGCCTGTTCAGCGTGTTGAGCAACGTATTTTAGAAGCTGAAAAGCTAGGATTTTCAACCATTTTCGTGTCTAAATACAATAAAATTTCACTCAAGAATACAGTTATCAAGATTCAAATGATTTCGAAAATTGAGGATTTGGTAGATTTTATTGTTTAAATTTATTAGTGAAATGGTAGCTAATAATTCTTTTCAATTTTCAAAGAGAGATTTTTTTATAGTTGTATTATTTATTCTGTTTTTTCCAATTAAAACACAATTTTATAATGCCACGTATGTTTTATTTGACGCTTTGATAACCGATGGTCAAATATCAGAGGTTTTTACGTACAACTATTTGGGGTATTTACTCGGGTGTTTTGAAATACAACAGCTACAAGAGTCTTTAGGCTCAAAATTTGATGATTTTAATTTAATAGTAAATATAAGCTTATTTATAGTGGCTGTTGTAAGCTGGTATATGCTAAAAAACAGAACCTCTACAAAGAAAAACTTTAATTTAGTTGATTGGGTTTTGTTAGCTTTATTTAGTTTTTCTTTAGTTGATAGTCTTGAGTTTTTATTAGAATTTTTTAATAATATTTCAGTTTATATAATTGATATAAAAAAGCAAGTATTTCGAATTTTAGTAAATACTTCCATTTTATTTTTAGCAGGATATTTATTCTTTAAATGTTTTAATGTCACTATAAAAAAGAACATTCTTTATATTGTTTTCCCAGCATCAATTATCAGTTTTGTGGTTTGGTTTTTTTATTTAGGACCTATGATTTTGCCGATAGTTACAAAATAAGATAGCTTAATAGGTTTTTCGATACATTTTTCAACGCCTATTTTACTAAAAATCATTAATTTCGCACCTCGAAACGAATTAATGATATAATGAGTAAGAAATTCCCTGAATATAAAGGTCTTGACTTACCAAAAGTTGCTGAAGAAATTGGCAATTATTGGCAAGAAAATAACGTATTTGAAAAAAGTGTAACCACACGTGAAAACGCTAAACCATTTGTGTTTTTTGAAGGGCCTCCTTCTGCAAACGGTTTACCTGGTGTACACCACGTTTTAGCACGTGCTATCAAAGATATTTTTCCGCGTTACAAAACCATGAAAGGTTTCCAAGTAAAGCGTAAAGCTGGTTGGGATACCCACGGATTACCTATTGAATTAGGTGTGGAAAAAGAATTAGGAATTACAAAAGAAGACATTGGTAAAACCATTTCGGTTGAAGATTACAACGCTGCCTGCCGTAAAGCAGTTATGCGTTACACTGATGTTTGGAACGACCTGACTCAAAAAATGGGTTATTGGGTTGATATGGACGATCCATACATTACCTATGAACCTAAATACATGGAATCGGTTTGGTGGTTACTAAAGCAGATATACAACAAAAGCTTGTTGTATAAAGGTTATACCATTCAACCGTATTCGCCAAAAGCTGGTACAGGTTTAAGTTCGCATGAGTTGAACCAACCAGGAACCTATCAAGATGTAACAGATACAACGGTTGTTGCGCAGTTTAAAGCTAATGAAGCATCACTTCCTGACTTTTTACAAAATGAAGGAACTATTCATTTCTTGGCTTGGACTACCACGCCTTGGACGCTTCCAAGTAATACAGCTTTAACAGTTGGACCTAAAATAGATTATGTTTTAGTTGAAACGTATAACCAATATACGTTTGAACCAATTAACGTAGTGCTAGCAAAACCGTTAGTTAACAAGCAATTTGACGGAAAGTTTAAACGTGTTGAAACAAAACCAGAATTATTAGAATATTCATCTGGAGATAAGAAAATACCATACTACGTTGTAAAAGAATTTAAAGGAGCTGATTTAGTAGGTATTACGTATGAGCAATTATTACCTTATGCGTTACCAAACGACAATCCTGAAAATGCCTTTAGAGTTATTGCTGGAGATTTCGTAACTACCGAAGATGGTACTGGTATTGTACATACAGCGCCAACTTTTGGTGCAGATGATGCTTTGGTAGCTAAACAAGCAACACCAGAAGTGCCACCAATGTTGGTAAAAGATGCCAATGGAAACTTGGTGCCTTTAGTAGATTTACAAGGTAAATTCCGTCCTGAAATGGGTGAATTTGCAGGTAAGTATGTAAAAAACGAATATTATAATGATGGCGAAGCTCCTGAAAAATCAGTTGATGTAGAGTTAGCTATCAAATTAAAAACCGAAAATAAAGCCTTTAAGGTTGAAAAATACAAACACAGCTATCCTAACTGTTGGAGAACTGATAAGCCAATTCTATACTATCCGTTAGATTCTTGGTTTATTAAAGTAACCGATGTTAAGGACAGAATGTTTGAATTGAATGAAACCATCAATTGGAAACCAAAAGCAACAGGAACTGGTCGTTTTGGTAACTGGTTAGCTAATGCCAACGATTGGAACTTATCGCGTTCGCGTTATTGGGGAATTCCGTTGCCAATTTGGAGAACCGAAGATGGTAAAGAAGAAATCTGTATTGGTTCGGTTGAAGAACTAAAAGCTGAAATGGCTAAAGCTGTTGAGGCTGGCGTAATGAAAGCTGATATTTTTGCTGATTTTGAAGTAGGAAACAATTCCGAAGAAAACTATGCAAAGTTAGATTTACACAAAAACATTGTAGATGAAATTGTGCTTGTGTCGCCATCAGGACAACCCATGAAGCGTGAAAGCGACTTAATTGATGTTTGGTTTGATTCAGGTTCTATGCCTTATGCACAATGGCATTATCCGTTTGAAAACAAAGAAAAAATAGACAACAACACTTCATTCCCTGCCGATTTTATCGCAGAAGGTGTTGACCAAACACGTGGTTGGTTCTATACGCTACATGCTATTGGAACAATTGTGTTTGATTCAGTAGCTTATAAAAACGTAGTGTCTAACGGATTGGTGTTAGACAAAAACGGACAAAAAATGTCTAAACGTTTAGGTAATGCTACTGACCCTTTTGAAACCTTATCAACTTATGGTGCTGATGCCACACGTTGGTACATGATTTCAAACGCAAACCCTTGGGATAACTTAAAATTTGATGTAGATGGTATTGAGGAAGTAAAACGTAAATTCTTCGGAACACTTTACAATACCTACTCATTCTTTAGTTTATATACCAATTTAGATAAATTTAATTATAGCGAAGCCGATATTCCGTTAGAAGAACGTCCAGAGTTAGACCGTTGGATTTTATCTGAATTACATACGCTTATCAAGAAGGTAGATGAGTTTTATGCAGAATACGAACCTACAAGAGCGGCAAGAGCTATATCAGACTTTACACAAGAATATTTAAGTAACTGGTATGTGCGTTTAAGTAGAAGACGTTTTTGGAAAGGCGATTACCAAACCGATAAAATTTCGGCTTATCAAACGCTTTATACCTGTATGGTAACGCTTGCAAAATTAGGCGCGCCAATTGCACCATTTTATATGGATAAACTTTACCAAGACTTAACACAAGTAACACAAAAAGAAAACTTTGAGAGTGTACATTTGGCAGAGTTTCCAAAATATGATGAAAGCTTTGTAGATAAAAGTTTAGAACGTAAAATGGAGAATGCGCAAACAATATCGTCGTTGGTATTGTCATTAAGAGCAAAGGAGAAGATTAAAGTGCGTCAACCATTGCAAAAAATTATGATTCCTGTTGATAGTGAACAACAAAAGGAAGAAATTCTTGCAGTTGCCGATTTAATAAAACATGAGGTTAACATTAAAGAAATTGAATTGTTAAGTGACGCTTCAGATATTTTAGTAAAACAGATAAAGCCTAATTTTAAAGCATTAGGACCACGTTTTGGTAAAGATATGAAGCTTATAGCTGGAGCTATTTCAAAGTTTACTTCAGAAGATATTAAAAAAATCGAGCAAAATGGTGTTTTAGATGTTGAAGTTAACGGAAAAAACATTACTTTAGGACTTGACGATGTTGAGATAACATCTCAAGATATCGAAGGTTGGCTTGTTGCTAACGAAGGTGCTTTAACAGTAGCACTCGATGTTACACTTACTGATAATTTACGAAGAGAAGGGATTGCTCGTGAGCTCGTAAACCGTATTCAAAATTTACGTAAAGATTCAGGCTTTGAAGTTACAGACAGAATTAATGTTGTACTTCAAAAAGATGATAATATTGTTAAAGCCATAGATACAAATCTTGAGTATATCAAAACAGAAACTTTAACCGAAGAACTTGAAATTATGGACACTGTAAACAATGGTATAGAAATTGCTTTTGATGATGTAAATACCAAATTGTTTATTCAAAAACATTAGAGAATATGGCAGCAGAAACAAACGTAAGATACTCTGATAAAGATTTAGCAGAATTTAAAGCGCTAATTCAAGAAAAAATAGAAAAAGCACAGCACGATTTAGAATTGATAAAAAGTGCATATATGAATGACCTAAATAATGGCACTGATGACACATCGCCAACATTTAAAGCATTTGAAGAAGGTAGTGAAACAATGAGTAAAGAAGCAAACTCACAACTTGCTATTCGTCAAGAAAAATTTATTCGTGACCTTAAAAATGCACTTATTCGTATAGAAAATAAAACATACGGCGTTTGTAGAGTTACTGGAAAATTAATAAATAAAGAACGTTTAAAGCTAGTTCCTCATGCAACCTTAAGTATTGAGGCTAAAAATATGCAATAAACGTTATTACTTTTTTTAAAAATAAATATCAAAAACGCTTCAAGAACCTTGAAGCGTTTTGTTTTTTTATGAAACAACAAGGGCTTTTAATTTTTGTTCTTTTGGCTTTTTTTCATGTAAACGCACAAAAAGTTTCTAAAAAAGAGTTACAGGCAGGCACTATTTCTACAGTAAAAATTAATGCTAATAATAGCTTTAGAATATATGTAGAAACAGCTGCTGTTAGCACAATTTCAGTTAAAACCTTGATGGAAGGTGAAAATAGTGAGCAATTGGTGTTGTCTAACCAAACAAAAAACGATACGCTTTTTGTTTCAACAGCATATCAACCGTTGTTTAAGGCAAAAGATGATAAGTTGTCAGCGCATAAAGTTGTCTCTATTGAATATCACATTATCATGCCAAAAGGATTAAATCTAAATATAACAAGTGATATAGGTTCAGTGTATTTAAAAGGTGAATATGAACATGTTTTTACTGAGCTTTTGAGCGGACATTTTTCTGCTACAGAGTTCACAGGTTCTGCTGTGGTTAATACAATACAAGGTGATATTACAGTAGTAAGTAATTATGCTACTGTAAATGCACACACAAAACATGGTAAGGTAAAGCCTGATAAATTAGAATTAGGAGCTAATACATTGTTGTTAAATTCTATTAATGGTGATATTAGCATTACTAAAACACAATAATTATATTACTTTTGTTTGAAATCAAACAGATTACATGTCCTTAAAAAAATCTATTCTTTTTATTGTTCTTATTTTACTTGTAGACCAAGTGAGTAAAATTTATGTAAAAACACATTTTGTAATAGGAGAAGATACTACTGTGTTTAGTTGGTTTAGGATATATTTTGTTGAAAATGAAGGTATGGCTTGGGGAACCAAGATTAGTGATTTTGTTTCATTTATATCTGATAGAACAGCAAAAATGTCATTAACTATTTTTAGAATAGTTGCTATTTTAGGTATTGGTTATTGGCTGTATGATGTAACCAAAAAGCAACAATCACGAGTGCTTATAATAGCAGTATCTCTCATATTTGCCGGCGCTTTAGGGAATATTATAGATTCCGTTTTTTATGGTGTTTTATTTAATGATAGTCATGGGCAAGTTGCTTCTTTTTTACCACCTGAAGGAGGTTACGATAGCTTGTTTCATGGTAAAGTAGTGGATATGTTATATTTTCCTATTTGGAAAGGATATTTACCTGAATGGATGCCACTTGTTGGTGATAAGTATTTTACTTTTTTTGAACCTGTTTTTAATATTGCTGATGTTGCAATAAGCACAGGTTTTGGTTTGCTTATTGTGTTTAATAAAAAAGCATTTGATAGAAATTAAAAAGAAAAAATTTGTTCTGGAGTCACGCAATAATCTACAGCAATATCAGTTTCCAAAACATCTTCAATTAAAGGCTCTGCGTCAAAAAAAGATAATCCAACTTTAATGACATCTGCTTTGCATGATGTTAAAAACCTATCGTAAAACCCTTTTCCGTAGCCAACACGATGTCCTTGCTTATCAAAAGCTAAAAGTGGTATAAAAACAACATCAATAACATTGTTTTGAATTGGAATTCCATCAATAGGTTCAGGGATGTTTAAAGCATTTTTTTTAATAACAGTATTGTCTGTCAACAAAAAATTATGCATCAACCCTGTTTTGAAATCACTTTTAGAAATAACAATGTTTTTATCTTTTCCAGAGAGAATATTCAAAATAAAATCAGTGTTTACTTCTTTTTGTTCTTCTATTGTTAAGTAAATATGATAAAAGGATTTGTCCCAAATAGGCAACTGTAATAGCTTGTTTGCAATAGCGATACTTAAATTATCAATGTCTTCAATGCTTAAGTTGTTTCGTTTTAACTTATAAGCTTTACGAAGTGCTGCTTTTGTCATTTTAGCTTGGTAGTTATATGGAATAAGGCGTCTCCTTGATATACAATAGGAGACTCATTTACATTAATGATATATCCTGAATTACTAGCTTTAACAAAGTGGTTAAACTTGCCATAAGGATCTGTTATGTTACCTATAACATCGCCTTTTGTTACTTTAGAATTTATAGCAATAGAAGGTTTAAACATGCCTGAAAAACTAGCACGTTGCCAGCGACTATCCAATATGTAAACAGGCATCTTTTTTGGTTTAGATACTTTGAATCTGGTAGAAAGCATTCCTAAATGATTAAGCACGCGTTTAGCACCGTTTACAGCTGTGTTAGTTACTTGATCATCTATGTGAAATGATTTTCCGCCTTCAAATAAAAGAATAGGAATATCTAGTTTATGACAGGTGCTTCTGAATGATTTTTTGATGTTTTTAGAGTAAAGAACAAACGGTGACCCAAAAACATCGGCTAGCTTGTCTAGTTTTGGGTTGTTTTTTGCAATACGAATTTGAGGTGCATTAAACCTTCCGGCGCCACCGGTATGAAAATCCATAATAAAATCAACATCAGGGATTACTTCATTTACAAGTTTATAGGCAACACGGCTTGCTAAAGAACCGTTTTTAGTACCAGGAAAAACACGGTTTAAATCTCTGCCATCAGGGAATTCTCTGTTTAAGTTAATAAATCCAAAAACATTAATAATGGGAATACAAATAATGGTTCCTGCTTTAGGTTTGTTTATACCTTTAGCAATTATTTGTCTAATTATTTCTACGCCATTTACTTCGTCACCATGAATGCCAGCAGTAAATAAAACTACTGGTCCAGGTTTTTTAGAGCGTTCTATTATTACAGGAACATCTACGCTAGATGAGGTATGAAGATTTGCAACGCCAAAACTTAATTCACAATTTTCACCTGCTTTTATATCGTGTCCTAATACTGTGATTTTGTTTTTTTGTCTAAATGTCATACTTATTTGTTTCGTTCTATATAGGTTATTATTGCTTTAGCAATATTTTTTCCGGTAGCACCTTCAATACCTTCTAATCCAGGTGTTGAGTTTACTTCTAATAGTAAAGGACCACGATCAGATTGTAACATGTCTACACCACAAACAGGAAGTTTTAAGGCTCTAGATGCTTGCATAGCTAATCTTAATTCGGCTTCGCTTAATTTTACAATTTCTGCGGTTCCGCCTCTGTGTAAGTTAGATCGAAATTCTCCATCTTTACCTTGGCGTTTCATAGCGCCAACAACATGCCCGTCAACAACTAATGCTCTTAAATCAGCACCTTTTGCTTCTTTAATAAACTCTTGAACTATTACGCGAGCCTCAAGTCCATTAAAGGCTTCTAGTACAGATTCGGCTGCGTTTTTTGTTTCAGCAAGTACAACACCTAATCCTTGTGTGCCTTCTAAAAGTTTTATAATAACAGGTACGCCACCAACGTGGTTTATAACTTCTTCTACATCTCTTGAATAGTTTGTAAATACAGTTTTTGGCATACCAATACCTGCTTTACTTAAGCGTTGTAAACTGCGAAGTTTATCTCGAGATCTTTGTATGGCATCAGAGGTGCAAATAGTAAATACATTCATCATTTCAAACTGTCTTACAACAGCACAGCCATAAAATGTTACAGAGGCGCCAATCCTAGGTATAATGGCATCTACATAATCAAGATATCTATCTTTGTAATATATAGTTGGTTTTTCTTTTTCTATAATGATATCACATTTAAGAGGATCTATAACCTCTACTTTGTGTCCTCTTTTTTCGCCTTCTTCTATAAGACGTTGCGTTGAGTATAAATGTGTATTCCTTGATAGAATGACTATATTCATGGTTGTGTTGCGTTAAATGATAAATTTTGGAGATCTACATCTACTAGAAATTTTTTGCTTAAAAACTGTCTGCCAATAAGCACCGGAAATTTCATGTCGTCTCTTGTGCTTAAAGTTAAGTTAATCTTATATGTTTTACCAAAAAATATCACGTCAGATTTTATTTTAAAACGATTCTCTTTAAAACCATTGCTACTTTTTACATCGGTTCTTGAATAATCATCAAAAATAATTTCAATACTATTAAAGTTAGCATGTCCTTCACTATGAAAGGTGCAAAATAGCATGTTGTCTTTTTCAACAATTTGAGAACAATGTATTGCAGATGTGTATGCACCTGTATCTATTTTTACATCTATATTGTATAAATCTAGTGTAGGAAAGTCAATTTTATCAACCCTTCCAATAGTTTTTTTCTTCATATACGGTTTTAAAAAAAGTGGCGCAATGTAGTGAATTAGCAATTCTAAAAAATTATTTTTTTATTAAAATTTAAAAAGATTTAACCCTACAAAATTCAACCTAAAAAATTAAAATAATTACCTTTGGAAGAATGAGTAAAACGGCTTTAGATATTCAATTAAAAACCTTGCCAAACCTTCCAGGTGTCTATCAGTATTATGATGCTGACGGAAAGATTTTGTACGTAGGAAAAGCTAAAAATTTAAAAAAAAGAGTAAGTTCTTATTTTAATAAACAGCACGATTATGGCAAGACAAAAGTGCTTGTAAAAAAAATTGCAGATATAAAGCATATTGTTGTTGATACCGAAACAGATGCTTTGTTGCTTGAGAATAACCTTATAAAAAAATATCAGCCGCGGTACAATGTGATGCTTAAGGATGATAAATCTTATCCTTGGATTTGTGTAAAAAATGAACGTTTTCCTAGAGTATTTTCTACCAGGCGTGTGTTTAAAGATGGTTCTGAATATTTTGGGCCTTACACTAGCATGAAAACCGTATCTACATTATTAGGTTTAATAAGAGGTTTATTTCAGCTGCGCACTTGTAATTATGATTTGGCTCAAGAAAAAATAGACGCAGGAAAATATAAAGTTTGTTTAGAATATCATTTAGGAAACTGCAAAGGTCCTTGTGAAGGCTACGAGACAGAGGTTTCTTATCATAACAACATTGCGTCTATAAAAGAAATTTTAAAAGGAAACTTTAAAGATTCCCTTTCTGGCTTTAAACACCAAATGAAAACCTATGCCGAAGATTTACAATTTGAAGAGGCTCAAAAAATAAAAGAAAAGATAGAGGTTTTAGAAAATTACCAGGCAAAATCTACTATAGTAAACCCTAAAATAAGTAATGTAGATGTGTTTACCATTGTTAGTGATGAAAGCTATGGATATATAAATTTTTTGCAAGTATCTTATGGTTCTATAATTAGGTCGCATACTATGGAGATTAAAAAAAAGCTTCAGGAAACAGATGTCGAATTACTTGAGCTTGCAATAACCGAATTAAGACAACGCTTTAATTCAAAATCAAGAGAGATTTATGTACCTTTTAAAGTTGATCTTGGAGAAAGTGTAAAAGTTACTGTTCCTAAACTTGGTGATAAAAAGCATATTTTAGATTTATCCTTAAGAAATGCCAAGTATTATAGGTTGGAGCAGCTTAAGCAAGTAAAAATTGTAGACCCAGATAGGCATGCTAATAGAATTATGGCGCAAATGAAAGCTGATTTAAGACTACATGAAGAGCCTAGACATATTGAGTGTTTTGATAATTCTAACATTCAAGGAACAAATCCAGTAGCAGCTTGTGTGGTTTTTAAAAATGGTAAGCCAAGTAAAAAGGATTATCGTCATTTTAATATAAAAACCGTTGAAGGTCCAGATGATTTTGCTTCAATGGAAGAGGTTGTTTACAGGCGTTACAAACGTTTGCTAGATGAAGATAAACCACTACCACAACTTATTATTATAGATGGAGGAAAAGGGCAATTGTCATCAGCGTTAAAAAGTTTAGATGTTTTAAACTTAAGAGGAAAAATAGCCATTATCGGAATTGCTAAACGTTTAGAAGAATTATTTTACCCAGATGATCCAATTCCCTTATATTTAGATAAAAAAAGTGAAACTCTAAAAGTTATTCAACAATTACGTAATGAGGCGCATCGTTTTGGAATAGAACATCATAGAAACAGGCGAAGCAAATCGGCATTAAATACAGAGTTAGAAACCATTCCAGGAATTGGAGAAAAAACAATTGTAGAATTACTTAAAACATTTAAGTCAGCAAAGCGTGTAGCAAATGCCAAGCTTGATGAGTTAGAAGATGTTGTGGGTAAGTCTAAAGCAAATAAAATATATAATTACTTTCATAAATAATGAAGCATATAATATTAGTCATAAGCATTTTATTATGTTTTTCAGTGCAATCACAAAGCAATGAAAAACAAGATGTAAAGGTTGGTTTGGTTTTAAGTGGTGGTGGTGCAAAAGGACTCGCTCATATAGGAACATTAAAAGTTATTGATAGTTTAGGAATTCGAGTAGATTATGTTGCTGGTACAAGTATGGGAGCTATTATAGGATCACTATATTCGGCTGGATATTCAGGAAAAGATATAGATTCAATTTTTAGAGATGTAGACTTTGATAAAATAATAAACGATGACTTGCCTAGGGCATCAAAAACTTTTTATGAGCGTGATAACTCCGAAAAATATGCAGTTACATTACCGTTTGATGATTTTAAAATAAAATTACCATCGGCACTTTCTAGAGGGCAAAATACATTAAGTCTTTTATCTAAATTAACACTTCACGTTTGTGATATAGATGATTTTAGTAAACTGCCAATACCATTTTTCTGCATAGCAACAAATGTTGAAACAGGTAAGCCTGTTGTTTTAGATAAAGGAAGTTTGCCGCAAGCCATAACAGCAAGTGGTGCATTTCCGTCGCTTTTTCAACCAGTAATTATTGATGATCAAATTTTAATAGATGGTGGCGTTGTAAACAACTACCCTATTGATGAACTTAAAGCAAAGGGTATGGATATAATAATAGGTGTTGATGTACAAGATGGTTTAGCCACACGCGACGAGCTTAAATCTGCTCCAGATATCCTTCTTCAAATTAATAATTACCGTACAATTAATGATATGATAGAAAAGTCTAAAAAAACAGATGTTTATATTAAACCTGATATTTCAGACTACACCGTTATATCTTTTGATGCAGGAAGGCAAATAATTGAAAACGGAGAAAAAGCCACCGTAAAAGAAATAGATGCTCTAAAAAAAATATCCTCAATGCAGGTTGCCAAAAATCAAAAAGAACAATCTATAAAAGCTATTGATAGTATTAAAATAAATGCAATTGTAGTTAGCGGAAATGAAAAATATACACGAGCTTATGTTTTAGGAAAATTGAAGTTTAAACAAGATGAAAAAATAAAATATACCACCTTGGTAGATGGAGTAAATAATCTTGCAGCAACCAATAACTTTCAAAGTGTAGTTCATCAATTAAAACCATCTATAAACAAAGAAGGTTATGACTTATTTTTTAGAGTAAAAGAGTCTGACAAAAAAACATTTTTTAAGTTAGGTGTTCATTATGATGATTTGTATAAAAGTGCCGCATTAGTGAATTTTACACGAAAACAACTTTTATTTAAAAATGATGTTACTTCTATAGATTTTATTTTAGGAGATAATTTACGATACAACTTTGATTACTATATTGATAAAGGATTTTACTGGAGTATTGGTTTTCATTCTAGATATAATCAATTCAAAAAAAATATTCAATCATCGGCGTTGCTGTCAGATCAAGAGCTTGCAACTTTAGGTGTAAACAAGTTAGAAGTAGAGCTAAATGATTTTACAAACCAGCTTTACTTGCAAACATTATTTAGAAAAGACTTTGCTTTAGTTTTAGGAGCAGAACATAAAAAACTAATCCTAGAGTCAGAAACTATATTAAGACAAGCAACAGCTGAAGAAACAGTCTTTGAAAACAGTGATTATTTAAGTTTATATGGAAAACTTAAGCTAGACACATACAATAATAAATACTTTCCTGACGAAGGATTGTTTTTTGAAGGAGATTTTCATTTATATCTATATTCTTCTGATTATAACAACAACTTTTCAGAATTTTCAATAGGAAAAGCAACTCTTGGATATGCAAAAAGTATAACGCCAGCCTTAACAGTAAACTTAATAGCAGACGGAGGCTTTACAATAGGGGAGAATGATAACCAGTATCTTAATTTTGTTTTAGGTGGATATGGAAATAAGTTTATAAACAATTTCTTGCCTTTTCTAGGGTATGATTTTGTTTCTCTGCAAGGCAATAGCTTTGTGAAAGCATTAATAAATATAGACTATGAAATCTTTAAAAAGAATCATGTTAATATAGCGGCAAATTTTGCAAATATAGAAGACAATCTTTTTAGTACCGGAAATTGGTTTTCGTCACCGGATTATACAGGCTATGCTTTAGGTTATGGTATTGAAACCTTTTTAGGGCCAATTGAAGCAAAATATACTTGGTCGCCAGAAACAAAACGCGGACTATTCTTTTTTAATTTAGGTTTTTGGTTTTGATTTCGAAATCAATAAAATTTTCCGATATTTGTTGAATTATGAAACATTTTTGGATCGATTTATTATCACACCTTCAATTTCTTATCAAAAGAAATCCAGAATAAACAGCAATTTTCTAATTTCTGCTTAAGCAGAAACCTTATTAATTTGTACCTTTAATACTTTAGTAATTAAGTTTTTAAACAAAAGCAATAACACGTGTTTTTAGTTGAAAACTAAACAATAATTTTAAGCAATGCCATTTTATCATAAACTAGGAAACATCCCTCCAAAAAGGCATACACAGTTTAGAAAGCCTGACGGAAGCCTGTATAGTGAGCAATTATTTGGAACCATTGGTTTTGACGGTATGTCAACAAATAGTTATCATGAGCACAGACCAACACAAGTAAAAGAAATAAAAAAGCAATATAGTGTTGCGCCAAAAATTGCAAAAGCAAATAGTATACAATCATATCGTTTAAAAGGGTTTCAAGTGCCACAAGAAAGCGATTATTTAGAAAGCAGAAAAACAGTACTTACTAATAATGACTGTAGTATAATACTTGCTGCACCAAAGCAATCAACAAGAGACTATTTTTATAAAAATACAGATGCAGATGAGCTTATTTTTATCCATAAAGGAACTGGTAAGCTACGTACAATGCTGGGGAATTTAGATTTTAAATACGGTGATTATTTATTAGTACCACGAGGTATTATTTATAAAATAGATTTTGATACCGAAGATAATAGACTATTTATTGTAGAATCTAAAAGGCCAATTTATACGCCAAAACGTTACCGTAACTGGTTTGGTCAGTTGTTAGAGCATTCACCATTTTGTGAGCGTGATTTACGTAGGCCTGAAGAGCTTGAAACCCACAATGAAAAAGGCGATTTTTTAATCAAAGTAAAAAAACAAGACGATATTTTTGAAATGGTTTATGCAACACATCCTTTTGATGTAGTTGGTTATGATGGGTATAACTATCCGTATGCTTTTTCAATTCATGATTTTGAACCTATTACAGGGCGTATACATCAGCCGCCTCCAGTACATCAAACTTTTGAAACAGATGCGTTTGTTGTATGTAGTTTTGTGCCAAGATTATATGACTATCATCCAGAATCAATACCTGCGCCATATAATCATAGTAATATAGATAGTGATGAGGTTCTTTATTATGTAGATGGAGATTTTATGAGCCGAAATGATATAGATGCAGGACACATTAGTTTGCATCCAGCAGGAATACCACATGGTCCGCATCCAGGTGCTGTAGAGCGTAGTCTCGGAAAAGTAAAAACAGATGAGTTAGCTGTAATGGTTGATACTTTTAAGCCGCTTCAAATAACAGAAGATGCCTTAAAAATAGCAGACGAAGATTATTTTAAATCTTGGTTAGACAAATAAAAAATCAATATAAATATACGTGAATCAAAATAAGTTACCAGCAGACTCATCAGCATTGATTTTAGGAATTATTGCTATTGTTTTAGTTTTTTTAGGATGTTGTTGTGGAGTCTTTTCTGTAGTAAGTGTGGCATTAAGCATTATTGGTTTGGTGTCTGCAAACAGAAGCTTAAAATTATTTATTGAAACACCTGATGGTTTTTCAGTTCAAAGCTATAATAACGTAAAAAATGCTAAAATTTTAAATATAGTTTCTTTAATAATAAGCAGCTTAATAACCGTTTTATACATTATTTATTTTGTAGTGTATGGTGCGCTTATATCAACAGCATTTATGGAAGCTTATAATAACAATAACACAACCTACCAATACGAGTATGAGTATTCTCAAGAAGCCTATGACTCGCTTTATAATGAAGATTACGACACTTATGAGTATCAAGAAGATGCTGTTATAACATCTGATTCAATATCAGATTCATTAAACGAACACAATAACATTGAAAATTAACAACTATGTCAAAAGAAATAAAATCAGTAAACTACGGATTAGAAAAAATATTTGAAGGAGCCGAAGATTTCCTTCCGCTATTAGGAACAGATTATGTTGAGTTTTATGTAGGAAATGCAAAACAAGCAGCGCATTTTTACAAAACAGCTTTTGGGTTTCAATCTTATGCATACAAAGGATTAGAAACAGGAAGTAGAGACACAGTTTCATATGTGTTAAAACAAGATAAAATTAGATTAGTTCTTACAACACCATTAAACTCTAAACATCCAATTAACGACCATATTGTAAAACATGGCGATGGCGTTAAAGTTGTAGCGCTTTGGGTAGAAGATGCACGTAGTGCTTATGAGGAGACTACATCTCGTGGCGCAAAATCTTATATGGAACCAACTGTAGAAAAAGATGAATTTGGAGAAGTAGTAAGAGCAGGAATTTATACCTATGGAGAAACAGTGCATATGTTTGTAGAACGTAAAAATTACAACGGAGTCTTTATGCCTGGTTTTACTAAATGGGAATCAGATTATAACCCAGAGTCAGTAGGGTTAAAATACATAGATCACATGGTAGGTAACGTTGGCTGGGGCGAAATGAATACATGGGTAAAATGGTATGAAGATGTTATGGGCTTTGTAAACTTTTTATCGTTTGATGATAAGCAAATCCATACAGAATATTCAGCTTTAATGAGTAAAGTAATGAGTAACGGTAACGGACGTATAAAGTTCCCTATAAACGAACCTGCAGAAGGTAAAAAACGTTCTCAAATTGAAGAATATTTAGATTTTTACGAAGGTTCAGGTGTACAGCATATTGCCGTTGCTACAGATGATATCATATCAACGGTTTCTGATTTACGTTCTAGAGGTGTTGAGTTTTTATCACATCCGCCACAAGCATATTATGATGCGGTTCCTGGTCGATTAGATGAATTTAGTCACGAACTTCGTGAAGATATTGAAAAGCTAAAAGGTTTAGGTATTATGATAGATGCTGATGAAGAAGGCTATTTATTACAAATATTTACAAAACCAGTTGAAGATAGACCAACATTGTTTTTTGAAATTATTCAACGTATGGGAGCTCGCGGTTTTGGAGCAGGAAATTTTAAAGCGTTGTTTGAATCTATTGAAAGAGAACAAGAAAAAAGAGGAACTCTTTAGAAATAAGTATAAATTAATATTAAAAAAACGCTTCCAAAGTATAAGGAAGCGTTTTTGTTTTATATTTTTGGAATAGTAATTGTAATCTTATATTTTAATTAATAACATAGTAATTATAAACGTTACATTTACAATAACTTAATTATGAAAAATCTATTATTTATTTGCGTCGTAATTCTAGGAATTAAAACCAGTTTTTCACAAAGTGAAAGCGCTTTTGGAGTAGGCGAATGGTTTAGATTTGAAATGAGTTACAGTGGTTTTTTAAAAGCAGGAGAAGCAACACTTACTGTCAATGAAGGTTTGTATAAAAACGAATCTGTTTATCATGTGGTAGGTAAAGGCTGGACAACAGGCGCAATTAAATGGTTTTTTAAAGTAGATGATCGTTATGAAAGCTATTTTAGTAAATCAACCATTTCTCCGTATAGATTTATTAGAAAAATAGATGAAGGCGGTCATACAAAAGACATCGAAATTCATTTTGATCAAAAAAAACAAAAAGCTCACGTAAATAATAAAAAACACAACAAAAAATCTGTAATAGATACAAAGCCTAACATTCAAGACATGGTATCTACGTTTTATTATTTAAGAAACAATTTAGATATCACAAACCTAAAACTAGGCGATGAAGTATCAGTAGATATGTTTTTTGATGAAGAAAATTATGGATTCAAAATAAAATTTTTAGGAACCGAAATTATAGATACCGAATTTGGAAAAATTAACGCTCTTAAATTTAGACCATATGTTATGGCAGGAAGAGTGTTTAAAGAAGAAGAAAGCCTAACATTATGGGTTTCAAATGATAAAAACCGAATTCCCTTACGTATCAAAGCAGATTTAGCAGTAGGCTCTTTAAGAGCAGATTTAGATGCGTTCAAAGGGTTAAAACATCCCTTCAAAATTATTGCACAAAATTAATGGACAAAGAAAAGAACTTAACAAGTCAACTTAAAGAAAAATTTGATAGCATTGGTCAAGACCTTGATACACATTTAGAAGGTCTCTTATATAGTAAACCCATAAACTATTGGGATTATATCCAAACAGATGCCTTACTTGATTTACAAACTCAACGCACTGTTTTGCCAGACGAAATGGTATTTATCATGTATCATCAAATCAACGAATTGTTGTTTAAAATGATACTGTGGGAAATAGAGCAAGTAGCAAAAAGTGATGCCATTGAGGCTGCTTTCTTTTCAAATAAATTAATGCGTATAAGCCGTTATTTTGATATGCTAACATCATCTTTCAATATTATGAGAGAAGGCATGGAAGTAGAGCAATATAATAAGTTTAGAACCACTTTAACACCTGCTAGCGGATTTCAAAGTGCGCAATACAGAAAAATTGAGTTTGCTTCTACAGAGCTTATAAACCTTATAGATAATAGATTTAGAAAAACAATAGATAGAAACACCTCTTTTGAGCACGCTTTTGAGCATTTATACTGGCAAGCAGCAGGAAAAGACTACAAAACAGGCAAAAAAAGTTATTTATTAACAGTTTTTGAAGAACGATACAAAGAGGAATTTATTAGATTTGCGAAATTCTACAACACAAATAACCTCTGGACTAAGTTTAAACAACTTCCAGAAAGTGTTAAAGAGGACAAAGATTTAATAAATGCCATGAGACATTATGACCACACGGTTAATATAAAATGGGTTATGGCACATTACAATACCGCAAACCACTATTTAAATATAGGAGGTAAAACAGCAGAAGCAACAGGAGGAAGTGAATGGGTAAAATACATGCATCCAAAATATCAAAGACGAATATTTTTTCCAGACTTATGGAGCAAAAAAGAATTACAACATTGGGGAGAAGATGCCTAATAGTTTTTGCAGCAGCATTACTTTTTGTTGGCTGTAAAGAAGAAGAAAAACAACAACGAGAAGAGGTTAAAGAAGTTGCTGTTTTAGAACCTAAAGATATTTATGAATTTGGTTTTAATCTTAACGATTATATAGTAAAACGAGATACCATAAGATCTGGAGATAGCTTTGGAGTTATTATGGAGCGTAATAGATTAGGTTATCCTAAAATATTTCAAATCGCTGAAAAAGCTAGAGATAGTTTTGATATTCGTAAGCTTCAAATAGGAAAACCGTACACTTTGTTGTGCTCTAAAGATACACTTCAGGAACCTAAATGCTTTATTTATCAGCCTAATAAAGAAGAATATGTTGTTGTGAATTTTCAGGATTCTATACACGCATACAAAAGTAGAAAACCAATTAAGTATGTAGAAAAAGAAGTGTCAGGAGTCATTACAAGCAATATATCAGAAGCTTTAGAAGACAAAGGTATTAGCTTTATTTTAGCATATAAGATGTCAGATATCTATGCTTGGACTATAGATTTTTCAAGACTGCAAAAAGGAGATAAATTCAAAGTAATATATACAGATAAGTATATTGATGATAGTATTTATGCTGGAATAGCAGATATAAAAGCGGCATATTTTGAACATAGAAACGAACCTTTTTATGCGTTTGAGTTTGAAACAGACAAAGAAAAAGGATTGGTTGATTATTTTAATGAAGAAGCCAAAAATTTACGAAGAGCATTTTTAAAAGCTCCTGTTGAGTATAAACGTATCTCTTCAAGATATAACTTACGTCGTCGTATAGCATTATATGGAAACCGCATTAGGCCGCATAAAGGCACCGACTTTGCTGCAGATATTGGAACACCAATTAGAGCAACCGCAAATGGAACCGTTATCAAGTCTGCTTACACTAGAGGAAATGGTAATTATGTTAAAATAAAACATAATTCAACCTATTCTACGCAGTACTTACATATGAAAAAACAAAACGTAAAAGCAGGCCAATACGTAAAACAAGGCGATGTAATAGGTTGGGTTGGAATGACAGGAAATACATCAGGACCACATGTTTGTTATCGTTTCTGGAAAAATGGAAAACAAGTAGACCCTTTTAAACAAAAACTACCAGAAGCCGAACCTATTTCAGATAGTCTAAAAGCAAAATATTTAGATTATATCAAACCTATAAAAGTTCAGTTAGATAAAATAGAATCTGATGTAGAGCCTCTTATTGAGCCAGCTTCAGAAAATTTGATTACACAGGCATATTAATTCATTCATGGCATTACCAAAAATAAACCCAACAACAACTACAGCTTGGAAAAACCTCCAAGATCATTTCTCAACAGTAAAAGACACACATATAAAAACACTATTTGCTCAAGACAAAGAACGAGTAAATAAAATGACAATTACTTGGGAAGACTTTTATCTGGATTTTTCTAAAAATAGAATCGCAGATGAAACAATGGGTTTATTGAAAGATTTAGCAAACCAGGTAGAACTTAAAGAAGCTATTAACACCTATTTTTCTGGAGAAGAAATAAACGAAACAGAAAAACGTGCCGTGCTTCACACAGCTTTAAGAGCCAAAGAAACTGAAACCGTTTTAGTAAATGGTAAAAATGTTATTCCAGAGGTTTATGCTGTAAAAAACAAAATAAAAAGCTTTTCAGATGCTATTATACAAGGAGATAAAAAAGGTAGTACAGGAAAGGCGTTTACAGATATCGTTAATATTGGAATTGGAGGTTCTGATTTAGGACCAGCCATGGTGGTAGATTCACTTCAGTATTATAAAAACCACTTGAACACGCATTTTGTTAGTAATGTTGATGGTGATCATGTAAATGAGGTTCTAAAAAAAATAAATCCTGAAACCACACTTTTTGTTATTGTATCAAAAACGTTTACAACACAAGAGACATTATCAAACGCAACTACAATAAAAAACTGGTTTTTAAAATCTTTAGACGAAAAAGCGGTAGCACAACATTTTGTAGCGGTTTCTACTAATATAGAAAAGGTTCAAGGTTTTGGAATTGATGCCAACAATATTTTTCCAATGTGGGATTGGGTTGGAGGACGTTTTTCTCTTTGGAGTGCAGTAGGATTGACAATAAGTTTATCACTTGGTTTTGATAATTTTGATAAGCTTTTACAAGGCGCTAATGCTATGGATATACATTTTAAAGAAGCGCCGTTTGATAAAAACATTCCAGTAGTTTTAGCGTTAATAAGTGTTTGGTATAATAACTTTTTTAATGCTGAAACAGAAGCAATAATTCCTTACTCACAATATTTAAATCAGTTTGCAACCTACCTGCAACAAGGTATTATGGAGAGTAATGGAAAAGGTGTAGATAGAAACGGAAATTCTGTAAACTACCAAACAGGAACCATAATTTGGGGAGAACCAGGTACTAATTCACAGCATGCTTTTTTTCAATTAATTCACCAAGGAACAAAACTTATCCCTGCTGATTTTATCGGGTTTGCCAAGTCGCTACATGGAGATAAAGACCATCAAGACAAATTAATTTCCAATTTTATAGCACAAACTGAAGCGCTTATGAATGGAAAAACGTCTGATGAGGTTTTATCAGAATTAAAAGACAAAAACTTGTCTGAAGAAGAAATTTCTAAAGTATTACCATATAAGGTTTTTGAAGGAAATAAACCAACCAACACTATTTTTATAAAGCAATTAACGCCTCAAAGTTTAGGTAAGCTTATCGCTATGTATGAGCATAAAATATTTGTTCAAGGTGTCATTTGGGATATTTTTAGTTATGATCAATTTGGTGTTGAACTAGGAAAGCAATTAGCAGGAAATATCTTGAAAAATATACAAGGTGACACTTTTATGAATCATGATGACTCTACGTTAAACCTTTTAAGTTTTTATAAGGAATTAACGTAATCTTTGTTGAAAAAGTTGTTAATACCTTTTTTGCGTAACATATTGATACGCTTATTTTTATTGTATTTTAAATAAGATTAAAAATTCTTAACAATTACGTAATGAATATGTGTTGTTTAAGTGTAATTTTGCAAAAAATTTAAAACAAATCTTATTAATACAATGAAAAAAATTACAAGATTATTTTTAGCAGTAGCTTTTATGTTTACTGCATTTTCAATGGCTCAAAGTACTGTTTCAGGTACAATTATGGATGCCGAAATGAACGCGCCACTTCCTGGTGCTAACATCGTTGAGAAAGGCACTACAAATGGTGTGTCTTCTGATTTTGATGGAAATTTTACCTTAACAACACAATCTGCTTCTGGTGAAGTAGTGATTTCTTTTGTTGGATATGGTAAAGTAACAATGTCTTTCAATGGAAACACAAACCTAGGTAATGTAACACTATCTCCTGACAACACATTAGAAGAAGTTGTTATTATTGGTTCTGGTGTTATTGATTTAGCTGAAGACAGAAAAACACCTGTTGCAGTTTCGACTATTAAAGCAGCCGAGATTCAAGAAAAAGCAGGAAACTGGGATTTACCAGAAGTATTAAAATCTACACCTTCTGTACAGAATGTTAAAGGTGGAGGTTTTGGAGATGGTTCAATGTTTTTACGTGGTTTTGACCAGACTAACACAGCGTTTTTATTAAACGGTCAGCCTATAAACGGTATGGAAGACGGTAAGATGTATTGGTCTAACTGGTCTGGAGTGTTGGATATAGCTAATGCAGTTCAAGTACAACGAGGTTTAGGTTCGTCTAAATTAGCAATATCATCTGTAGGTGGTACTGTAAACATTGTTACAAAAACAGTAGATAAAAAAGAAGGTGGTTTTGTTCAAGCTATGACAGGAAATGACAACTATCTTAAAACAACAGGATATTATTCTACAGGTTTAATGGAAAATGGTTTAGCGTTTTCTGCAATGATAGGTCATTGGCAAGGCGATGGTTATATGCAAGGAGCTAAAGGTCAGGGGCAAACATATTTCTTGTCTTTAGGGTATAAGCCAAACGAAAAGCACATCTTTAACTTTTTAATTACAGGTGCGCCACAATGGCACGGAGCAGCTGGAGGAAATGAGTTACAAGACTATTTAGATAAAGGTAGACGTTACAATGATTGGTGGGGATATTATAAAGGTGAAGAATATGCTGGAGGAAGAAACTACTACCACAAACCAGTTACTAACTTAAGTTGGGATTGGAATATAAGTGATAAGTCTACGTTGTCAACTGTGGCTTATGCTTCTTTTGGTAGAGGAGGATTTGCTTACCCTAGAGGTAACACATTTTATAATTTTAGAGATGCAAATGGGTTGATTGATTATGATGCTATTGAAGCAAATAATTTATCTAACCCAGATGCAGACAATTTTGTGCATGCTTCTGTAAACTCTCATAACTGGTTTGGTTTATTATCTAACTTTGAGCATAAAATTAATGATAAGTTGTCTTTTAATTTTGGAGTTGATAGTAGATTTTATAATGGAATACATTACAGATCAGCAGTTGATTTGTTAGGAGCAACACCTACATATACTAGTGCATCTTCTCCAGTACCTTACACATTAACAGAACAAACAGGTTTCAATCCTTGGAAAAACTTGTTTTCTACTTTAGACCATAATCAACGTTTTGGACATGATTATGAGGAGCAAATTAATTACATAGGAGGTTTTGGACAAATTGAATATGCAACAGATAAATTTTCTGCTTTTTTCCAAGGAGCTTTATCAACTCAATCTCATCAAAGAGAAGGGTTTTGGGATGTTCAAGGTCTAGGAGAGTCTGAAAAAGTGAATAACGTTGGTTATAATTTAAAGGCTGGTGGAGCATATAATATTAATGACAATAATATTGTTTTTGTTAATGGAGGTTATTACTCAAGACAGCCATATCACGATGATTTATATACTAATGTTAGAGCTTCAAATGAATTAAACTCGTTTGGAGATGAGAACCAAAAAATAACAGGATTAGAGGCTGGATATAAATTTAAAAGTCAATATGTGTCTGCTAACTTAAATGTTTATCACACAATTTGGGATAACAGAATACTTTCTTCTGCAGAAGATACAGATAATAATGGTAACTCTGATGTTTTTTATCAGTCTAGCGGAATAAAAGAAATTCACCAAGGTGTCGAGTTAGAGGTATTTACTAAACCTTTAAAAGGCTTATCTGTAAATGGATTCATATCTATTGGTAATTGGGAGTATGACGGAAATGTTGAAACACGATCATTTGATGATAACAACAATATCTTGAGTGAAGGTGATGTAGCATACATTGATGGAGTAAAAGTTGGTAATGCAGCTCAATTTACTGCGGGATTAAATGCAGGTTATAACGTAACTAAAGCTCTTGCTTTAGATGCTACGTTCAATTATTACAGTGATTTATATGCTTCTGTAGATTTTGGAGCTGATGAATTTACAACTCAAAATAATAGAGGTTCTATAGAGCTTCCTAGTTATGAAACATTAGATTTAGGACTTTCTTATAAATTAAAAGTAGGTAAAGAAAACAACAACGTTCAATTTAGATTGAACGTAAGTAATGTTTTTGATGAACTTTATATTGAACAGTCAACAACAAATATCCATGATGTTGAAAGTGGTTATACTTCATGGAATGGTGTAAGTACTGAAAATGAGGTGTATTTAGGATATGGAAGAACTTGGAATGCTAGTTTAAGATTCAATTTCTAACATCAGTTTTTTAGATAAATTTAAAAACCTCTTCAAAAATGAAGAGGTTTTTTTATGCATATTATTATTACCTTTGCTATATCAACAAAAATTAAACCTTAATTATGTATAATACTGTAAAAATACTTCACTCTTACTGGGCATATCTTGTGCTTTTAATATTAGTTTTAGCGACTTTAAATGCGATAATAAAAACAATCGGAAATAAGGAATATGAAGCAAAAGATTTCAGAATATCACTATTTACATTAATAGTAACTCATATTCACTTGTTGCTAGGTATTATATTATTTTTTGCTGCTGACTATTTTTCGCTTATAAGCGAAATGGGAATGGGAGAAGTTATGAAAAATAGTACTTTACGCTCTAATATTGTTGAGCATCCTTTTACTATGATTGTTGCAGTAGCATTAATTACAATAGGCTATTCAAAACACAAAAAGAAGTTAACTTCCAAAAATAAACTTAAAACGATTGCTATATTTTATACCATTGCATTAATTCTTGTATTAGCAAAAATTCCATGGAATGTTTGGTTCAATTAGTAGTAATATAAACTATAAAAAAAGCGTCTAAATACATTTTAGACGCTTTTTTTTGAGTATTCTAATAGATTGTTAGTCTATTTGTTTTATAATGTAAACATAAACAGGGAAGTGATCACTAAAGCCATCAGTGAAACCGCCATCTGCAAAACTACGTAAAGGATATCCTTTATAACGTCCTTCTTTGTTTACTAAATAATTTTTGTTGTATATACCAGCTTGGTAAAATCTAAATGAAGAATAGTCTTTTTCAATTAAAGGCTTTGTCATCATAATTTGATCAAATAAACTCCAAGCATCTCTATAAGCGTTAGAGCCAAGTCCTTTTCTAAAGAAATTTTCCATTGGGTTGTAAATGCCTTTTAAACCTACATCTTCTCTATCTTTTTTAGCTTTTAAAATCTTTTTCACACTAGCATTTGTTGGGTCGTCATTTAAATCTCCCATTGTAAAAATTTTAGCGTAAGGATCTATAGCTTGTAAAGAGTCTATAATGCTTTTGTTTAGTTTTGCAGCAGCAACACGTTTAGGTCTACTTCTTGCTTCTCCACCACGACGCGAAGGCCAATGGTTTACAATTACATGAATCATCTCACCATCAAGTTTTCCACTTACTAATAATTGATCTCTTGTGTAAACGCGTTCACGAGTATTATCGTCATAAATTTTAAGTTCATGAGAACTTGTGTGTAATGGTGTAAATAACTTTTTTTGATATAGAAAAGCAACATCAATACCACGAGCATCAGGAGAGTCATAATGTACAATGCCGTAATCTTTATTTATAAGTAAAGGATCGTTTACAAGATCTTCAAGCACGCTTCTGTTCTCTACTTCAGAGACACCTATAACAGCTGGAGAATTATGTGCCATTTCAGAACCAATGTCAGAAATAACACGAGCCATATTGCTAACCTTCTTTTTGTAAATGTCACCAATTTCGGTTTTCATTTCCATTATTGGGCTAGCTTCATCAAACTTATTAGGATCGTTAATTGTGTCAAATAAGTTTTCTAAATTATAAAATGCAACGGTATGTATTTTAAATTTCTTTTTCTCTTGAGAATGAATGTTAATACACAGGAGTAAGAAAAAAGTTGCAATCCAAGGTTTTAAAGTTTTCATCTATTTTAGAATGTTATGTTATTGTTATGTTAATACAATTCTAGGGCCAAAAGTAGATATTTATTATAAATAATGTAAATTTGCACGCCTTAAATAATAATTATTTAACGCAGAAACTATTATTAACTATAAATTTAAGTATGAAAAAACGCTTATTTATTTACCTATTCGGAGTTATCTCAACATTTACTATGTATGCACAGCAAACACTAGTAAAAGGTAGCGTAACAGAAGCTATCTCTTTTGAGCCAATTCCAGAAGTAACAGTTACTATTGAAGGAACAGAACTATCAGTTGTAACTGGAGAAGAAGGAACTTTTGAGTTCTTAGAGACAGTACCATTAGGAGAACAAATTTTAGTGATTTCTAAAAGTGGTTATATCTCAAAAAGGTACCCTATTGTTGTAAACGCAGGTCAAACAGTAAACATTACTGATATGACTTTAGAAAAAGTGGTTACAGATGCAGACCTGTTCACTATTACCTTATCTGATGATGAACTTAATGATGATACTAGTGGAATGGATAACATTTCTGGTTTATTACAATCATCACAAGATGTTTTTCAACGTACAGCAGCTTTTGAATTTAGCCCGTCTTTCTTTAGAGTTAGAGGTTTAGATTCTGAAAATGGTTCAGTACTTGTAAATGGTATTGAAATGAACAAGATGTACAATGGTCGTCCACAATGGAGTAATTGGGGTGGTTTAAATGATGTTGTTAGAAATCAAGAATTAACAACAGGTTTACAACCTTCTAATTATAATTTTGGAGGTGTTTTAGGAACCACAAATATGATTGTAAGAGCTTCTAAATATAGAGAAGGTGGTCGTGTTACTTACTCTACATCAAATAGAAGTTACACAAACAGAATTATGGCTAGCTACGCTTCAGGTTTATTAAAAGGCGGATGGTCTTATGCTCTTATGGCAGGTAGACGTTGGGGAGACGAAGGTTACCAAGAGGCTACTTTATATGACTCTAATTCATTTTTTGCATCTGTAGAGAAGCAATTAGGTGAGAAACATAGCTTAAACTTTACATCTATTTATACTCCAAACCGTAGAGGAAAATCATCTCCAAACACACAAGAGGTTTATGATTTAAGAGGTATAAAATACAACGAATATTGGGGATGGTACGATGGTGATAAACGTAACTCTCGTATTAAAGAAATAGAGGAGCCAATTTTAATGCTTAACCACTACTGGGATATAAGCAGTAAAACAAAATTAAACACCAATGTTGGATATCAGTTTGGTAAAACAGGAAATAGCCGTTTAGATTACGGAGGAACACGTTTAGTAAACGACAACCCAATAGGAAATGGTTCTAACCCAAGTCCAGCTTACTATCAAAAGTTACCAAGCTTTTGGTTAGGTCTTGATGAAGGTCCTGATTTTGCTGAAGCATACAAAAGACAACACAGTTTTGTTAATGACGGTCAAATTGATTGGGCTTCATTATATAGAACAAACATGGAAAACATAGGAGCTTACTCAACGTATGCACTATATGAAGATAGAAATGATGATAAGCAGTTAACAGTAAACTCAATATTAACTTCTGAAATTAACGAGAACATTATATTAAATGCTTCTGTTAATTATAGAAAATTAAAATCTGAAAACTTTGCTGAAATATTAGACTTATTAGGTGGAAGCGGTTTCTTAAACGTAGATTCATTTGACGGATTCCAATTTGATTTACAAAACCCTAATCGTGTTGCTTTAGAAGGAGATAAATTTAAGTATAACTACAACTTATATGCTGATGTAGTTTCTGGATATGCTCAAGCTCAATTCAAATATAGTAAAGTAGATTTTTACCTTTCAGGTAGCTACACAAGTACTCAATATCAACGTGAAGGTTTATACCAAAACGAAGCTAATTTAAATAACTCATTAGGAAAAGGAGAAAAATTAGACTTTAATGGTTTTGGAGGTAAAGCAGGATTTACATACAAGTTTTCTGGAAAACATTTAGTTGATGTAAATGCAGGATATTTAACAAAAGCACCTTCATTAAGAAATACATATTCTAATGCCAGAGTAAACCACAATATAGTACCAAACATTACAGAAGAAAAAATATCTTCTGCTGATATTAGCTATATTTTCCGTTCACCAATTGTAAAAGCAAAAATCACAGGGTTTTACATTAAGTCTGAAGATGCTAATGAAATTTCATTCTATTATGCTGATGGAGTTCAAGGATTTTCAGAAGATTCAGAGTTTGTAAGTGAGATTTTACAAGGAATTGACAAAAAGCACTTTGGTGCTGAAATAGGTATTGAAGCACAAGTTTTACCAACACTTAAATTAAAAGGTGCTGCTTCAATAGGACAATACACTTATGATAATAACCCTAACTTAATTTTAAGTGCTGATGATGTTACTGTAGATCAAGGAACAGCATACTTAAAAGACTATAAAATTGCAGGAGGACCGCAACAAGCTTACTCTGTAGGTTTTGAATACCGTGATCCTGACTACTGGTGGTTTGGAGCAACTGTAAACTATTTTAACAATACTTATGTTGATGTAGCTCCATTAACAAGAACTAAAAACTTTTATTTAGATCCAATTGATGGAACAAACAACGTAGTATTTAACGACTATGATCCTGCTTTAGCTAGAGAGTTGTTAAAACAAGAAGAATTTGATGATTATTACGTAGTAAACTTAATGGGAGGTAAATCTTGGAAAATAGGTGATTACTATGTAGGATTTTTTGCAAGCGTAGGAAACCTTTTTGATGAAGTATACAAAACAGGAGGTTTTGAGCAAGGACGTAATGCAAATTACAGACAATTACGTGATGATGCCAGCAATGGAACACGTGTATTTGGATCAAAATATTGGTACGGAAGAGGTGCTAATTACTTTGTAAACCTTAACTTTAGATTTTAAAAAAAGAAAAAGAAAAATATTAATTAAAACATTTAAATTATGAAAACGAGTAAAATTTTATCATTAGCCCTAGGTTTGGTTGCTATGTTTTGTATCACTGCTTGTGTACAAGATGATGATTACAGTGTACCTACCGTAATTTTACAAGAACCAAATATTACAGAGACTAATACAATTGCACAAGTAAAAGCAATGTATACAGGAAGTTTAGTGAACTTTTCAGAAGTAAGTAATGGAGGTAAGGTAATTATTTCAGGATATGTAGTTTCTAGTGATGAAGCAGGAAACTTCTACAAAACTTTAATAATTCAAGATGCTCCAGAAAACCCATCTGCAGCTATTCAAATTGATATTGATGCTACATCACTTTTTGCACAATATAAGCCAGGACAAAAAGTATATGTTATCTTATCTGATAGTGATTTAGGTCTTAATTTAGGAATGGATGATGTAAACGGTGTTTTACACATTGGAGCTATAGAGAGCAATGCTGTAGAGCGTATCTCTGGTGCTGATTACGAACAATACCTTGTTAGATCTACTGTAGTAGAGACTATCGTTCCTAAAGTAATTACTCCTGCTGAATTTGACGATAGCTACATTAATATGCTAGTTCAAATTGATGATATGCAATTAAGATCGGCAGAATTAGGACAAGCTTACGGAAATTTAGATGATACTTATACTGTAAACAGATATATTAAAAACTGTGTTGACGATTCTGAAACTATATTAAGAAACAGTGGGTTTGCAGATTTTAAAAGCCAAATGTTCCCTCAAGGAAGAGGATCATTAGTTGCAGTGTTTAGTAAGTATAATTCAGATTACCAGTTATTTATTAGAGATACTGCTGATGTTATGTTTGATTCAGAAAGATGTGATCCTGTTTTTGAAGAACTTTTTAATGATTCTACAGATAACACAACATTAAACACTAACGGTTGGATAAACTTTGCTGAAGCTGGTTCAGAATTATGGTCAGAGCAAGTTTACAGCGGTAATGGTTATGCTGAATTTACAGCTTACGGAACAACAGAATCTAGCAACATAGGATGGTTAATTTCTCCAGGTATTGATTTAGATGCTCAAGATGGTGAAATTTTATCTTTCCAAACAGAACACGCTTACCCTGATGCAGGTCATGATGCTATTGAAGTATTAATTTCTACTGATTTTTCAGGAAATGAAGCTGATATTACTTCTGCAACTTGGACATCTTTAGAGTTTACTTCTAGTTTAGAAGCTGATTTTGATACTTGGTTTAACTTTACTAATTCAGGAAACATTGATATCTCTTCTTATACAGGAACTGCTTATATAGCGTTTAGGTATACAGGAAGTGATACTGCAGATTTAAATACAACAATTCACGTTGATAACGTAAGAGTATTTGTTCCTTAATTGGATAAATAATTAAATAAAAAAGCCCGCTAAATTTTAGCGGGCTTTTTTATTTAATTTGTTTTTAAAACCATATAAACAGGAAAATGATCACTATAGCCACCTTTATATTTTTTTCCTACATATGTCCTGAAAGGAGTGTCTTTATAGCGTCCGTGAAATTGTCTTAAAAAATCAGCATTAAAAATATGTGTGCTTTTTAGTGATAGCTTATCAGCTTTAGTTTCAAAAAAATTAGTGCTTATCATAATTTGATCAAACAGGTTCCAACTAAAGTTATGACTTGTAGTCCCTAAAGTGTCTGAAAGAAGCGTATCCATAGGATTATACAAATTGTTATCACTAACTAATTTTTTAATACTATTACTATATGGGTCATCATTAAAGTCGCCTGAAACAATAATTTTAGCGTGCGAATCTTCATTTTTAATAGTGTTAATAATATCTGTGACACTATTTGCAGCGGTTATTCGCTTTATTTCGGTAGTTGTCTCACCACCATGCCTAGAAGGCCAGTGATTAACCAGTATATGAATACGTTCATTGTTTATAAAGCCTGTAACTAGCAAAATGTCTCTTGTGTAATCAATACTACCATCTTCATCATAAATATGCACCGGAAAAGTTTCGGAGTTTTCAATAGTAAACACATCTTTATTAAAAACTAAAGCAACATCAATTCCGCGTTCATCAGGAGAATCATAATGAATATAATCGTAAGGAAAATCTTTTAAATGTTTACTGTTTAGTAAATCGTCTAAAACAAAACTATTTTCAACTTCAGCAATGCCAATTATTGTAGGTGGATTATTAGTGTTTTCTAAACCTATTCTAGAAATAGAATAGCCGAGCTTTCGTATTTTATTTTGATATCGTTTATGTGTCCATCGTTTTGCAGAAGTTGGTAAAAAATCATTGTCATTAGTCATCTCGTCATCATAAATATCAAATAGATTTTCAAGATTATAAAAAGCAACTGTATATAATTGTTTTGGTAAGTTATCAGGCATTATAATTTGTAAATATTTGTTTTTAAAGATAAAGATACATATTAATACAGCATTCATTTTTCAAAAATTCATTTTATACTTGTAACTTTGTGCCATATAAATTTTTATGATAGAAAAGAAAGACATTGCTTTAGAGAAAGCAGTTTTAATAGGTGTTGTTACTAGAGAGCAAGATGAAGAAAAGTCTAAAGAGTATTTAGATGAGCTCGAATTTTTAACATATACAGCTGGAGGAGACGTTATAAAGCGTTTTACTCAAAAAATGGATATGCCTAATCCCAAAACGTTTATTGGGACTGGAAAAATGCAGGATGTACAAAAATTTATTGAAGAGCATGAAGTTGGCACTGCAATTTTTGATGACGAATTATCACCAGCACAAGAGCGTAATATTAGTAAAATACTAAACTGTAAAGTATTAGATAGAACAAACCTTATTCTCGATATTTTTGCACAGCGAGCACAAACAAGCTATGCCAGAACACAAGTAGAGTTAGCGCAATGCGAATACTTGTTACCAAGACTTAAAGGTATGTGGACTCACCTTGAACGTCAAAAAGGAGGTATTGGTATGCGTGGTCCTGGTGAAACCGAGATAGAAACAGATAGACGTATAGTACGTGATAAAATAGCATTGCTTAAAGACAAAATAAAGACCATAGATAAGCAAATGGCTGTTCAGCGTGGTAACCGTGGTAAAATGGTTCGTGTGGCACTTGTAGGTTATACAAACGTTGGGAAATCTACCTTAATGAACACCATAAGTAAAAGTGAGGTTTTTGCAGAAAATAAATTGTTTGCAACACTTGATACTACCGTTCGTAAAGTAGTTATTCAAAACCTTCCTTTTTTGTTAACAGATACTGTAGGTTTTATTAGAAAACTACCAACACAATTAGTTGAAAGTTTTAAAAGTACTTTAGATGAGGTTCGTGAAGCTGATTTGCTGTTGCATGTGGTTGATATATCGCATCCTAATTTTGAAGAACACATTGAGTCTGTAAATAAAATTTTAGGAGAAATAGATAGCGCTGATAAGCCTACAATAATGGTTTTTAATAAAATTGATGCTTATGAAGCTGAACCTTATGATGAAACCGATTTAGTAACAGAACGAACAAAAGCCAATTACACATTACAAGAGTGGAAAAAAACTTGGATGAACAAGATAGGAAACAACGCTTTATTTATTTCTGCCATAAACAAACAAAATTTAGAAGACTTTAAAAAGCGTGTTTATGATGAGGTTAGAGAAATTCACATAACGCGTTTTCCTTACAACCATTTTCTGTATCCAGACTATAATTATGAGAATTTAGGGGAAGAAGAGTAAATCATAAACCTAATAAATAAATTTTTCAAGCGTTTGTAATTACATTATGATAAAACTCAAAACATTGTTAAGGAAAACGTGGGTAAAATGGTCTTTTAGGTTATTTATAGCCGGTTTAGTCTTTCTTGTGTCACTTTACATATGCACCTATTTAGGAGTATTTGGAAAAATACCAACGAAAGATGTTTTAAGTTCACTCAAACAAGCTGAAGCTACCCAAATTTTAGATACAAATGAAAAACTTATAGGTAAATACTATATCTACGATAGGCAACCGCTTACTTATGAGGCGTTTCCACAGCATCTTATTGATGCTTTAGTAGCTACTGAAGATGCTAGATTTTATGAGCATCATGGTGTTGATAATATTAGTTTATTACGTGTTTTTTTTAAAAATATTTTACTTGGAGATTCATCAGCTGGTGGTGGCAGCACAATAACATTGCAGCTTGCAAAAAACCTTTATGGAAGACAGCATTATTGGGCATTTAGTATGCTTATTAACAAATTTAAAGAGTCTATAACAGCAAGGCGTATAGAAGATGTTTACTCAAAAAAAGAAATATTAACATTATATCTCAATACGGTTCCTTTTCCAGATAATACCTACGGAATAGAAAGTGCTTCACAAAAGTTTTTCAATAAAACGGCTTCTCAATTAACTATAGCTGAATCAGCAACGCTTGTTGGTACATTAAAAGCAAACAATTATTATAATCCTAGAAAATATTTAGAACGCAGTACAAGTAGAAGAAATGTGGTATTGAACCAAATGGTCAAGTACAACTATCTAGACAAGGAGCAGGCATCACAACTGCAAACCGATTCACTACTTTTAAAATATCAATCATTCAATCATGATGTTGGGTTAGCACCTTATTTTAGAGCGCAAGTAAAACAAGAATTAAAAGAGATTTTAAATGAGCTTAAAAAGCCAAATGGCGATGCTTATGATTTGTATAAAGACGGTTTGGTTGTACATACAACCCTAGATGCAACAATGCAAACCTATGCTGAAGAAGCTATGAAAGAGCACTTAACCAAGCTTCAAGAAGCTTATGAAGCATCTTATGGCAAGAATGCTCCTTGGAGTAAAGATAGTCCTATTGTTGATAAAGCAATAAAAGAATTACCAGCATATAAACGTTATAAAAACGATGGACTTTTGCATCAGCAAATTTTAGATTCATTGTCTGTTTCTCGAGACATGGATGTGTTTACCTGGAAAGAAACAGCTATAAAGCCTATGTCTGTAGTAGATAGTTTACAGCATTACTTAAAGCTTCTCAACACAGGTATGTTATCATTAGACCCTAAAACAGGTGCCATTAGAGCTTATATAGGAGGTATTGATTATCGTTATTATAAATATGATCATGTTTCTCAAAGCGAGCGTCAAGTGGGTTCAACCTTTAAGCCTTTTGTCTATACAGCAGCTATTGAAAACGGTATGAAACCTTGTACATATTTCTCTCTTGAAGCCATTACATATACCAATTTTAACAATTGGAAACCAACCAATGCTGGCGCAGAAGAAGAAAACCCTGATATAAACTACAATCTAGAAGCAGCATTAAGTAACTCAGTAAATACTATTGCTGTAAAAGTTTTAAATGATGTTGGTATTAGCAACGTGATTGCACAAGCTAATAAAATGGGAATTACCAAAGAATTACCAGAACAGCCATCGCTAGCATTAGGAGTTGCAGAAATCAATTTAAAACAGCTAACAGCAGCTTACACAAGCTTTGTAAATAATAGTAAACCTGTTAGGCCTTATGCCATTACAAAGATTGAAGATAAAGCAGGTAATGTTATAGCGAGTTTTGAGCCTGAAGTGTTTGAAGAAAAAGCATACAGCGATTACACAAGGCAGGTTATGTTACAAATGATGAAATCTACAGTAAACACTGGTACGGCAAAAAGATTGCGTTCTAGTTATAACCTTAATAATGATATTGCAGGAAAAACAGGGACAACACAAGATAATAAAGATGGTTGGTTTGTTGGTATAACACCCAATTTGGTAACTGTTACTTGGGTAGGAAATGATAATTATAACATTGGGTTCAAAACAACCGGTTTAGGGCAAGGAGCTAATTCAGCGTTACCAATGTTTGCTAAATTTTATCAAAAGCTAAATAAAGATAAAACCTATAATCAAATTACTAAAGCTCATTTTGAGAAACCTAGTCAAGATGTTTTAAGTGATTTAGATTGTAAACCAGAGAAAGAAGATGGTTGGCTAAAAAAGCTTTTTAAAAGTAAAAAGACTGAAAAAGAATTTAAAGGAAAATAAAAAAGCATCCGATGAGGATGCTTTTTTTATAATATTTCTATACCTCTTTTTTAGAAAGAGTAGCTAATACCTGCAGTTGTATAAACTTGTAATTCATTATCAACAGTATCAAAAGTAGCATTTGTGTTACCTAATGTTGTTTTAGCATAGTTTAAAGCTTCTTGCTTGTTGTTTCTTAAACCAAGTTCAAAACCAACACCAATACCTTTAAAAATAGAATAGCTAAAAGAGTTTATCCACGTCCAGTTTGATAAGTTTGAATCCTCATAACTTTGAAAAGCAGATAGGTTAGACATAATCTTTAAACCACCAATAGACTTTGTATAGTTAGCAACAATTTTTGCACCTAATGAAGATTCAAATGTTGTATCATCATCAGCAAAAACAAAGTTGTAGTTGGCAGGATGAACAACAACAACTAAATTTGTTATAGGTGTCCAAGTAATACCAAGACCAGCGTCTAAATATCCAGGATCGTTAAAGTTATTTAATAGCGTTGTTCTATATTCAGCTAATGTAGAAACTGCTATTTTTTCAGTTAATTTATAACCAAAAAGCGATGTAATATTGAAAACATCAGTAGCTTCTCTAAAATCTTTGTTGTCAGTAGGATCATCTTTATCATCAAACTTTACCCAACCTAAATTAATATTAGCGTTATTGTTCCAAAAGTATTTTTCTTTCATCAAGTTAGCATAAGGGCTAAAAGAAATTGAAATATTACCAGCAGAGTTGTTAGGAGCTCCTTGTGCATACCAGTTGTTAAATTCAGAAAAACTAGCACCAACAATTCCTACAGCGCCAATACGCCATCCTGGCATAGCATCTATTTTAGATTGAATAGCATCAACACGACTTTGAATGGCTGCGATAGAATCTTTCTTGGCTGCTTGTTCAGATTTTAATTCTTCTAATGTTTGCGAGAACCCAGCCGTTAAGGTTGCCATAAACAATACGAATGAAAGTAAATTTTTTTTCATTTTTAATGTTTTAATTAATTGATTAATTTTTTAAAAGCCTGCAAATATAGGTCTTACTATAAATGTAGCAAATTTTTTTAAAAGCTATTTTTTCTTGTACAAAGGCACTGTAGAACAAGCTTCACCATACATAATAGATTTTGCTATAGGTTGTAACTTTGAAATAAGCAATGTGTAAGCAGATTCAGGGATAGGTTTGTTGGCACATCCTTTTATAATAAGAGGTTTTTCAGAATAGTCTGAAACATCTAATTGCGATATAATATCTTGATAAATTGCTGTTTCTAAAGTCACCAAATCACCAACTACAATTTTTTTGGCATAAGCCGAAACATGCGATGTAATAAGTAAATATGCCCAAGATGGAATTATGGCATCTACCGAACACGTTAATGCTAAATAAGCATCTTGATATTGTGACCAATCGTGCTCCTTAACAAAAGCTCTAAAATCAGATTCTTTTAAAATAAGCTCTTGAAACAACCAGTCTTTTATATCAAATAACACGCGTTGCCCTTTTGGATAGTAGTCTTCCAAATCTATAGTAACAAGTTTACTATTTGCGACTCTGTTTATAATTTCTTCTGCCATACTACAAAGATAAATTGTTTTACTCGATAATCGAGTGTTTAATATGTTGAAAGCTATTGATAACCTTCAGCCTGAAGTGTAAATAATTCAGCATATAACGATTTGTTTGCCATCAACGCTTCGTGAGTTCCTATTTCAAGAACACGACCTTCTTCTAGAACCAAAATCCTATCGGCTTGTCTAACTGTACTAAATCTATGTGAAATAATAATGCTTGTTTTTCCTTCGGTAAGCCCAATAAACCTTGTGAATACATCACTTTCAGCTTTGGCATCAAGTGCTGATGTAGGTTCATCTAGAATCATTACTTCGGCATTTTTCATATACGCTCTTGCTAAAGCTACTTTTTGCCATTGTCCACCAGAAAGTTCCATGCCGTTTACAAAACGTTTTCCTAATTGTTGGTTGTAACCGTGTTTTAGCTCTGAAATCACATCATTTGCCAAACTTAATTCAGCAGCATTTTCAATTTTTTCTTGATTGTTCAGTTCGTCAATATCACCAATAGCAATGTTTTCTTTTACAGTAAATTCATACTTAAAGAAATCTTGAAAAATCACTCCAAAAAACTCTTGGTATTCGGCTTTGTTAAAGCGATTTATATTAATACCATCTAACAAAATTTCTCCAGAAGTTGGTTCGTAAAAACGTAATAACAATTTGGTTAATGTGGTTTTTCCTGCACCATTTTGACCGACAAACGCTAGTTTTTCGCCAGCTTGTAATGTAAACGAAATGCCTTTTAATATTTCAACTTCAGAACCTGGATACGAAAAACGCACGTCTTTAAACTCAAAACCTTGTTTAATCTGTTTTGGTAATGGTACATCTTCTTTGGTTTTTGAAGCTACAGAAATATCAACGAAATCAAAATAATCTTTAAGGTATAAAGCACTTTCAGAAATACGTGTGAATTTTGAAAAGAAGTCTTGAAGGTTTTTCATAAGCCTATTGAAAGACCCAGAAAGAAACGTAAGTTCACCTAGTGTAATAGCACCAGAAAGCACACGATAAATGATGAACACATAAGCACCATAATAACTTAATGAACCCAAAACATTAAAAACAAAACCTAAAGCCGAACGCTTTATAGCTAGGGTTTTGTTGAGTTCATAGTATTCTTCTGAAAGGTTTTTAAACCGATTTACAACAAAATCTGTAAGTCCAAAAAGCTTTATTTCTTTTGCTGTTTTATCATTGGCACCAATAAATCGTAAGTAATCTAATTCTCTGCGTTCTGCTGTCCAGCTTCTAGCTAATGAATATTGCTGTTGACTAAAGCGAACTTCGTTAATAAACGACGGAATTATACTCAATACCAACAAGATGATTAAATACGGTTCAAAATAAATTAAACCAGCCACAAGTGTTGCAATAGAAATGGCGCTTTGTGCTTGTCCTAACACGTTAGACATAAGACCAACACGACCTGTGGTTTGCGTTCTGGCACGTTCTAGCTTATCGTAAAAATCGGCATCTTCTAACAGGCTAATGTTAATTTGATTGGTCTTTTTTATAATAGTAACCGAAGTTGCAATATTATATTCATCGCCAAGTAAACCATCAGTTAATGAAATAGCACGACTCACCAAATCTGATAAAATAACTAGCGTGAATTCAACAGCAACATAGGTCCAAATTTGGGTGTAATCTGTAACTTCTAATGAGGTTTGAAGAATAATTTCATCTATAATGAGTTTTCCAACCCATAAAATGATAACAGGAAGCAATGCGCCAATTAATCTGCAAAAGGCAGCAAGTATAAAAAGTTTTTTGTTTACGTTCCAGATTTCTCTAAAAAACCTAGGAATGTAAACAAGCGCATTAAAAGACGACTTAAGATTAGTTTTTTTATCGTCTTTTAATGAAGTAGGCGTACGTCTTGGCATTTATAAAACCTTATTAAAGCATACCAAGTTCTAACTTGGCTTCTTCGCTCATTAAATCTTGACTCCAAGGCGGATCAAAAGTAATTTCTACTTCAGCAGATTTTACTTCGTCTAAAGATTTTACTTTTTCTTCAACCTCTAAAGGCAATGTTTCAGCAACAGGACAATTAGGCGTTGTTAAAGTCATTAAGATTTTTACATCATAATCTTCGTTAACAAAAACGTCATAAATTAAACCTAATTCGTAAATGTCTACAGGAATTTCAGGATCAAAAATAGTTTTTAAAACCTTTACTATTTTTTCACCTAAAGCGTTTGTATCTATTGTGGTTTCCATATTAATTTAATTGTGTTTGGTATGCAACTGCATACATTTTTAATTGTTTTATCATACTTACTAAACCATTAGCTCTAGTAGGTGATAAATGTTCTTTTAGTCCAATTTCATCAATAAAATCTGTATTAGCTTCTATGATGTCTTTCGGGTGTTGGTTTGAGAATACACGAATTAAAATAGCGATAATACCTTTGGTAATAATAGCATCACTATCTGCAGTAAAAACAACTTTGTCTGTATCTAAATTGGCATGTACCCAAACTTTACTTTGGCAACCTTTTATAATAAAATCGTCGGTTTTGTATTGTGCATCAATTAGCGGAAGTGTTTTACCTAAATCTATCATGTATTGGTAACGCTCTTCCCAATCATCAAACATTGAAAATTCGTCTATAATCTCGTTTTGTATCTCTTGTATTGTCACAGTCTTTCTTTTATGCAAAAATACGAATAGTTCTATTTCTATTCAACCTTTTCTGATAATGATAACAATTGAGCCACAAGAGGTTCTATAGTAGTATTTGGTTTTCCAGCATCAAACGTAGGTGTTTGGTGAGTTTCACCATTTAGTGTTACTTTTAGTGAAGCTCCAGCTGCACCATCATATTGATGCGCTTTTGAAGGTGCTTCTAAATCCTTTAAGTTTTTATAATCTAAAGATTCAAGCTCTTTTTCTATTGAAGAAATTTCTTTGTCAGACAACGGTCTTGATACAGGTGTTTCATTCCTGCTATTTTGAATAGTTAGGGTGTTTTTATTTATAATTATAGATTTATAATAACCTCTAGATATGGCAACATATTCTATAGTAAGATTTGAGTCTTGTGCTATTGAATTACTTGTTTTCTCAAGTGATGCTTCTATAAGCAATGTGTCTTTGGTTAATAGCTTTAGCGAATCTCCTTGTAATGAAAACGTATTTGTTTCTTGCAGTTTTTTAAGCATATCCTGCTCAATGTCCATGAATCTTTTGCAATACCTTTTTGTAGTTACTAAAGGACCAAATGTTAGTATATTGTTGCTAATAGTATAAGAACCTGAAAATTGGTTACAACCAGAAAAACCAGATACTCTATGGTTTTCTTCGTCAAAACGAATAGTTAAATCAGCATCAATCTGGTTGTTTTTTCCTAATGTATGTATTTTGTAGGTTCCAGAAAGCGATTCACTTGGCGAGGTTCTTTCTTCATTAGACTTTAATGATGACTCGGTTTTTGCAGAGCCACAGGCATTTAGTAAAGCTAGATTTAATAAAATTATAATAAGTTTCATCTGTCGTTTTTTAGATTCAGAATGAATACCTGAATTTATACTAACAGGTATTTCATGATTAATTTTTATAATACTAACTTAATAATACAAAAAAGAAGCCAAAGTTGTTAAGACAACATCATTTTTGCTTTTTTGACACCTGCTACTAAAGCGTCAATCTCTTCTTTAGTGTTATAAAAGGCAAATGAAGCCCTAACGGTTCCTGGAATTTTAAAGAAATCCATGATAGGTTGTGCACAATGATGACCTGTACGAACAGCGATACCTAATTTATCAAGAATGGTTCCTACATCATAAGGGTGAATTCCTTCTAAATTAAAAGAAACAACCGATGTTTTATGTTTAGAAGTTCCGTAAATTTTAAGTCCATCGATAGCTAGTAACTTTTCAGTAGCATACTCAAGTAGCTCATGCTCGTAGTTTGCAATGGCATCAAAACCTATTGCATTCATATAATCAATTGCAGCTCCAAAAGCAATGCCTCCACAAATATTAGGTGTTCCTGCTTCGAATTTATGAGGTAAATCAGCGTAGGTTGTTTTTTCAAAAGTAACTTCAGCAATCATTTCGCCACCACCTTGATAAGGAGGTAAAAGGTTTAACCATTTTTCTTTTCCGTAAAGTATACCAACTCCTGTTGGACCACACATTTTATGCGCAGAAGCGACATAAAAATCAACGTCTAAAGCCTGAACATCTGGTTTAATATGTGGGCACGCTTGAGCACCATCAATTAAAACTGCAGCATCTACTTGATGCGCTTTTTCAATGATAGCCTCAATTGGGTTAATGGTTCCTAGAGCATTTGAAATATGATTAACAAATACCAATTTGGTGTTTTGAGATAATAGCTTGTCAAATTCTGACATAACCAACTCACCATCTTGGTTCATTGGAATGACTTTTAGTGTTGCTCCTGTGCGTTCACACAACATTTGCCAAGGCACAATATTACTGTGGTGTTCCAAGGCAGAGACAATAATTTCGTCATCTTTTTTTAATAACGAAGAAAATCCATTAGCTATTAAATTAATACCGTGTGTGGTACCAGAGGTGAAAATGATTTCATGAGTCTTTTTCGCATTAAAATGCGCTTGTATTTTCAGTCTAGCTTCTTCGTATTTGTCAGTTGCTTCCTGACTTAACGTATGAACACCTCTATGTATATTAGCATTATAACCACTGTAGTAATCAACGATACAATCAATAACTTGTTGTGGTGTTTGCGAAGTAGCTGCATTATCAAAATACACTAACGGTTTTCCATTTACTTGTCTATTAAGTATAGGGAAGTCTTTTCGTATATTTTCTATATTAAGACTCATAAATTGCGTTAAGTTTTACAGTTCAAATCCGATGTTAACACCTAATTTTTTAGCAATAAGTTTTGTGATACGCTGTTTTATTTCAGGTATTTTTACAGAGCTTAATACGTTATTACTAAAAGCATACATTAAAAGAGCACGAGCTTCTTTTTCTGGAATACCTCTAGAACGCATATAAAACATAGCACTTTCATCTATTTGTCCAATGGTACAACCATGAGAACATTTTACGTCATCAGCAAAAATCTCTAATTGTGGTTTTGTGTTTATTGTAGCTTTATCGCTTACTAATATGTTATTGTTAGCTTGAAACGCATTGGTTTTTTGAGCTTCTTTTTCAACAATTACTTTTCCATTAAAAACACCTGTTGCATTATCTCCAAAGATACCTTTGTAATCTTGATGACTTTCGCAATTAGGTTCAATATGATGTACTAGCGTGTTATGATCTACATGTTGTTTATCGCCAATAATGGTAACACCTTTTAGCGTTGAGTCTATGCGCTCTCCGTTTTGGTAGAAATTTAAGTTGTTACGTGTAAGTTTTCCGCCAAAAGAAAATGTGTGTACAGACGCAATACTCTCTTGTTTTTGTTTGATAAACGTATTATCTATTAAAGACGCAGATTGTTTGTCGTTTTGAATTTTGTAGTAATCTACAATGGCACGCTTTGCAGTAAAAATTTCAGTAACAGAATTTGTTAAAACAGGGTTTTCTGTTAAGCTTTGATGACGTTCAATGATTTGTACATGAGAATTTTCGTCAACAACAATTAAGTTACGTGGTTGTAACATTAAAGCGGCTTCGTTGCCTGTTGAAAAATGTACAATTTGAATTGGTTTTTCAACAACTTTATTTTTTGGAATATGAATGTAAGCACCTTCGCAAGAAAACGCTGTATTTAAAGATGATAAACTATCACTAGTAGCTGCTTTATTAAAGTAGTTCTCTATAACTAACCTATATTTAGGTTTTGATAAAGCGGCAGACATTAAGCACACATCAATTCCATCATGGGTAGTTTGAGATAAATGCGACGAGTATTTACCGTCTATAAAAATAATTTTATAACAATCTATATCATGAATTAAGTATTGCTTTATGTCTTTATACTCGATAGAGTTTTCCTTTTTTGGGAATAAGCTATAGTCATGCTTTAATACACTATTTAAAGATGTGTATTTCCAGGCTTCTTCTTTTTTGCTAGGGAAACCTTCTTGTTCAAATGTTTTTATAGCTTGGTTTCTTATATCATGCAATGGCGAGTTATCATCTAAATGATCTTCGAATGCGATGTATGAAGAAACTAATTTATCTTTTAAATTCATTTTTTAAATCTTCAGTTTGCAGTTTTAGTAGGGTTTACTAATAACTGATTACTGGCGTTATGCGCCAACTTCTTCTTTAATCCAGTCGTAACCTTTTTCTTCAAGTTCGTGAGCTAATTCTTTAGGCCCAGATTTTACAATTTTTCCTTTGTAAAGTACATGAACGTAGTCAGGAACTATATAGTCAAGCAAACGTTGGTAATGCGTAATTACAATTACAGCATTGTTTTTGCTTTTTAGCTTGTTTACACCGTTTGCAACAATACGAAGTGCATCAATGTCTAGACCAGAATCTGTTTCGTCAAGAATAGCAAGTTTAGGCTCAAGCATGGCCATTTGAAATATTTCATTACGCTTTTTCTCTCCTCCAGAAAACCCTTCATTTAAAGAGCGTGATAAGAATTTGCGGTCAATCTCAAGTAGTTCAGATTTTTCACGAATCATCTTAAGCATTTCATTGGCAGGCATATCTTCTAGGCCTTTAGATTTGCGAGTTTCGTTGATAGCTGTTTTTATAAAATTTGTTACAGAAACTCCAGGTATTTCAACAGGGTATTGAAATGATAAGAAAATACCTTTGTGAGCACGCTCTTCAGCTGCTAGTTCATCAAGGTTTTCACCATCAAGGATAATTTCTCCTTTTTCAACTTCATATTCTTCTTTACCTGCTATAACAGAAGCTAGTGTACTTTTTCCAGAACCGTTTGGTCCCATTATGGCATGAACTTCTCCTGCTTTTACTTCTAGGTTTATACCTTTAAGAATATCTTTTTCTTCTACACTAGCGTGTAAATCTTTTATTTGTAACATACTATTTTGATCCTAATTTTACTACGTCGTTTTTATTTGGGTCTGGTTTTTCTACGCTTAAAATTTCTTTTATTATAACGCGGTGTGGCCAACCTTCTTCATTTTCTGGTTTGTTTATAATTTCAGCTCTTATTTCTACAGGAACCATGTCTGTATCTTCTTGCTTATATTGTTTTACTTGGTTGTTTAACTCATGCATTTTTTCATTGATAACAACACCGTAAACTTCTCTGTGTGTTTGTAAAACAGCAGCATCTGCATAATAGACAAACTCTCCTTTAAGAAGGGTTAAGCCATCGTTTTGTTTTGCTGTTTTTCCGTTAGCTTCTGTTTCAATTTTTGTTTCTGAATTTTCAACTTCAGATTTTGAATCGTTTTTACAACTAAATAATGCTGCAACAAATACAAGTAATACAAGTGTTTTTTTCATAATTGGTTTTTTATTAATGTAAAAATGGCATTTTATTCAACTTATATTTTTAATCAAAATAAGTTTACTCTCTAACCTACAGAACCTTCTAAACTTATTTCTAAAAGCTTTTGAGCTTCAACAGCAAACTCCATAGGGAGTTTGTTTAATACGTCTTTACTAAAACCATTTACAATTAGCGCAATGGCTTTTTCAGTATCAATACCACGTTGGTTACAGTAAAAAATTTGGTCTTCACCAATTTTACTAGTCGTAGCTTCGTGTTCTATTTGTGCTGTTTTGTTTTTTGCTTCTATATAAGGAAATGTGTGCGCTCCGCATTCATTACCCATTAATAAACTATCACATTGTGAAAAGTTACGAGCGTTTTCGGCTCTGGAGTTTATTTGAACCAAACCACGGTAACTGTTTTGAGATTTTCCTGCTGAAATACCTTTTGAAATAATAGTAGATTTTGTGTTTTTACCTAAATGAATCATTTTGGTACCGGTATCAGCTTGTTGATAATTATTAGTTACTGCAATAGAGTAAAATTCACCTACTGAATTATCGCCTTTTAAAACGCAACTTGGGTATTTCCAAGTAACTGCTGAACCTGTTTCAACTTGTGTCCAAGAAATTTTAGCGTTTTTCTCGCATAAACCACGTTTGGTTACAAAGTTGTAAACACCACCTTTACCTTCGGCATTTCCTGGGAACCAGTTTTGTACTGTAGAATATTTTATCTCGGCATCATCAAGAGCAATTAATTCTACAACTGCGGCGTGTAATTGGTTTTCATCACGGCTTGGTGCTGTACAGCCTTCAAGGTAACTTACATAACTTCCTTCGTCAGCAACAACAAGTGTTCTTTCAAATTGGCCTGTTCCTGCTTGGTTAATACGGAAGTATGTTGATAATTCCATAGGGCATTTTACACCTTTTGGGATGTAGCAAAAACTACCATCACTAAATACGGCAGAGTTTAATGCAGCGTAAAAGTTGTCTTTTTGTGGCACAACAGTACCAATGTGTTTTCTTACAAGTTCAGGGTGTTCTTTGATAGCTTCAGATATAGAACAGAAAATAATGCCTTTTTCAGCTAATGTCTTTTTGAATGTTGTAGCAACAGATACAGAGTCGACAACGACATCCATAGCAACACCTGCAAGCTTTTTTTGCTCGTCTAGAGATATACCAAGTTTATTAAATGTGTCTAATAATTCAGGGTCAACCTCGTCTAAACTGTCATATTTTGGTTTGCTGTTTGGAGCAGAATAGTAAGATATAGCTTGAAAATCTGGCTTTTCGTAATTTACGTTTGCCCAGTCTGGTTCTATCATTTCTTGCCAGATTCTAAAAGATTCTAAACGCCATTCAGTCATCCATTCAGGTTCTTCTTTCTTTTTAGAAATGGCACGAACGATATCTTCATTTAACCCAACAGGAAATGTTTCTGATTGTATATCGGTATAAAAACCGTACTCGTATTCTTTAGTTTTTAATTCTTCTCTTAAATCGTCTTCAGTATACTTACTCATTCTTCGATTTTATAATTTTTAAAAGTCTTCCTTTTTAGGGAATTTAGGATGGTTATAACGAAAATGATTCGCCACAACCACAAGTTCTATTCGCATTAGGGTTATTAAACACAAAGCCTGTTCCGTTTAAACCTCCTGAATATTCTAATGTTGTACCTATTAGATACAAAAAACTCTTTTTGTCTACAATGATTTTTACACCATTGTCTTCAAAAACTTTATCGTCGTCTTGTTGTTCTTTATCAAACTTTAAATCGTAAGATAACCCAGAGCAACCACCGCTTTTAACGCCTACACGAATAAAATCTGTTGTAGAATTAAAACCATCTTCGGTCATTAATTCAACAACTTTCTTTTTAGCTGTTTCAGATACTTTTATCATAATTAAATAGATTATCTCTAAATAGACTGCAAATATACAATATAAGTCATGGATTACCATATAACCTAACATTATATTAATAAATACTATGATAGCATTTTATTATGGTATGCTGAATGCCGGATTATTTATAAAAGAAGGGTCAGAAAGTGCTAGTAAAAAAGCTTTTAAGTCAGCTTTGTCTTGAGGTGATAATTGAACGCCTCCTTGGTTTACTTTTTTCATTAAAGGATCAATGGTTGGAGAGTTTTGAAGCCCTTCACTGTAGTGATTTATGACTTCATCTAGCGTTGCAAATCTGCCATCATGCATATATGGTGCAGAATATGCTAAATTTCTTAAAGAAGGTGATCTAAATTTTCCATTGTCTGCTGGATCGCCGGTAACGTCACCAAGTCCATTATCAGAAAAGGTTGCGTCCAGTCCGTTATTGTGAAAAATATTATCTGTCCATAAAGGATTATTAGGATTACCATGACAATGAAAACAATCGCCTCGTTCTTCGTCCATAAACACATTTAATCCATTTTGTTCTTGTGGAGTTAGCTCTGCTTCACCAAGTAGATACTTGTCAAATTTAGAGTTAGCCGAAATCAATGTGCGTTCAAATTGTGCGATAGCTCTTGTAACCAACTCTTTTGTGATAGGTTGTTGTGGAAATGCTGCGTTGAATAAACTTGGGTACTCTGCATGCTCTTGTAGTCTTGAAATAACTGTTTCCCATGTGTTGTGCATTTCAATGGGGTTTGTTACGGGTTCTAAAGCTTGATGCTCTAGACTAAAAACACGACCATCCCAAAAGAAATTCTGATCGTAATTCCAAGCTAAATTAAATAAAGGCATAGAGTTTCTGATGCCTGAAATTCCATCAATGCCTTGACTGAATTGAGCAATGTCAGTAAAAGCGTTTTCAGGTTTGTGACAGCTAGCGCAAGCTTGGGTATTGTTGGCTGATAAAATAGGGTCAAAAAACAGCTTTTTGCCTAATGAAACGCCTTCAACAGTTTGAGGGTTGTTTGCAGGAATTATTGGGGCTAAAATGTTTTCTGCAAACACTTGCGGTATTTCTAATGCTTGAGGTGTTGGTTGTGGTATGTAAGCAGGAGTGTTTTCATCAGAACAAGATTGTAAGATGATAACAAAAAAAAGGCATAAATATGTAAGTCTACCTTTTAGCATTTTATTGGTTTATACCAGATAAGCTAAACACATCTTGACCATTGTTATATATCATAACTTGAGCGTCAAAATCAGGCATCATCATTGAGTGCAGGTTGTTTAAATCCCATAGATTAGGGTTTTTAAACCATGCTGCTATATTCATTGAGATATCAAATGTTATATCATTTGTAATGGATGTTTCTCCTAAATTTACTTCAAAGAAGGTGTCTTGAAAAACAAGGTTATCAGGACCTGTTGCATTTACAGCTCTAATGGCATGGTATTGATATCCTATTTCTGTATCAGTATTATCAATAAATTTTCCTTCTAATTGCATATAGTGATAACCGCCGCCAAGCATATCAGGGACATTCCAAGATGCAGAATTTAAATCAGGATAGCTAGTGTTGTAGTTGTCATCATTATTAAAACCAAATGTGAATGTTACGTTTGTGTAATTTCCTTTAGGAATATCAAAATTAGATTCAAAAGTTAAGTTTTCTCCAGAGTTAAGATCAACTAATAGATAATCAGGTATTACGTATTGTGTGCCATCTTCATGGTGAAATGTTATGTTTGATATTAAGTATCTTAAACGTTCAATACTCATCATGTCTCCATTGGCATTTGTGAATGAAATTGTATTGAAGTCATCATTGGTAACTGATGTTTCATCCCATGTATGTGTAAAGTTAAATGTTGGGTTTACATTGCTTTCAAAAACATTTAATGGAACATTATTGTCACTACTGCAATTAAAAAAGAGCGCGCAAACAGTCATAATTAAAAATAGCTTTTTCATATATGTTTATTTTGTTTTTATAATTAGTAGATCAGAAAAGCCTTTGTTTTCTGTAAAGTCACCATCATTACTACCAGATTCACCAACGGCAATTACAGTGTTGTTTGGTAATTGTATGGCATCATATAGGTAATCAATTAATGAGCCGCCTATGGTTTTTTGCCAGATAATGTTAGCGTTGTTGTCAATTTTTAAAAGCCAAGCATCATTTTGTCCTTGGTTTTCAGAAAGATCACCATTAATGCTTCTAGAGCTACCAGAAACTATAAAGTGGTTGTCTGGTGTTTTAGAAATGGAACGTCCGACATCAAAATCTGAACCACCTATTGATTTATCCCAAAGCAGTTCGCCGTTTGGAGATATTTTAATCAACCATAAATCTGCTGCTCCATTGTTTTGAGATACATGAACGTCATTGCTTCTAGTATCTCCAGCAATTATATAGTTACCGTCATTGGTTTTTATTATGGCTCTAGCTTCGTCTATTTGTGTGCCTCCAAAAGATTTTTCCCATATGATTTCTCCTGTGTTAGAGATTTTAACCACCCAAAAATCATAGGTTCCAACATTGTTTGATATATCAACATCGCTACTGTCTGATGATCCTACAATTATAAATGCATTGTCGTTGGTTTCAATAGCGTCATAAGGTGTGTCTGTGAAAAAACCACCGTAGTATTTGCTCCACTCAATGTTGCCGTTTGAGTCTGTTTTTATGGCCCAATAATCTCCGCCTGCATGTCTAAAGCTTTTTTGCAGCGTATTACCTTCACCTCCAGAAGCTGTTACATCAAGTACACCTATGAGAAAATATCCGTTGTCGCTAGTTTGTATTATTTTGTTTCCTACATCGGCACCAACATACCCATATGATTTTTGCCAGGTAATATTTCCTGATGCATCTAGTTTTGTAAGCCAATAATCTTGAGCTCCAAAGTTTTCAGAAACATCATTGTTGTTGCTTGTTGAATATCCTAATACAGCGTAGCCGCCATCTTGTGTTTGTATTATGCTGTTAGCTCTGTCATCATTGTTTCCGCCGTAGGTTTTAGACCACTGTATATTATTTTCTTCATCAAATTTTAATACCCAATAGTCAAAACTTTCATTGTCTTTATCTGTAATATCGCCATCAGCGCTTTGTGAGTATCCGGCAATGACATAGCCGCCATCAAAAGTTGAGGCTACCGCATAAGCAGCATCATTTTTAGAACCGCCCAACGTGCTCACTTCAAATTCAGGTTGTTGAATTGTTGTAGGTAACAAGCTTGGACTGCTGTCACTTGAGCAATTGAATATAAAAAGGGAAACTAAAAAAATGAAGCTTACTTTTTTCATATGCTAGTTGCTTTCTCTTAAGATGAAAAGACCACTTTCTATATCACTTACAATAATGTTTCCGCTAGGAAAATAAGGGTATACACTCCAAGCACCATTAAAACTGGTGTTATTATTTGCTGGATAGGTGTCAAAAAAACCACGCTCTGTCATAGTGTTGCTGCTTATGCCTGATATATCAATTACACGAAGTCCTGCTGTATAGCTTGCTTGGTAGTAGTCATTTCCTTTTACATAACCATTGTGGTCTATAGCAGCAGTTGGACCAAAATAATCCATTTTTAAAGAAGGATTGTCTAAATCACTAAAGTCAAAAACAATAGTTCTTGTATTGTTTCCAAAGTTTCTCTCATCAGTTTCGTCACCTAAAATAAAATAACGCATATCTTCAGTAAACCAACCTTGATGAACGTAACCTACATTATTATATTGAATGGTTGAAATTGTTATCGGGTTAGACTTATCGGTAATATCAGCAATAACAACTTCAATTTCATTGCTACCAATTAATATTTCTCTACCTGCATAATCACTATCAGGGCCATTGTAATTAACAACTTGGGCATCATGTGAGTATCCAAATAAACCACCTTCGTCAATTGGGTTTAATGGATTTTGAATATTTATAAAAAGAGGACCGCCAGCAAATGTGCCACTTCTAGATGTTCCTACAGCAAAGGCATAACCAGAGTCTTCATTAATCACAATATTGTGGGCACTTCCAAAACCAGAATATAAAGCATCTGCTATGAAGTTTTCAGGAGGATTAGCTACGTTTCTTAAACGTGTTAAGTCAAAAACTTGCATGCCGTGATTACCAACGTTATCAGCTACTATAAACGCATAGTTGTTATATACTTTTACATCACGCCAAGCACTTGTGCCTGCAGATGTGTTTAACCTACCTAAAAAAACAGGGTTTATTGGATCTGTAACATCAACAAAAGCAGTGCTGTTTGTAGTTGCTACAAGAGCGTATTCGCTGCCAGTAACAGTGTCAACCCAGCCCCAAATATCACTTCCTTGAGGAGTTCCTTGTTCGTTTGCTAAAACAGAAACAGGAATATGAGCCATCAAATCATAACCATCACAAGGGTAGTTTCCTGCCATGCCATTTATGCATAGTGCAAGAGGTGATGTGTTTGGTGTGTTGCTATCGTCACATACATCTCCAATTCCATCATTATCTGTGTCTGCTTGGTCAGGGTTTGATACAGTAGGACAATTATCGTTGTTGTCTGTAAAACCATCGCCGTCAGTATCTGTTTCATTATTAGTTGGAGTTGGTGATGTTGGAATTGTTGTTGGTGAGTCATCGTTGCACGAATATAAAGCAAGAGTCATGAAGCCAACAAGCGCAATAAATTTAAACTTAAAAGTCATTTTTTTTATGATAAACATAGAGGTGATATTATATGTGATAACGAATTTTTATGCTTGATATTTTTAGATTACTAAAAATATCATACTATGATAAAATTTAATTTTTTATTATAAATACTTTAATTTATGTGGTAAAATTAACAGATTAATACAAAATTGATGATTTTTTTGGTTTTATTTTGTGTTAAAGTGTATTGGTATACTCTAGTCATTTTTGAGATATTTTAAAATTTGTCGGAATAATTATTACATCCTTGCTATTTTTGCATTATGATTGAAGATAAAAACCAGCAACGCACACAATTAAGTGATTTAGGAGAATTTGGTTTGATAGACCATTTAACTAAAAATTTTAAAATAAAACAAAGCTCTACTGTTAAAGGTATTGGAGATGACGCAGCAGTTTTAGATTTTAAGAAGAATAAAATTGTTGTTTCAACTGATTTATTAGTAGAAGGTGTGCATTTTGATTTGAGTTATATGCCTTTGAAGCATTTAGGATATAAGTCTGTTATAGTAAATCTTTCTGATGTTTATGCAATGAATGCTACTGCTACTCAAGTAACTGTTTCTATTGCAGTATCTAACAGGTTTCCTTTAGAAGCACTTGAAGAACTCTATGCTGGAATTGAAACAGCAGCAAAAATTTATAATGTTGATGTTATAGGAGGCGATACTACGTCGTCAACATCAGGGTTATTAATCTCTGTAACCGCTATAGGTGAGATTAATAGTGATACAGAAGTTTACCGAAACGGTGCAAAACCTAATGATTTACTTGTTGTAACTGGAGATTTAGGAGGTGCATATATGGGATTACAAGTTCTTGAACGTGAAAAAGAAGTTTTTAAGGTAAACCCTAATAATCAGCCAGATTTAGAACCTTATACATATATAGTAGAGCGTCAGTTAAAGCCTGAAGCTAGACAAGATATTATTAAACTATTAAAAGATTTAGGTGTTAAGCCTACATCTATGATAGATGTTAGTGATGGACTATCTTCAGAGATTTTACACCTGTGTACTCAAAGTGGTACGGGTTGTGATTTATATGAAAATAAAATTCCATTAGACCCTCAAGTGATTTCTACTTGTGAGGAGTTTAATATTGATAGTACTACAGTAGCTTTAAATGGCGGTGAAGATTATGAGTTATTGTTTACAATTTCTCAAGAAGATTTTCCTAAAATTAAAGCAAACCCTAATTTTAGTGTTATAGGATATATGAGAGAAAAAAGCGCAGGAATTCATTTGGTTACTAGAGCAGAAACCAAAATTCCACTAAAAGCGCAAGGATGGAAAAACTTTAGCTAAGCAGTTATTTTTAAATCTGAATTAGAAAAAGATTCATGTCTTAATCGCATGGTTCTTTTTGTGTGAATTCTTTCTAAAATGCGGTTTATCTCCCTAAATTTTGGTGTTAATTCTGTTAAATAGCCATTACTATTTGTTGTGGCTTCATGTTTACAGTGTTTGCAAGTATACTCCTTTACGTGATATGTAACATTTCTACTTACTTGATACTCATGCCCAAAAACATTGCAGTATAGTCTTGGGATAAACAAGCGTTTTTGATTGGTTGGTTTCATAGGTTTATCACTTTTGGTGTAATAAACATAAAATTTATTTTAAATAAATCGACAAAAACCTATATATTTTCGATGAAATGCATTATTTCTTGTAAGAAATTGTTTTCATTTTCAATATGACTCATGTGTCCATCGGGAAATTCTACAATATTTACATTTGAATTTTTTACATGGTTTTTAGTGTTTTCAAAATTTAAAACAGGGTCTTTTTTTCCTAGAATGAGCAATTTTTTTATAGGTGCACTTTTGAAAAAATCTGTTTTATTAGGCCTTATTTTCATGCCTTCAAGAGCAGCTATAATACCTTGTAGCGGTGTTTTTAAGGCTTCATTTTTAACAAACTCTATGGCGAGGTTTAAGTCTTCTCGGCTTTTAGTTGCAAATAAATTTGCAACAGCCATACTTACAAAAGTTTTATGGTTTTGTTTTACGGCTTTTATGGCGCGATCGCGATTCAGTTTTCTTTCTTCGCTATCTGCTTCAGCTGTTGAGTTCATTAAACACAAACCAGCTACTTTTTCTAAATGATTTTCAGTGTAAGCCAACGCAACATAACCACCCATAGAATGTCCAATAATAATAGACTTTGATATGTCTAAATGATTTAAAACAGCTTCAACAATTTCTGCCATATCTTGCATAGTGTGGATATATCCCAAACTTTCGGTTTTTCCATGACCTAACAAATCTATTGCTATAACACGATATTGTTTAGATAGTGTAGGCGCTATGTTTTTCCACATGCTTATGTTTTCAAGAAAACCATGTAAAAGAACAATAGCTTTTCCGCTTCCTGAATCTGTAAAATGTATGTGTATGTTTTTATATTGCATGATGTTAGCCTTTTAAGCGTTTAATTACAGAAAATGCTTTGTCTACTAATTCATCTTCTACCAAAACAGTAAATTCATTTGTGGTAGAAACCACTTCGTATAATGAAATACCTTCCCAAGCTAACCGTTTAAAAATTTGATAGTACAATCCGGTGATTTTTGAGTTTCCTTTGGGAAGACTTATGCTTATTGCTGAAAGTTGTTCTTTAACCCCTAATTGTTTTTCATTTTTAAAATGTTCTAAAACATACGCTTTTTGAGAGCTGGATATTATTATGGTACTTTCTAAAATTCCTCGTGTAAAGGCATAAAAAATATTATTATTTGTATTTAAATGCTCTAAAATTTTAGAATGGCTATTTATAAGTGTGTTTGAATTTTGAAACGTAAAATCACTTAAGTTTGAGCGAACTGTTATATCTCCTAGGTTTTTGATGACTCTTTTCAGTCTTGGAGAATTGCCTAAATCTGTTGGTGGATTGTAGCGTCTTAAAGCCATCATAATAGCTCCAGTTTTTACTGGTTTTTTTAGCATTTCACTTATAGGGGTTACTAATTCTTCAGCTAATGCAGAATAATTTATGATGTTTCTAGATAATGCTTCTTCTAAAAAAGGTTGAGAAACCAGTAATTCCTCAACACATGCTGATATTGTTTTCATAAACGACTTGTTAACTATATAACAATTTGTGCAAAATTAGTTTAATTTTTTTATTTTCATTCATAAAATAGCTTTTGAGAATACATTTGTCTTCAAAAAATATAAACTATGCGCGTTTTAAAGTTTGGAGGAACATCTGTTGGCTCTATTGAAAACATGATTCATGTTAAGAACATTGTAAATGATGGTGAGAAAAAAATTATAGTACTTTCTGCTATGTCAGGAACAACAAATGCTTTAGTGGAAATCTCTTTAGCATGTAAGGAAGGAAAGCGTTCGTTGGCTAAAGAGCATGTAAACAATCTTTATTTAAAATATATAGATGTTATTTTAAATTTGCTACAAGATTATCCTTTAAATAAAGAAACAGAATGCTATGTGCAATCTGTTTTTAATTATTTAAATAAACTTATTGAGTTACCTCATTCAGAGCTTATGCATGACTCTATTGTGTCTCAAGGAGAAATGCTGTCTACATTTATATTTAGTAGATTTTTACAGCAAGAAGGTATCAATGTAAAGTTGATATCTGCATTAGATTTTATGCGAATAGATAAAATGAACGAGCCTGATAGTTTTTATATAAATCAAAATCTAACAAGAATCATTAATGAGTTTCCTGATTATGATATGTATGTAACTCAAGGTTTTGTTTGTTTAGATGCTAAAGGAGATGTTGCTAACTTGCAACGAGGTGGAAGTGATTATACAGCAACCATTATTGGCTCTGTGATTAATGCTGAAGAAGTGCAAATCTGGACAGATATTGATGGTTTTCATAATAATGATCCAAGATTTGTTGAAGGTACTCACGCTATTTCAAACCTTTCTTTTGACGAAGCTGCAGAGTTGGCATACTTTGGTGCAAAAATTTTACATCCGCAGACAGTAATGCCTGTTAGAGATTTAGATATTCCTGTTAGGTTGAAAAATACTATGTTGCCAGAAGCATTTGGAACTTTGATTACTAATGAAATTCATGGAGAAGGAATAAAAGCTATAGCAGCAAAAGATGGAATAACTGCCATAAAAATCAAATCTGGCCGTATGTTACAAGCACATGGTTTTTTGAAAAAAGTATTTGAAATTTTTGAAAAGTACGAAACCTCTATAGATATGATTACAACATCTGAAATAGCTGTGTCTTTAACTATAGATGATACTAAACACTTGGTAGATATTAAGCAAGAATTAGAAAAGTTCTCAACTGTTGAAATAGATGATTATAGAACAATTGTGTGTTTGGTTGGTAATAATATTGTATTCCATCCTGATACACCAAAATTATTCCAGATATTACAAGATGTTAATGTAAGAATGATTGCTTACGGAGGTAGTAATAATAACATATCGTTATTAATAAACACAAGTGATAAACAAGAAACATTGCGTAAACTAAATAGGTACGTTTTTGAAACAGAAACAGTGATGAGTTAAACAAAAAAGAACGGCTAAATTGCCGTTCTTTTTTTGTTTTTTTAAGAGTTCATGATATCTTCAATCTCATCGGCTTCAATAGGAATGTTTGCCATCAAGTTAAGAGGTTCTCCTTGTTCTTGAATTACAACGTCATCTTCTAATCGGATACCAAATCCTTCGTCAGGGATATAAATACCAGGTTCTACAGTAAACACCATATTAGCGGTCATTGGTTCTGTTAAGATGCCATAATCATGAGTGTCTAATCCTATATGGTGGCTTGTACCGTGCATGAAGTATTTTTTATACGCAGGCCAGTCTGGGTTTTCGTTTTGAACATCGGCTTTGTCTAGTAATCCTAAACCAAGTAATTCTGATGTCATTATTTTTCCAACTTCAACATGATAATCTGCCCAAATAGTACCAGGAACAAGCATTTTTGTAGCTTCTTTTTTCACGTTGTTTACAGCATTGTAAACGGCTTTTTGTCTGTCAGAAAAACGACCATTTATAGGGATTGTTCTACTTAAATCGCTAGAGTAGTTGGCGTATTCGGCAGCCGTGTCAAACAAAATTAAATCACCGTCTTTACATTGTTGGTTGTTTTCAATATAGTGCAATACATTGGCATTGTTTCCAGCTGCAATAATAGGTGTGTATGCAAATCCTTTAGATCTGTTTCTTAAAAATTCGTGCATCATTTCTGCTTCAATTTCAAACTCCCAAACACCAGGTTTTACAAAGTTTAACACGCGTCTAAATGCTTTTTCTGTGATATCACAAGCTTGTTGCATGATATCAATCTCTATTTGATCTTTTACAGAGCGTAAACGTTGAAGAATAGGGTTGCTCTTTTTAACGCTATGAGCTGGGAATTTTTCTTTTAGCCATTTGTTAAAACGATCTTCTCTGGTTTGAGTTGTAACATTGGCACGGTAATGTTCGTTGGTATTAATGTAAACAGTGTCACATTGCGACATAACCTCTTTAAATATTTTTTCAAAATCTTGAAGCCAATACACGGTTTTAACGCCAGAGGTTTCAAAGGCTTTTTCTTTGGTTAGTTTTTCACCTTCCCAAACAGCAATGTGGTCATTTGTTTCTGTTAAGAATAGAATCTCACGGTGTTTTGGGTTAGGGCAATCAGGAAATAACAATAAAATACTTTCTTCTTGATCTATGCCACTTAAATAAAAAATGTTACGATCTTGTTGAAAAGGTATGGTGCTATCTGCGCCTATTGGGTAAATATCGTTGCTATTAAAAACGGCTAAACTATTTGAGCTCATTTGAGCCATAAAATTTTTGCGATTTTTAATGAATAATTGGTTGTTTATTGGGTGATATTTCATTGTGAAAATTTATTTTCTTCAAAAATACTTAATAGAATAGAGTATAAAAAATGATAATAGTGAAACTTATCATAAATATTAAAGAAGAATTACTGATGTTTCTCTTCTTTTTGTTTAAAATCATTCTAAATACACAATTAAAACGTTTGAGTTTTGTCTAAAATTTGAATGTAGCGTATCTTTGTTGAGATAAAAAACTAAACTTCAACAATGAGCGGAATTCTAAATTCTTCGATTGGAAGAAAATTTGCCATGGCACTTTCGGCACTCTTCCTTATGATTTTCTTATTACAGCATTTTGCGATTAATATTCTTTCAGTTTTTAGTGCAGACGCATTTAACGAAGTGTCTCATTTTATGGGAACATTTTGGGCTGTACAGTATTTATTGCAACCTGTATTAATTTTTGGTGTAATCTTTCACTTTGTGATGGGTTTTGTACTAGAAATTAAAAACAACAAAGCAAGACAAATAAGCTACGCTAAAAATAATGGAGCTGCAAATTCATCTTGGATGAGCCGCAACATGATTTGGAGTGGTTTAGCAATTTTAGCTTTTATAGTGCTTCACTTTATTGATTTCTGGATTCCAGAGATTAATACAAAATATATTGTTGGTGATATGTCTGGTATGCACAATGGTGAGTTCAGATACTTTCACGAATTAGTAGAAAAATTCCATAGTCCACTTCGTGTTGGAGCTTATGTAGTAGCATTTGTGTTTTTAGCATTGCACTTACTGCATGGTTTTAATTCGGCATTTCAATCGGTTGGTGCTAACAACAAGTACACAAAAGGATTGAAAACATTTAGTAAAATTTATGCAATAGGTATTCCAGCAGGATTCATCTTTATTGCATTGTTTCATCATTTAACAGGACATTAAAATATCTAATATGGCTTTAGATTCTAAAATACCTCAAGGTCCAATTGCAGACAAATGGACAAATTATAAAAATCATATCAATCTTGTTAACCCAGCAAACAAGCGTCTTATTGATGTTATTGTTGTTGGTACAGGATTAGCAGGTGGTTCTGCTGCTGCAACTTTAGCAGAGCTAGGCTACAATGTAAAAGCATTTTGCTTTCAAGATTCACCAAGACGTGCGCACTCTATTGCGGCTCAAGGTGGTATTAATGCAGCAAAAAACTATCAAGGTGATGGTGATTCTACATACCGATTATTTTACGATACTGTAAAAGGTGGTGATTATCGTTCTCGTGAAGCAAACGTATATCGTTTGGCTGAGGTTTCAGCAAATATTATTGACCAATGTGTGGCGCAAGGTGTGCCTTTTGCACGTGAGTATGGCGGACTTTTAGACAACCGTTCTTTTGGTGGTGTATTAGTATCGCGTACGTTTTATGCAGCAGGTCAAACAGGTCAGCAGTTATTATTAGGTGCTTACTCTGCTATGAACCGCCAAATTGGTCGTGGAAAAATAAAAATGTACAACCGTCACGAAATGCTAGATGTTGTTATCGTTGATGGTAAAGCACGTGGAATTATAACACGTAACTTAATTACAGGAGAAATAGAAAGACATTCAGCGCACGCTGTTGTTTTAGGAACAGGTGGTTATGGTAACGTATTCTTCTTATCAACAAATGCGATGGGAAGTAATGTCACTGCAGCTTGGAAAGCGCACAAACGTGGTGCTTACTTCGCTAACCCTTGTTATACTCAAATTCACCCAACATGTATTCCGGTTTCTGGAGATCATCAGTCTAAACTAACGTTAATGTCTGAATCTTTAAGAAATGATGGTCGTATTTGGGTACCAAAACACATGAAAGATGTAGAAGCTATTAGAGCTGGTCAATTAAAACCAACACAAATAGCTGAAGAAGATAGAGATTATTACCTAGAGCGTCGTTATCCAGCGTTTGGTAACCTTGTACCTCGTGATGTTGCTTCTCGTGCAGCTAAAGAGCGTTGCGATGCTGGTTACGGAGTAAATGCAACTGGTGAAGCTGTTTATTTAGATTTTGCTTCGGCAATTCAACGTTACGGAAAAGAGCAAGCGCACATTAAAGGTTTAGATGAAAACGATGCAGCTCTGGTTAAAAAATTAGGTCAAGAAGTTGTAAGAGTTAAGTATGGTAACTTATTCCAGATGTACGAAAAAATCGTAGATCAAAACCCATACGAAACACCAATGATGATTTATCCTGCGGTACACTATACTATGGGAGGAATTTGGGTAGATTATAACTTAATGACAACCGTACCAGGATTATATGCAATTGGTGAAGCTAACTTCTCTGATCATGGTGCTAACCGTCTTGGTGCTTCGGCATTAATGCAAGGTTTAGCTGATGGTTACTTTGTATTACCATACACTATTGGAGATTATTTAGCTGATGATATTAGAACAGGGCCTATTTCTACAGACACTAAAGAGTTTGAAGAAGCAGAGAAAAATGTAAAAGATAGAATAGCAAGTTTAATCAACAACAACGGATCACATTCTGTAGATTATTTCCACAAGAAATTAGGAAAAATCATGTGGAACAAAGTAGGAATGTCTCGTAACGAAAAAGGATTAAAAGAAGCTATTGAAGAGATTTCAACACTTCGTAAAGAGTTCTGGGCAGATGTAAAAGTTCCAGGAACAGCTGATGAATACAACGAAGAACTTGCAAAAGCAGGTCGTGTTGCAGACTTTTTAGAATTAGGAGAATTGTTTGCTAAAGATGCTTTACACAGAACAGAATCTTGTGGAGGTCACTTTAGAGAAGAATCTGTTGAAGAAGACGGTCCTCAAAAAGGTGAAGCAAAACGTGATGACGAAAACTTTACGTATGTAGCAGCTTGGGAATACAAAGGAGAACCTAAAGATGCAGTGCTTCATAAAGAAAACTTGGAATTTAAAGATATTGAATTAAAACAACGTTCGTATAAATAAGAAAGACTATGAATTTAACCTTAAAAATTTGGCGTCAGAAGAACGCAAGCGATAAAGGAAAAATGGTAGATTATCCAGTAAGTGATATTTCACCAGATATGTCTTTCCTTGAAATGTTAGATGTTTTAAACGAACAACTTATTGAGCAAGGTGAACAGCCTGTAGCTTTCGATCATGACTGTCGTGAAGGTATTTGTGGTATGTGTTCACTTTATATCAATGGAGAAGCACATGGTCCAGATCGTGGTGTAACAACATGTCAGTTACATATGCGTATGTTTAAAGATGGTGACACTATTACAATAGAGCCATTTAGAGCAACAGCTTTCCCTGTAATTAAGGATTTAGTTGTAGATAGAAGTGCTTTTGATCGTGTACAACATGCAGGAGGATTTATTTCTGTAAATACCTCTGGTAACACGATTGATGCGAACGCTATTCCTGTAAATAAGCACGATGCAGATGATGCCTTTGCTGCTGCAACATGTATTGGATGTGGTGCTTGTGTAGCGAGTTGTAAAAACTCGTCAGCCATGCTATTTGTTGGTGCTAAAGTATCGCAGTTTGCATTATTACCACAAGGTCAAGTTGAAGCAACTGATCGTGTACTAAACATGGTGAAGCAAATGGACGAAGAAGGTTTCGGTAACTGTACTAATACAGGTGCTTGTGAAGTGGAGTGTCCAAAAGGGATTTCACTAGAAAACATTGCTCGTATGAACCGCGAATACTTAAAAGCGGCTTTTAAAGGATAGAAGTATTTGTAAGTAAAATGCTTACGTTAATTATTATAAAAAAAATCTCAAGTCTTCGCTTGAGATTTTTTGTGTAAATTTAAAAAGAAATGAACTATAAGTTTTTCCCATTGTTCCTTTTGCTATTACCTATATTTATTGGCTGCAAAGGACAAACTGTAGTTGAGAAAGAATCTAAAGTTATTAAGCAATCTTGGTTTGATAGTGATTCTTTACTTAAACATGTTGAAGTATTATCGTCAGATGAGTTTGAGGGACGAAAAACAGGAACGCCTGGATCTGAAAAAACACGAAATTATATACGCAAAGCTTATAAAGATTTAGGTGTTTTACCACTTACAGATTCGTACTCTCAAAGTTTTAAATTTTCAAATTATAAAGCAGAAAATATTATAGGTTACATAAAAGGTACTCAAAAACCAGAATCTTATATTGTTATTTCAGCGCATCATGATCATTTAGGTATTCATGATAATAAAATATTTAATGGTGCAGATGATGATGCTTCAGGAATAAGTGCACTATTTGCCTTTGCAGAATATTTTAAAAAATATCCGCCAAAGCATTCGGTTATTTTAGCTGCTTTTGATGCTGAAGAGTTAGGATTGAGAGGATCAAAATACTTTGTAGATAATACCATTGTTCCATTTGATAGTATAAAGTTGAATATCAATTTAGATATGATTTCTAGAAATGATAATAATGAATTATACGTAACTGGTGCACGATTTAAAGATAATTTAAATCAAGCTGTTTCAAGTTTTAAAGTAAAAGAAGGTTTGACTTTAAAACAAGGTCATGACGGAAAAGACAGCCTTCAAAACTGGACGTATTCTTCTGATCATGGTTCTTTTTATAGAAAAGGTATACCTTTTTTATATTTTGGAGTTGAAGATCACGAGGATTATCATATGGCTACAGATGATTATGAAAATATTCATCCTAATTTTTATCAAAATGCAGTGTATACAATTATTTCAGTGTTTAAAACTCTAGATGATATCAACTTATAGAATATGCAAAAACCTGAAACATTTTATACATCTCAATTAGAGCATCATCAGGCAGAGGTAAAGGTTTTTCAAAAAAAACTATTAACCTTGAGCTCTTTGAGATTACTTGTGTTTTTGGTAACAGCTTTTGCTATTTACTTAACTTATAATTACTGGCAAATTGCTGTAATTATTGGTTTAGCTGGAATAGCAAGTTTTATTTATTTGCTTTCAAAGTATACAGATGTCAAATATAAACGTGATATAAGCAAGGCTTTGGTTAAGCTAAACCAAGAAGAACTTGCCATTGCATCAGGAGATTTTCATAGCAGGCCAACAGGAAATGAGTTTCAAGATCCAAAGCACTTTTACAGTTTAGATATAGACTTATTTGGTAAAGGTTCTTTTTTTCAATTTATTAATAGAACACGCATTTTTGAAGGTACTCATAAGTTAGCCAATGCTTTAAAAGCTAACAATATTTCAGAAATACCACAGCGCCAGCAAGCCATTAAAGAGTTGGCAAATAAACCAGAGTGGCGGCAAATGTTTTCTGCTGTAGCATCGTTAATTCATGTTGAAGTTTCTACAAAAACTGTAACTAATTGGTTGCAAACTTATAAGGTTTTCTTACCTAATGTTATGCGCTGGTTTCCTATTGTGTTTAGGGTAATTACACTCATATTATTAGGGTTGACAATTTTTAAAATTATCGGATTTTCTTTTATTGGTTATTGGTTGTTAATAGGGCTAGGCATTACGGGAATCTATTTAAAAAAAATAAACCAATTAGCCTCAAAAACTGATAAGATTAAAGATACTTTTAGGCAGTATGCATCATTATTAAATAGCATAGAGAGCGAGGGTTTTACAACAGATTTATTACTAGAAAAGCAAAAGGAAATTCAATCCTATAAAGAAAAAGCTTCACATATTTTTAGCAAATTTTCAAAGCATTTAGATGCTTTAGATAATAGGAATAATCTTATATCGGCTATTTTTGGAAATGGATTATTTCTTACTGATATAAAAAACAGCTACAACGTAGAACAATGGATAGTTGCTTATAAACAAACCGTAGCAAAATGGTTTGAAGTAGTAACATTTTTTGATGCCTATAACTCATTAGGGAATTTTGCGTTTAATCATCCAGAATATGTTTTCCCTGATATTGTAGATAAACAGATAACAATACAATCTACTGCGCTTGGGCATCCGCTATTAGATGCAACAAAACGTGTTGATAGTGATTTAGAAATCAATCATCAAGAGTTTTTTATAATCACAGGAGCAAATATGGCAGGAAAAAGTACGTTTTTAAGAACGGTATCTCTACATATTGTTATGGCAAATGTTGGTTTGCCGGTTTGTGCTACAAAAAGCAGTTATCAGCCTATAAAGCTTATTACTAGCATGCGAACTAGTGATTCACTAACTGATGATAGCAGTTATTTCTTTTCAGAGCTAACACGTCTTAAATTTATTGTTGATGCTATTCAGGATGAATCTTACTTTATTATTCTTGACGAAATATTAAAAGGAACAAACTCTACTGATAAAGCAATAGGTTCAAAAAAGTTTGTAGAAAAGTTAGTAGCATCTCACGCTACAGGAATAATAGCAACACATGATTTAAGCCTTTGTGATATTGAAGCAGAGTTAGAGCCCGTAAAGAACTATTATTTTGATGCGCAAATTGTAAACGATGAACTCTTTTTTGACTATAAACTTAAGAAAGGTATTTGCCAGAATATGAATGCGAGTTTTTTATTAAAGAAGATGGAGATTGTTTAATAACAACCTAGTTTTTCTTTAATGTAACACTAATATTTTTAGGTATCACAATATTGTCGTTATCTAGCATAATATCAAAAATATAGATGTTATCTCCAACTTTAGCGGTTTGTAAATAGTATCTAGCTTTACTAATTCTAAAATCACCACTAACATCTACAGCGGGTTTCCCAAGAAACTTTATTTTGTATGAAAGCGACTTAAAAACAGAGTCATTTGAAATTTTAAAACACTTTAAAGGAAGTCGGTGTTCTAAAAACTCCTTTTTAGTCAATGTTACTTCGCAAGAAGCTCCTTTTTCTTGAGCCAGACTACTTAAGCTTACAAATAGAAAAAAAAGTTGAAAAAATAAATTTCATATCATATTTTAAAACGTTAACAATCAATGTTTATTTTTTTCTGCTTCAGTTTTAATTTTTTCAATCATTTCAACAGCATTCTTGTCATCTGGTTTCAGACTTAAGACTTTGTAGTAATTTTTTAAAGCATCAGTATATTTTTCAGCTTTAAAGTAAGCTTCTCCAAGGCTATCATAAACATTATATCCGTTTGGAAATATTTTAGTGTTTAAATCAAAAATATACAGTGCTTTTTCAATTTGATTAGATCTTAAAAAGATATATCCAAGTGTGTTTAGTTCTTTACTACCGTTAACAAACTCTGCAAGTCTTGATGACCAGAATTGTTCGTTTGATTTTAAGTCTTCTAAAGGTGTTTCGTTTACCATATAGAACATGTAATTTGCGGCATTGTAATTAGGTATGTAGCGCTCATTGTTTACAATTTTTAGCATATCGCGCTCTAGCGTTTCTTTAGGGTACTCAACAATACGGTTTATTTCTTTATTGTCTTTTATGAAGATAAATGTGGGTACACGATGTATGTTGTAGCCTTTCTCTTCATGATTTGGGCTTTGTTTGTAAGCTTCTTCAGTATCATCAACAGCAATAACTTCTAGTTGATTTTCTGGGAACTTTATAGATTCTAAAATTTTATAAAATTTAGGTAGTTCTCGTTTGCTATCACCGCACCAACTTCCAAAAAACACTTTTATTTGATATTGGTTTAAGGAGTCTTTTAGTTGTTTAGTAATAGCGGTGTTTATTAAGTAGTTGTCATGATATTTATTAAACCACTCAGCAAAAGGGGCTTTTTTTAAACCATTTTCATCTACTTTTCCTAGTAATTTTAAATCACCATCTTTATCAGTAACCGTGTGATTTAGTGTTTGCGAAAAAATAAATGGAGTAGAAATAATTAGAGCAAAAACAAATAGAAGGTGTCTCATATGACGAAAGTTTTTTTAAATATAATTCTTTTTTAAAAATAAAGACTTGCTATTTAAGGTGTTATTGTTGTAAATAAAAAAAGCCTCTTAAATCTAAAAGGCTTTTTTTATAAGTTTCAGTAATGATATTACTTTTTCGGATGTACTAATTTCATTTCATCAATTAAGTGCTTTGCACCAGCATATTTATCAACTATAAATAATACATAGCGTAAATCTACCATAATGTTACGGCAAATTTCAGGGTCGTAATTCATGTCACTCATAGTGCCTTCCCAAACACGATCAAAATTCAGTCCAACAAGATTTCCATGAGCATCAATAGCAGGGCTACCAGAGTTTCCTCCAGTAGTGTGGTTGGTTCCTAAAAAGCAAACAGGTACTTTACCATTGCTATCAGCATATTGTCCGTAATCTTTAGCATCATATAAATCGCGAAGTTTTTGTGGTACATCAAATTCATAATCACCAGGCACATACTTTTCTATAACACCATCAAGATAGCTTACAGGTTGATAGTATACAGCATCTCTAGGAGAGTAGCCTCTTACTTGCCCGTAAGTAACACGAAGTGTGCTGTTAGCATCAGGGAAATAGCGCGCATTTGGTAACGCTTTCATAAGCGCTGTCATATATTCGGTTTGAAGCGCTGTAATAGGTTCGTTTTTTTCTTGATATTCAGAATTAATCGTATTAAAAAACTCCTCAATCATTGGCTTGGCATATGCATAAGCAGCATCGTTGTTTATGTTTTTTATGATGTCATCAGCAGAACCATCAAATAGTTTTAAGGCGCTATCAAGATTTGTAAAAGCTGTTTTATCATAGATTGTAGGATCTATATTGTTTTTTTTGTAAAGCGGCATAACAGCTTCAAAAACACCTTTATCTACATTTACATCATAATCTTTATGTACACCTTTTAAAAGGTTTGTAATGTACGTTTTGTTCTTTTCTAGATTGTCAGGGTTTTGTTTTAAACCTTGTTCTACTTGGTAGGTTCTAAAAGTCATTTGCATTAACTCGTTTGTTACCAAGAACACCTCAATAAAGTTTCTACGTTTTATATTAATGCTTGCAAAATCTTTATAAAGTTTATCAAACTCTGGAAGAATATGTCCATACTTTGATTCAAGACCTTTTTCTTTTAAAGCTTTTGTAAAAGAAGCTTCAAAAGCACGGCGTTCAGCAACAGCATCACTTTTCTTTATACCAAGATTTTCTCCAATCCATTTTTTCCATGCATTGGCAATACGCGCTTGTTTTGAAGCGTATTTTATACGAACATCATCACTAGCTTTCATGCCCGCATCAATAACTTTTAAAGCAGCTTCACGAATAGCAATATTGCTTGGGTTGTATTCTGTTGTTATATGCTCTATAGCTACGGCTGGTAAATATTCGTCTGTACGACCTGGAAAACCAAAAACCATGGTGAAATCTCCTTCGTCAACACCATCTAAAGAAATTGGTAAAAAGTGCTTTGGTTTGTAAGGCACGTTATCTTTGCTGTATTTTGCCGGACGGTTATTTTTATCAGCATAAATTCTAAACATTGAAAAATCTCCAGTATGTCTAGGAAAAACCCAGTTGTCTGTATCACTACCAAATTTACCAATACTACTTGGTGGCGCACCTACTAAACGAATGTCTTCATAGCGTTCTGTTACAAATAAAAAGTACTGGTTTCCTTTGTAAAAAGACTTAACTTTTGTGTCTTGCCACGTTTCTTTTTTAACTTCAGTTTGTAACGTGTTACTGTTTTTGTCTATTTGAGATTGCTTTTCTTTTTCTGTCATAGTTTCTGTGATACCAGCAAGAACTTGGCTAGTAACATCTTCTATACGAACAATAAATTCTACAAATAAACCTTCGTTTGGAAGTTCTTCATCAAGATTCATTGCCCAGAAACCATCTTTTAAATAATCGTTTTCTAAAGAAGAATGTGATTGTATTTGACTAAAACCACAGTGGTGATTTGTTAATAATAATCCCTTGTCAGAAATAATTTCTCCAGTACAACCACCATTAAAATGCACTATAGCATCTTTAAGGCTAGATTTGTTAACATCATAAATATCTTTGGCAGATAGTTTGCTGCCTAAACTTTGCATTTCATCTTCATTCATGCCTTCTAAAAGAGAAGGAATCCACATGCCGCCTTGTTGTGCAGAGACTTGAACGGTAATAAAAAGTATAAGAATTCTTAATAGTTTCATTGTGTAATTTTTTGATTGCTGTAAAGATAAAAAACCACTAAAAAAAAAGATGTTAAATTGATTGAAATAATGTCATTATTACTGATTATATTTAGCATTATGCAACACAAATCAAAACTTCCGCAATTAGGTACAACTATTTTCTCTGTAATGAGTGCGCTGGCTAAAGAGCATCAGGCTATTAACTTGTCTCAAGGGTTTCCAAACTTTGAAAGTGACAAAAAACTTATAGACTTTGTCACAAAAGCTATGCAATCAGGATACAACCAGTATGCGCCCATGCCTGGTAATACAGAATTGCTTAAAGCCATAGCAAACAAATATGAAAAACTATACAATACCAGTTATCATCCTGAAGATGAAATTACCGTTACAGCAGGTGCTACTCAAGCTATTTATACCATTATATCAGCATTTGTTAGAGCTGATGACGAAGTAATAATTTTCACGCCTGCTTACGATTGCTATGAACCAGCTATTACCATACATAACGGAAAAACAATTCCTATACAATTACACGCACCAAGTTATTGTATAGATTGGGATATTGTTAAAAGCAAGATTTCTGCAAAAACAAAAATGATAATCATTAATACACCACACAACCCAAGTGGTACGGTTTTAACAAAAACCGATTTGCTAAAATTACAAGAACTAACGGCTAATACAGATATTGTTGTATTGAGTGATGAAGTGTATGAACATATTATTTTTGATAATGAATCTCATCAAAGTGTCTGTTTGTTTCCAGAATTAAAAAAACGAAGCTTTATAACAGCCTCTTTTGGGAAAACATTTCACAATACCGGTTGGAAAATGGGTTATTGTTGTGCACCAAAAGACTTAATGATTGAGTTTAGAAAAGTACATCAGTTTAATGTATTTTCAGTAAATCACCCAATGCAAAAAGGTTTGGCTGATTACCTTCAAGAACCGAGTCGTTATTTGGAATTATCAGGATTTTATCAAGAAAAGCGCGATTTGTTTTTAGAGCTTATAAAAGATTCTCGTTTTGATTTTATTCCAGCAAAAGGAACATATTTTCAGGTTTTAGATTTTTCTAAAATAACAAAGGAAAATGATGTGGAATTTGCAAAACGCCTAACTAAAGAGCATAAAATTGCGGCTATTCCTTTGTCGGTTTTTAACGAAAACAAAAAAGACGATAGCATGTTGCGTTTTTGTTTTGCTAAAACTAATGAGACGTTAAAGCAAGCTGCAGAAATATTAAATAAAATATAGATAAACATGATGCAAGATCAACTTAAAGTAGCATTTATACAGGCAGAATTATTTTGGGAAAACCCTATAGAAAATAGAGCTTATTTTGAAAATAAAATAGCACAACTTCCTAATGAGGTTGATGTTGTTTTGCTTCCAGAAATGTTTACAACAGGCTTTACTATGAATGCCAAATCTGTAGCAGAGACGATGAACGGTGATACCGTTTCATGGATGAAAACTATAGCAAAAACTCATAATATTGCTCTTGCCGGAAGTTTAGTTATAGAAGAGGATGCATGTTATTATAACAGGTTGTTATTTGTTAAGCCTGATGAAACATTAGAAGTTTATGATAAGCGACACACGTTTACACTAGCAGGTGAAGATAAAGTTTATACATCTGGAACTAAAAAACAAATTGTAACTTATAAAGGTTGGAAACTATGCCTAATGGTTTGCTATGATTTGCGTTTTCCTGTTTGGGCTAGAAACACTGATGACTATGATGTTTTAATTTATGTTGCCAATTGGCCAAAGCCTCGTATTGCAGCTTGGGATGCATTACTTAAGGCACGAGCTATTGAAAATATGTGCTATGTTATTGGAGTAAATAGAGTTGGTTATGATGAAAAACAAAATGAGTATTGCGGGCATTCTGCTGTTTATGATGTTTTAGGAACAAGTATAACTGCATTACGACCAAACAAAGCTTATACAGAGACTGTAATTCTAGAGCGAAATCATATAAATTTTTATAGAAACAAATTGAAGTTTTTACAAGATAGAGATCTGTTTACTCTAGAGTAAAATCTACTACTTGATCCCAAAAAGCTCTTATTTCAACAATTTCTTTAGCATAGCTAATACGCTCTGGTTGTCGCTTTTCAAGGTAATTACCGGTGTCAAATTTTTTGTTTTTATTAGAGTCGTAAATAACCCTTAAAAAGTAGTCTCCAGACTCCATATTTCTAAAATCTAAAGGCTCGGCTTTTTCGCTAAATTTCTCATATTTAACCTCACCTTTTTCATCAACAAACTGAACAATTACTGGGTATACGGCATTTTGTAACGTTACACGAGCGTTGCCGTAATCTGAATAAGATTTCGTGTTTAGGTTAAAGTATAGAGAGTCATTGGTGTCGTTAAAAAAATCAGTAAAGGCTTCCGGTAAAATTTGAATAGCGTATTTGTTTTCTTCAGATTTTTCAAAATGTATTGCATATGAGTTTTCTAAAGAATCTAAAGTTGCTGAAAATGCTACATTTAATGAGTCTTTATCTAGAATTTTTATTTTTTCTTCGTCTATTTTAGATAGAGGTGTTGATGCATATATCTTAAACGTTTCATAAAACTTAATTGTACCTGTTGGTTCAGCCTTTAAAGCTAAAGTGTCTCGCTTTTGTTCGCTGATTCTTATGGTAAAGTCTTCAGAGTATCCTTTTTTATTACTTACATTAAAAATTAATGAATCTGTGTTTTCCAATCTAGGTTTATACCAGTAGTTTAGAGTGTCTGTTTTTTGGTCTTTTGTGATTCTGTATTCGTAGTCATCAGGAACTTCTGAAAGTATATTAATGCTCATGTCATTATAGTTTCCTTGAAATCCAAAACCTATTTTTTCTCCAGAAAGTAATCTTGGTCTTATAATTTTAGGAGTAAGTTCCTCATTAAATAACTTTAATGTAAAGAAAGCCGTTGAGTCTGTAGGAACATCAATGAATGTGTCACTAAAGGCTATTTTGTCACTTTGCGGTTGAAATTTATTATCTTGATTTTTATCATTTATAGCAACCATCATATACTTTCCTGGTTTCATATTTTCAACAGAAAAAACAGTTGTGCTATCTAATGTATTAGTTATATAACGTGGTAACTTGTTGTAAACGACAGAGTCATTAAAGGTTGAATCTACTTCATAAAGCATAACAGAAACAAAGTTGTCAGGCTTGCGAAGTTCAGCATCTATTATGGTTCCTTTTACCGTAAGAGAATCTAAAGTGCTTCCTGTAGAGAAAACATATCTAAAATATGGGTAAGGGTTTTCTTCATTATTATCAACAATACTGTTTCCAAAATTAAAGGCGTATGTTGTATTGGGAGATAATGTGTCTAGTATTTTTATAGTAATACGTTTGCTAGCACCGCCTAATGGAGTAATCACTGGTTTTGGATCCATTGGTGGTGAAATTATAAGTTGGCGCTGAACATCTTTGATTTTTATATACTCATCAAAGTAAATTTTAATCTCATTGTTATTAAAATTTGTAGAATAATTTTTAGGTTCAGATTTTGTTATTTCAGGCGGAGTTGTGTCTCTTGGTCCGCCGCTAGGGTTACCGCGATTTGCACAATTAATTATTAACATGCTAATAAGGCAAAAGCCGAAGAAATTTAATAGCGTTTTTTTCATTATACCCGTTTGAAATTTTTACAAAGAAACAACATATTTGTTAGTAACGAAATACTCATTGAGCAATTGCCATTGTAGCAATACTTATTTTAACATTATTTGCATTGCTTAATACATTGATGCAAGCTTCTAATGTGGCTCCAGTTGTAATAATATCATCAACTAGTAATATATGCTTGCCTTCTATTTCAGAATTATTTTTTACTACAAATATTTCATGAGTGTTTAGTAGCCTACTAAATCTGTTTTTATGTACTTGAGAAGCTGTGTTAGTTACTTTTATTAGTACAGAGCTTGTGTATTCAGCATCTAAAGCTTTTGCTATTTGTTGTGCAAATTTAGCAACTTGATTGTACCCTCTTTTTTTTAATTTCTTTTTGTGTAATGGTACAGGAATCACTATGTCAATGTTTTTATAGCTTTCAATAGTTTTTAATTCACTACCAAGCCAATCTCCAAGAAAAACACCAATTTCTTCATGGTTTTTATATTTTAAATTGTGTATCAGTTTTTGGGTGATTCCTTTTTTTGTAAACCTTAATAAAGCTGTTGCTTGTTCAATAACCGCTCTGCCATAAAAGGTTTTTGAAACTGTTAAATCATCATTAAAGTGAAAATTTGTAACAGGTAAATCATGCCTACATGTTGTGCAAATGTAACTTTCATGATCATGTAAAAGCCCATTACAAGCATAGCATACTTTTGGAAAAAATAAATTGATTATGGCAGATAACATGATGATAATTTACAACTAAATATATTAAATATTTTTATTGATGATGTTGATATATAGTTGTTTATGGTTGTTGTTTAATATGTTTAACAATTTTTTTTTCTGTTTGTCGATTAAAATCTGATAACAACAAGATAAGTCATAGCTTCGCAGAGTAAAATTAATTATGATGATAGTTAACCCTCAATTTTTTAACTACAGATTAATTATTGGTACTTTGGTAATAGCATTTGTTGTATTAGGGTCATATAGCTTTTCAAGTTATAACACACTTAAAGATCATGAAGTGTTTTTAGAGCAAGAGCGTCGCTTTGTTCAAAAAGAACTATCAGAGATGATAGCTTTATATGATAAAGTCACTGTTAAAAATGAAGTGCTATCAGAAGAGTTGCAACAATCAAAATCTAAAATTCAAGCTGTTTTAGATTCTTTAATAGCAGCTAAAACCAGTGTTCCTTTAATATCTAAAATTAGCCGTAAATTAAGTACTCTAAAACAAGAGAATGCTTTGCTATTAAGTAAAATTCAAGAAGCAAATCATCAAAACAAAGTTTTAAGCGATCAAGTACTTGCTGTTTCTGAAAAATTAGCGCTTCAACAAGCCTATATTTCTTCATTAGAATCTAAAAACGAAAAGCTTTCTAAAACCTTACTTGAAGCTCAAAATCTAGCGGTGTTACAAATACAAGCTAAAGCATTACATACCGTAAGCTCTAAAAGCGTATCAGAAACTGAAAAAGCTAACAAAGCAGACCATATTGAAGTTTGCTTTACCTTATTAAAAAATAATTTAACACCACAAGGAGGAAAAGATATTTATATACAAATAATAGACCCAAATAATAACGTTGTGGCAAATAGAGGTGTTGTCAATTTTGGAGAAAAGTCACTAATTTATACAGGTAAGACTGAAATAAATTACACAAACACCGATTTAGAAACTTGCACAAAAATGAATGTAGTTATTGATAATAACCTGATAAAAGGAAATTATTTAGTAAATGTATTTCATAACCAAAACAAATTAGGGTCTACAAAAATAGCACTCAATTAACTAACCCACTTTATTTTTTGAAAAACCGTTCCTTTAGTTGGAGCGGTTTTTTATTTTTGCATTATGGCAAACAATGATGATCAATTTAAAAAAGTAATATCTCATGCAAAGGAATACGGATATGTATTTCAAAGTAGTGAGATTTATGACGGATTAAGCGCTGTGTATGATTATGCACAAAATGGCGCAGAGTTAAAGAAAAACATTCGTGACTACTGGTGGAAAGCCATGGTACAAATGCATGATAATATTGTAGGTATAGACGCCGCAATATTTATGCATCCTACTACTTGGAAAGCTTCTGGACATGTCGATGCATTTAACGATCCGTTGATAGATAATAAAGACTCTAAAAAACGCTATCGTGCAGATGTTCTTGTAGAAGATTATTGTGCAAAAATTGAAGCTAAAATAGATAAAGAAGTCAAAAAAGCTGAAAAACGTTTTGGAGACGCTTTTAATAAAGACGAGTTTGTATCAACAAACGGAAGAGTATTAGGTTATCAAGAAAAAATTGATACCATTCTTAAGCGTTTAGGGCAATCTTTAGAAAAAGAAGATTTAGCTGATGTAAAAGCACTTATAGAAGAACTAGAAATAGCCGATCCTTTAACAGGCTCTAAAAACTGGACAGACGTTAAGCAGTTTAACTTAATGTTTGGAACCAAACTAGGAGCAAGTGCAGATAGCGCCATGGATTTATACCTGCGTCCTGAAACAGCACAAGGTATTTTTGTAAACTTCTTAAACGTTCAAAAAACAGGGCGTATGAAAATTCCTTTTGGTATTGCTCAAACAGGAAAAGCTTTTAGAAACGAAATTGTAGCAAGACAATTTATTTTCCGTCAGCGTGAGTTTGAACAAATGGAAATGCAATATTTTATCAAACCAGGAACACAAAAAGAATGGTTTGATTACTGGAAAGAAACGCGTCTTAAATGGCATAAATCACTTGGTTTAGGTGAAGAAAATTACCGTTTTCATGACCATGAAAAACTAGCGCATTATGCTGATGCCGCAACAGATATTGAATTTAAATTCCCATTCGGATTTAAAGAGCTAGAAGGTATTCACTCACGTACAGATTTCGATTTAAAACAACATGAAGAGTTTTCTGGTAAAAAGCTTCAGTACTTTGATCATGAAGATAATACGAGCTATACACCATATGTTTTAGAAACCTCTATTGGTTTAGATCGTATGTTTTTAGCTGTGTTCTCAAATAGTTTACAAGACGAAACTTTAGAAGATGGAAGTACAAGAACTGTATTAAAATTACCAGCAGTATTAGCGCCTATAAAAGCAGCCATTTTACCTTTAGTAAGAAAAGACGAAGCGTTAACAAAAATGGCAAAAGATATTGTAGATGATTTAAAATGGGACTTTAATGTGACTTACGATGAAAAAGATGCCGTTGGTAGACGTTATCGTCGTCAAGATGCAGCAGGTACACCATTTTGTATTACTGTAGATGGAGAAAGCCTAGAAGACAATACAGTGACCATACGTCATAGAGATACTATGGAGCAAAAACGTGTTAAAGTTGAAGAATTACGCGACATCATAAAAAAAGAAGTTGACGTAAAAGAATGGTTAATGAAAATGAAATAATTCTTATAACTATATAGTATAGGAATGATTATAAACAAAATCCCAAGTAAAACTTACTTGGGATTTTTTTGTTTCACTCATTGAAGGAGCTATTTCACTCAATTGTGTTTATTTGATTTAGTGATTTTTATATTTTTATTCTATATATTGTATTGATTATGAGATGTTTGTTTGTTTTTGTTTTTTGGTTGTTTTCCTTGGCTGTTTATTCTCAACAAAATTTGGATACCATTTACGGTAATCCAAAATCAGTTAGTGAGAAAGTGGAGTTTTTAAATGAAAATAAACAGAACTATGTTTTTATGAGAGGTGATGGCGATTATGGGCATGCAACAATTTTTGCGCCTAAAGGTATAAAGAGTAGGTTTTATTTGTATTGGTATAATTATCATTGGGTTTTTTATGTAAACTATTACAAAGAATTTTTAGAAAATGGACTTCCTAAAAATGAAACGTGGTATAACAAAGACGGGAGTTTTAAAAGGGAATATAAATATACTTATGATGAAAATAATAATCTTATAGAGGAAAAAGAATTTTACTATAACAATGAATTTTGGCTTACCAAGTTTCATTATAATAGTTTTAATAAACCAATTGCGATGAGTTATTATATAAGTGATGAACCAAATGATTTTGTTCATTGGTACTTCATACGTAATAAAAATAATAAGATAATTGAAACGAGAATAATTGATGAAGAAGGAGATAGACCCTCGATCGTTTATGATTTGAATCATCAAGGCAATGTTGTTAAGAAAAGCCGAAAATTTATTCCCAATTTGAGAGATTTAGAAAATAAGAAATCAAATTTTTTAGACTCATTAAATACTTTGCATGAATATGGTTATGACAAACGAGGAAATAAAATATTAGAACTGAATTATTTTGAGGAAGAAGGTAGCGTTTATTCCAAAAAGACTTATAAATATAACGAGCTAAATAAATTAATAACCTATAAAGTGTTCTTTAGGCCGAGTGATTCAACTAAATTTAGAATTACAAATTATAGGTATAATGAAAATGGGTTAAAAGTGTTTCAAGAGAAAAGATCATCAGTAGATAAATCCTTTTACAGTTCTCAAGAAACGTTTTATAACAAAAGCGGATTTATTGTTAAGAGTATATTATTAGAGAATAACAACACAACAACTATGGCCTTTAAATACAAATTCGAGAAAAAGGGAAATTGGACAAAAATCACTAAAATAGTCAATGACGAGCCTTTGTATGTTTGGTCTCGTAAAATTAAATACTATTAAAAATTTTTAAACGGTTTTCACAAAACCTCTTTAGCTAAAAAAGCCGCATCTTTTTTTATACCGCCTAATGTTGCAGAGCCTCTTGTATGTAACCAAGGTAGCCCAATAAAGTAAAGTCCTTTTGTTGTACTAATTCCTCTGTGGTGTTTTGGGTAGCCATCATCTGTAAGTTCAATGTTTTTTATCCATTTAAAGTTAGGTTTGTAACCAGTAGCCCAAACAATATTTTTTACATTTTCTAGGTTTTTAGAGGTTGTTTTTATTGTGTCATCTACAGCATCAATAGTGTAACCAACAGTTTCTACATTGTTACGTTTTAAAATGGCTTTAACATCTGTACCTATAATAGGTTGTTTAGATTGGCTAATGCGTTTGCCAATCCATGACTTTTTGCTAAAACTCAAAAAACCTGTTTTTGTAAACCACCACCACAACGTTTTTCCTAATATTTCTTGAGGCAATGTTCTAATGTCAGTGTTTCCTGAAAAGTAAGTGGTTTCTGTTGTGTTTTTAGAAATCTCATCTAAAATTTGAAATCCGCTATCGCCACCACCAACAACAAGCGTAGCGCCTTTTTGAAGTTGATCAGGGCTTTTGTAATAGTTACTATGAACTTGGTATATGGTTTCTGAAAGGTTGTTGTGAAAACTTGGTGTGTAAGGAATGTGAAATGGACCTGTTGCTATAATAACATGTTTGCAAGTTATTTCTTGTTGATTGGTTGTTATAACAAAACAATTATCTTGTTTTTCAATGCCTTTGGCAAGTGTGTTTAGTTGAACAGGCAGCTCAAAAGTTTTTACATACTTTTTAAAATAAGAAGCGACTTCATACTTATCAGGATAATGTCCTTTTGGTGCTGGAAAAGGTAAACCTGTTAGGTGGTTAAACTCTGTTGGTGTAAATAACTTTAGAGAATCCCAACGGTTAAGCCAAGAAGCGCCAATTTCGTTTTCTTTGTCAATTATTAAGAAATCTTTCTGGCTTTTTTTTAAAAAATAGGCCATAGAGAGCCCTGCTTGTGCAGCGCCTATAATTACAAAGTCTTTCATGAATACAGTTTGATGTTATCTGCGGAGTATACATTTTTTAATGCTTTTACACAAATTGTTAAGGCACGTATTTTTAAAAATATGCTTTAAGCTGAATGTTTCCTGTATGTATGACTTTGCTTGTCTCGGTTTTTCTTCCAAAATAGCTTACGTTTAAATCAAGATACTTGGTCAGTTTTTTTTGAATTAGTAATGTCCACGTAAAGTTTTTACCAGGTTGTAAACCTTCAAGAATTTGATAAGCTACTGGTGAGTTTGCATTTCCAGTAAAATCATTTGAAAAATAGTTTAACTCTCCACTAATCGCTGCTTTTTGATTTTTAGAAAACGAAAATGACAAGCCGTAATTTTGTTGTTTCAATTGTTCTTCATTTCCAATGGTATTGTCTTTTGTGGTGTATTGATAAAAAACATCAAACTGTGCATTATCACTAAACAAATAAGATAACTTTGGGTTAAAGCGCAATTCGTCTAGTTTGTAATTTTTACTTGAGAAATTTTCACTTTCGCTTTCGTTTATATCAAAACTAGATGATAAGTTTATTAGCCAGTTTTTTGCAAACTTATGGTTGAAATTCAGCTTGTGGCTTGTAAGTGAGTTTTCAATAAAACCACCTGTTAAAATGTTACGAGAGCCATTTTTTAAAAATGTATATGATGATGTGTAACGTTGTTTTCCTCGGTTAAAAAAGAAAACATTTCTAAAATTAGACTGTAGTCCTAATTCGTTGTCTTCTTCGCCATAAAACGGATTAAGATTAAAAGCGCTTCCTTGACGTTTTTCTTTTCTATCTACCAAATAAGATGTTTGATTGTAAAAATGAGATAGCGTTTTTAAGAATCCATTCTCTGAACCAGACCATTGTATAGGATTTAGGGTAAGTGCTAAGCTCAATCTGTTTTGATGTGTTTTTATAAACACTTGGTTTGGTAATAACACACGAATGAATTTGCCTTCATCTTGAAATTGAGCAACTTCAAATTCTTCTATTTCTTGAATACCATTGTTATTATAGTCTATCCAAACATAAGCACCTTGTCCTGGTTCTACTTCTACATAGGTAAAATCTTGTTGAGGTAGTGTTCCTGAATTGGTTTCGTATGCTGTGTTGAATAATATAAACTGATCAATGAATCGCTGACTAAATTGTAATCTTGAATTGAATGATTGTTCTTTTTCGATATTAGGATCAGTATCTTTTAAGGTTCTGTAATTAGCGTAAATAGATAGGTTGGTTTTGGTGTTTTGAATAAGTCGTGTGTCAATATAATACGTGTTTGAGGTATTCACTTTTTGTAAAGTACCATTTCTTATACTGTCATTTACTCGATACTTATAGCCAATTTCGGCAAAAACTTTTGTGCTGTCTCCAATACCTGTAAAGACTTCATAAGATTTATATTTCTGACTTAAGGCAGTAAAGGCTTCAGTTTCTATGTTTTTTTGCTGATTATCTTCTAGTCCTACTTTGGTGCCAACCCATGCTTTTTTTAAGCTATAGGTAATTCTATTATAGCTTCTTAAAAATGTTGATGTATTGATGTTTGACGTAGCATTGAGAAAGCTAGAATTTGTGGTGATTTGCCATTTATTTAAAATTAAATTTGCGTTTGCTACATGTCTATTTCCTGTGAAATTTTCAGAGTAATTTAAGTGTTCAAATTGATAATTAGCATACCCTTTTTGAGCATGAAAAACACGTAATCCAGTTTTAGAGAAAAACTGATTCCCGTAATTAGTTACAGCTTGTATGCCTGTAGATTGGTCTAAATTCCAATCTCTGTTAAATTCGGCATTATATAAACGCTCAATAGATCTAAAGTTTTCTTGAACATAATCACCGTCAATATATGCGTTTAAATTCCAAAGGCTATCTTTTTTTATTATAGCTTGCTCTATTTTAAGTTTTCCAGCAAAGCCATCGTTATCGCTATCATCTATATCTGAAAATAAGTTTAAGTCATTTTTACTACCAGCAACTTCAAAAGCAATATGTGTTTTTTCTGAAGGCGTGTAACTTCCGTTTACTACGGCAACTTGTAATTTTGTTGGAGCAACAAGTCTTATAATAGGTTCAAAATTCCCTTGCGGAACACCAGCTATAGGTGCTACATATTCATATATGGTTGTTATGGCATTGATGTTGCTTACTACATAATTACCTTGATTGTCTCCTACAAGAGAGAAATTAACGCTAAATAATTCGTCTTCAGGATTGTTTGAAAACACAAATGCTTCTACGCCATTAATGATTTCTTTTTTATATAAAATCCTATTTTCGTTGTAAACTTCTGGAGTTATTGATGGTGCAATCATTTGAGAAGTGTCATCGCCTGCGTTTGCTAATATTTCTATTTGTTCGTTAGATAGGTTTTGTTGCAACGGATTGTTTTTAGCATCATTCTCACTATAAATAGAGGCGCCAATTTTTAATTTTTCGCTTGAGTAATTTCCGCCACCAAAAACAACTAAACGCGAGTAGTTTCGTTCGCTATATTGATAATCAACTGTAATACGCATTTCTGAAGTAATAGGAAATGTGGCGTTAAAAATAATTTCTCCAGCATTATAATCTATAATATAATCTTCGTTTTCACCACGTTTTAAAGCAATACCATTTACGTAAACGGTTTCACTGCCAGAGACAATTAACACGTAGAGTTCACCATTAGGACCTTTTAACTTGTATGGTCCTTGATTTCCTTCTTGAGCAACAAATTGACTTGTTGTAAATTGCCCTCTTACTAGCGCGCCTGCTGCAAAAAGGTTGGTAGTAGATTCAGGGTGATTTAGTTTTGCGTTTACAGACAAGCCTTGTACACGTTTGCTAAAATTAGCAAAGTAGGAGTTAGTGTTTTCTAGGTCTACATCACCGGCTCGTATTTTCCAATTGTCACTAAATAATTCTACAAATACTTGGTCAAACTCATCAAGCCGTTGAGAATAGCCACTTTCCTGTAAGGGTATATTGGCATCTTGTATAGAGGCTCTCAAGGAAACCTTATCGCTTAATTTTCCAGTAATTTGTAAGTCAAGTTCACTGTTTAATACAGAGTTTTGATTGTTTCCAACAATAATACCACGCGAAATGCTACCAGAGGTTGTTAAACCATCAAAAGGCGTAAAGGTGTTTTTTTCGCTAGGTTGAGAAAGTTTGTATAGTTTTTGAAGTTTCCCGCTACTATTTACAATAACATCATCATTAAGTTGTTGGTATGTACGTGTTAGGTATTCAGGATATTTTAAATAGCTTATTGTAACCGAATCTGTTTTTATAGGTTTTTTTAAGGTTAAAATTGATTTTGCATAATCAACCGTGTAATAGGAATCGTCTAAATAGGTGCTATCGTTAACTTTTAACGAAAAGAAACTTGGGTTTATACTTACACTATCTATAGCAATAGAGTCTCTTACAGCAACAGTTTTTGTTTTGTAGTTAGAGTTCAAGTCTTGAGCCAATGCACAAAAGCTGAAAAAGGTTAAAAATAATGTAGTTAATAGCTTCATTAGGTAGTTAACTGTGTAAACCTAAAAATATTTTGTTAATAGTTTTTGTTAAAAGGGCTTTAAATTAATAGTGTAAATGTAAAGCATTATTTATTTTAGCTCAAATTCTTAAAATATCGATGAAGATTATATCCTATAACGTTAATGGAGTTCGTGCAGCAATAAATAAAGGATTTATTGATTGGCTAAAAAGTGCCAATCCAGATGTTATTTGTTTGCAGGAAATAAAAGCTTTAAAAGAGCAATTAGATTTAAATGTATTTCAAGAAGCTGGTTATAAATTTAATTATTGGTTTTCGGCTCAAAAAAAAGGTTACAGTGGTGTTGCTATTTTGTGCAAATCAGAACCAAATCATATAGAATATGGTACTGGAATAGAGTCTATGGATTTTGAAGGTAGAAATATTAGAGTAGATTTTGATAATGTTTCTATTATGAGTTTGTACTTGCCTTCAGGAACCAATATAGCAAGACTAGAACACAAATTAGAATACATGGATATGTTTCAAGATTATATTAATGATCTAAAAAAAACAATTCCAAACCTTATAGTTTGTGGTGATTATAATATATGTCACGAAGCAATTGACATTCATGACCCAGTAAGAAATAAAAATGTTTCAGGGTTCTTGCCAGTAGAGAGAGAATGGATTGGTAATTTTATTGATAGCGGATTTATAGATTCCTTTAGGTACTTTAATAAAGAACCTCATAATTATAGTTGGTGGAGTTATCGAGCCAATGCGAGAGCAAATAATAAAGGTTGGCGATTAGATTATGCTATGGTTTCAGAACCATTACAAGAAAAATTAAAACGAGCTGTTATCCTATCAGATGCCGTTCACAGTGATCATTGTCCAATATTAGTTGAAATTGAAAATTAAAACCCTTATCTAAAAAAAGTAAAATGAAAAAAAACGTAATTCTAGCAACACTATTAGTAACCATGTTTTCATGTGTTTCGCCAAAAGTTTATAAAGACCTAGAAAGTAAATATAATGCCTTAAAGAAAGAAAACGCTCAATTATCAGGAGACAAAGAAAATGTTTCAGAATCCTTAAATAAAGCTCAAAATGATTTAGCAGCATTACAATCTAGATATGATGAAACAGTCGCTCAAAGAGATAAGTTACAAGCAGATTATGATGCTACAAAAGCTAATTTAGATAATTTAAGAGCATCATATGATGCATTAGAAAAAAACAGTTCAGCATCTATCGCTGCCAATGCAAAAAAGAATAGAGAACTATTAGCGCAACTAGAAGCAAAAGAAACAGCGCTTGCAGCAGAAAACACAAGATTAGAAGCATTAAAAAAAGAGCTTGAACAACGCTCTAACCGAGTAGCGGAATTAGAAAGTGTTATTGCCGCAAAAGATGCAGCTATGACACAATTAAAAGATGCAATTTCTAGCGCGTTAACAGATTTTGAGGGTAAAGGATTAACTGTAGAGCAACGAAACGGAAAGGTTTACGTTTCTATGGAAAACAAATTACTGTTTCAATCAGGTAGTTGGGCTGTAGGAACTAAAGGTAAACAAGCTGTAAAACAACTAGGAAGTGTTTTAGCCGAAAACCCAGACATTGCTATATTAATAGAAGGACATACAGATAATGTTCCATACAAAGGAAACTCTCAAATCAGTAGTAATTGGGATTTATCAACAAAGCGTGCAACAGCAATAGTTCAAATTTTAAGAGAAAATCCAGCTATTAACCCTGAAAATTTAACAGCAGCAGGTAGAGGAGAATATGCGCCAGTAGCATCAAATGACACTGCTGAAGGTAAATCAAAAAACAGACGTATAGAGGTTATTCTAACGCCAAAACTTGACGAGATTTCTAAACTTCTTAATGATATTTAAAAAAAGGTTATTTTTAACTATATGTAAAAGCTTTTCAAATTCACGAATTTGAAAAGCTTTTTTTTGTTTACAATCAAGCGCTGTTTATCATAATTACTGCATAAATTTAAAATATTGCCAATTTTAAAAAACGAACATTAACTCAATTCATCGAAGAAAACAGTGTTTTATCTATTAAGTTTATGTTAACACATGTAACAAGTAGTTTTTTTTTAATTTTAGAGGATTAAGTAATTAGTAGTACTTTAAGATATGCTGATTCTTATCAACCCTTAAAAAAAAGGCGTTTCGGCTGTTTTTTTAAGATTTAAAACATTTTTTTAAGAAAAATTATAACTAACTTATTGATTAACAAATGAAAAAAATTACACTTTCTATTTTATTTGGGTTTCTATCCTTTTTTGGATTTTCTCAAGTAGGGCTAGTTGAGAATTTTGATGCAGGCCTTGCTTTACCAACAGGATGGACCTCTGATTCTGGAGATTATTTTGGAGCGGTAGTTCAAGTCTGTGACGGTATTTCTCAAAGGGCGAATTTTGATAGCTCAAACGTAACAGGACACCTAACATCTCCAAACATTGTGGGTGGATCTAATGGAACTGATTTAACAATAGCTTTTGACTACAAAGTTGTTGATTGGTCAGCAGGAACAGATGCAACAGGACCAGGTTGGGGTGAGATATTAGTACAGTACTCTACTGATGATGGTGGTGCATGGACTACTGCAGGTACTATCAATGATGTTAATCATGCTACATCTCCCGATTGTGCAAATATAAGTTTTGTTGTCCCTGCAGCCGATTTGCCTACAGGTTCTGATTTCAAATTAAGAATAAGCAATAACTATTTTTCAGGAAATTATTATGTTTATATAGACAATGTCTCTGCTACACAGCTAGTTGAAGACCCTCCATCTTGTGTGAGTCTTATTACTCCTGTAAATGTAAATGGTGTTAGTATAAATACTGATTTAGAATGGACAGCAGCAACAGGGATTCCAACTGGGTATAACCTTACCGTAGGAACAACTTCTGGAGGAAATGAATTAGTAGATAATGAAAACGTTGGGCTTTCTACCGCATATACATTACCAACATTAGAGTATGGTACAACGTATTATGTAAATATAGCTCCATTCAATAGTAATGGTCCAGCAATAGGCTGTGATGAAATTGTTTTTACTACTGGCGCAGATCCTAATGCACCAGTTGATTGTGATTCTGGTATTCCAGTTAATACCGTATATTGTTATACCGATGATGATACAATGACTTGGAACTTTCAGAGTTCTAATAACGCACCGTTAGTTGTCTTTTTTAATGAAGGTGAAATAGAAGAAAACTGGGATTCTGTTATAATTTATGACGGTTCTGATAACACAGGAACAGTATTGTTTGATGGTGATAACGGTGGTAATATGGCTGGCTTGTCTGTGATTGCAGAAAGTGGTTTTATGTATATAGAAATAGATAGTGACGGCTCCACTAGTTGTGAATCTAATAACTTTACACCTTTAAATTTTGACGTGTCTTGTGTTGATGAAACAGCAATTCCTAATTGTAATGCTGTTTTAACAAGCCCTGCAAATGGAGAGGAAGATGTGGATGAAAACTCTGATATTTCTTGGAGTGCTGCATCAGTGCTTGTTAATGGATATACATTATTTGTAGGAACAACGCCAGGAGGAACAGAAATTCTTAATGGTGTGGATGTAGGAGATGTTTTAACCTATGATTTAGGAACATTAGATTATGAAACAACTTATTATGTGACTATTGTGCCTTATAATGATAATGGTGATGCACAAAATTGTAATGAACAAACTTTTACAACCAGAGACGATCCAAATCAAGTTGTAGATTGCTCTACTGGAGAAGTGGTTAATACAGTATATTGTTATGATAATAACGATCCAATGGTATTTAACTACGCTAGTAGTGATGGTTCACCATTAGCATTAGTGTTTAATGCAGGACAAATTGAAGCAGGATGGGATGAAATAATAGTAACTGACTCGGATGGCTCTGTACTTTATCAAGGAGATAACGGCGGTAATTTAGCAGGTTTAGTATTTGTGTCTTCAGGAAGTACAATTGCAATAGCAATTGATTCAGATGGAACAGGAAGTTGTCAAACAAGTACTAATTATACGCCTTGGGATATTAGTGTGTCTTGTGTTGATACAACTGCGTTACCTAACTGTAACGCTTCATTAACCTATCCATTAGATGGAGAGTCAGATATTGATGAAGATGTAGTGCTTACTTGGTCACCTGCAACAATATTTGTTACAGGTTATTATCTTACTGTAGGGACAACAGAAGGCGGAAGTGAAATTCTTCAAAATGAAGATGTAGGAGATGTTTTAACTTATGATTTAGGAACATTAGATTACGAAACAACTTATTATGTAACTATTGTACCTTATAATGATAATGGTCCTGCCGTAGATTGTACAGAAGAATCTTTCACAATAAGATTAGATCCTAATCAAGTTGTAGATTGTGATGCTAATGAGATTATAAATACCGTTCATTGTTATGAAAACGGAAACAATCAATATCAAGAAATTTATAGTTTCGTAAGTTCAAATGGTAACCCATTAAATATTTTCTTTAATTCAGGAACCATAGAAACATGTTGTGACACTATAAGAATTGAAGAAGGAGACGGAACTGTAATATATGAAGGTACTGGAAACGGAGGAGACCTTTCTGGACTTTCATTAAATTCAGATGGAGATACTATTGTTGTCTTTGTGGAAGCAGATACTTCTGTAAGTTGTTCTAGTGGAAGTAGAGTTACTTGGGATTTTGATGTGTCATGTATTGATCTTACTGCTGTGCCAAATTGTAACGCTTCATTAACCTATCCATTAGATGGAGAGTCAGATATTGATGAAGATGTAGTGCTTACATGGTCACCTGCATCAGTTCTTGTTAATGGATATTACCTTACTGTAGGAACAACAGAAGGCGGAAGTGAAATTCTTAATGGTGTAGATGTAGAAGATGTTTTAACTTATGATTTAGGAACATTAGATTACGAAACAACTTACTACGTAACTATTGTACCTTACAACGATAACGGTCCTGCCGTAGGTTGTACTGAAGAATCTTTCACAGTAAGAGCAGACCCTAATCAAATTGTAGACTGTGAGAATGGCCAAGTTATAAACACCGTACATTGTTATGAAAACGGAAACAATCAATATGTTGAATTATATAGCTTCCAAAGCTCTTCAGGTTTCCCATTAAATATTTTATTCAATTCAGGAACCATAGAAGCATGTTGTGATACTATTAGAATTGAAGAAGGAGACGGAACCGTAATTTATGAAGGTACTGGAAATGGAGGAGATTTAGCAGGATTAAACTTTACTTCAAATACAGATAGAATAGTTGTATTAGCTGAAGCAGATGGTTCAGTAAGTTGTTCTAGTGGAAGTAGAGAACCATGGGATTTTGATGTTTGGTGTCAAACATGTCTACCACAAACTGTATCTTTTGATATTGTAAATGGAGATTGTGCTACAGACCCAAGTAACCCCACTTTTGAAGTAGAAGTTAATATTTCTGATATGGGTGATGCAACTTCTTTAACAATAACAGACACGGCAAACCCAAGTGAAAGCCAGGAAGTTTTAGAAGCGGGTATTATAATATTAGGGCCATATCCAGCAAGTACAAACGTAGTGGTTACTGTGGCTAATACCAATGACGAAAACTGTGTGGTAGTTAGTAACCCATTAGCATTCTTATGTCCACCACCACCAAACCCTTGTTCTATTGCTTATGCAGGAGAAGATCAAACAGTAGACTGTGAAAACCCTGACGCTACACTTACTGCAAACTTCCACCTTTATGGACAGGATACAGAAAATTATGAAATAAACGCTATTGACACTTGTCCTACACCACCAGTTGATGGTGCAACACCAACGAGTATAGATGTAGATGATACATGGTCTGAAGTTATTGACCTTGGTTTTGAATTCTGTTTCTATGGTGGTACGTATGATCAAGTAGTTATTGGGTCAAACGGTGTAATTAGTTTTGAAGTAGAAAATACAGGAACTTACAACGAATGGGATTTACAACCTTTCGGAGATGGTCCTTCAACATTACCAAATGGAACAAATACTACGGTTTCTGAAGCAAATATTTTTGGTGTAGGCCATGATATAGACCCTTCAGTATGTGGAAGTATTGACTATGTAGTTTTAGGTTCTGCACCATACAGACAGTTTGTTGTAAATTACAATGGTGTATGTCACTTTGGAACTCAATGTAGCTCTAACGAGTCTACAAGTCAAATCATCCTTCATGAATCATCAAATAATATAGATATCCATGTTATTAGTAAACCAACTTGTACAGCTTGGAACGACGGCCTTGCCGTAATAGGTTTACAAAGTGTAGATGATACACAAGCGGTAACTCCTGTAGGAAGAAATACTGGAGTTTGGACTGTTGATGAGCCTGAATCATGGAGATTCTCTCCTTCAGGAACACCTAACTATACTTTAGAATGGGTAGACGAAGATGGAACCGTAGTTGGTGATACTGATACCATTGTTGTTTCTCCTACTGAAACAGAGACTTACACATTCCAAGTAACTTATGATTTATGTACAGGAGGTCAATCAACAGTATCAGATGATGTTCTTGTTGAATATCTTGGAGGTAGTGATTTTGATGCTTCATTTACAGTAACGCCTACATGTGATGGAGGTACAGTAACTATTGATGGAGATGCAGGAGGTACATTTGCTTTCAACCCAGCAGCTACCGATGATGCTGTTATCAACTCTACTACTGGAGAAGTGACTGGAGCAACACCAGGAGCAACATATACAATTGAGTATACCACTGCTGGAGAGTGTCCAGCAACATCAACTCAAGAGTTAGTAGTATTACCAGAAGAGAATGCGTCATTTACAATAGTAGCTACATGTGATGGAGGTACAGCAACTATTAATGGAGACACAGGTGGTACATTTGCTTTCAACCCAGCAGCTACCGATGATGCTGTTATCAACCCTACTACTGGAGAAGTAACTGGAGCAACACCAGGAGCAACATATACAATTGAGTATACCACTGCAGGAGAGTGTCCAGCAACATCAACTCAAGAATTAGTTGTGTTACCTGAAGAAGATGCAACATTTACATTAACATCTGAATGTGATGAGACAACAGTTGTAATTACCGCAACTATAACAGGTGATACAGGAGGTGTATTCTCGTTTGGTGAAACACCTAATGACGATGCAGTAATTAACCCTGAAACAGGAGAAATTACAGAAGCAACTGGAGGAGCAACTTATACAGTAATGTATACAACATCTGGCAACTGCCCAATGGTATATGAGCAAACAATTCAAGCTGATAACTGTTTGATGAAATTAATCCCGGAAGTTATTACACCTAACAGAGATGGCTTTAATGACACCTTCGATTTAACTGGTTATGATGTAACAAGTTTAGAGATATTTAACAGAAACGGAGTTAAAGTATACAGTAAAACTAATGGTTATATAAAAGAGTTTGAAGGTATCGCTGATAATGGTGATGAGCTTCCTGTAGGAACATACTTCTATGTTATGAAGTATGGAAATAACGAAGTAAGAACATCTTGGCTATATATTAACAAGTAAACTAACACAACTAAATTATAATAATGAAAAGACTATATATAATTCTCGTACTTTTCTTGTTTGCATCGCAAATGCAAGCACAACAAGATCCGCAGTATACGCAGTACATGTATAATATGAACGTGGTTAACCCAGCATATGCAGGATCATTTGATGGTATTGCTATAGGAGCACTTTACAGAAGTCAGTGGGTTGGTTTAGATGGTGCACCTAATACAGGTACACTATCTTTACATGCGCCTGTTGGTGAACGTGTAGGGTTAGGTATATCATTTATCAATGATGAAATTGGTCCTGTAAGAGAAAACAATGCTTATGCTGATTTCTCATATACACTACCTCTAGGTGGAGATCACAAACTTGCTTTAGGTATTAAAGCCGGAGCAACATTTCATAAAATAGGTTTAACTACACTTGCAGCAATAGATCCTAATGATCCATTTCTGCAAGAAAATGTAGATGCCGTAACACCAAATGTTGGTGCTGGTGCTTACTTATACAAGCCTAATAAATACTATGTTTCTGTATCTATGCCTAATATGCTCAATTCGGTACATTTAGATGCAACAAATGGTACTAAAGTAGGTTCAGAAACTCAACACTTATTTGCAGCTGCAGGTTACGTATTTAATCTGTCTGATAACTTTAAACTAAAGCCTCATGGTTTGTTTAAAATGGCTTTTGATGCTCCTGTAAGTTTTGATGTTAATGCTAACTTATTTATGTATGACATTGTTGAAGTAGGTGTAGGATATCGTTTAGAAGATTCGTTTAGTGGGATGATTAATTTTATGATTTCTCCAAATTTAAGAATTGGATATGCTTATGATAATGTGCAATCTGATTTGGATATAGCAACAACATCATCACACGAGATATTTATTAATTTCGATTTCAGTTTCGTAAAGAAAGTGTCACGTTCACCTCGTTATTTCTAATCACTTAAGCTAAACATAATGAAAAACTTTAAAATATTTATTGCACTATTATTATTTAGCAGTTTAAGTGCAACTGCTCAAAACAAATCAACGCAGTCTGCGGATAAGCATTTTGCCAAATTCGAGTTTATTGAAGCTATAGAAGATTATAATAAGCTAGTTGAAAAAGGAAAAGGCGATACCTATGTATATACTCAATTAGGTGAAGCAAACTATAATATATTCAACACAGAAGAAGCTGAACGCTGGTACGCAAAAGCATTAGAGACTTCTCAAAATGCAGAGATTGTATACAAGTATTCTCAAATGCTAAAAGCAAATGGAAAATATGAAGCTTCAAATGTACAAATGAATAAATTTGCTGATATGCGTCCTGGTGATGACAGAGCTATTGCTTTCAAAGCAAATCCAGAATACCTACCTAAAATTTTAGAAAAAGGTAAAAAATTCAATATTCAAAATTTAGACATAAACACTGAATTATCAGAATTTGGAGGCGCTATAAATGATGGTAAATTTTATTTCACCACAGCAAGAAACAATGCCAGACGTAATTATGGATGGAATGATCAGCCTTTTTTAGATATTTATGTATCAAACATTCTATCTGATGGCTCTTACCAAGAAGCAGAGCAAATAGAAGGAGCTATCAATACTAAATATCATGAAGGAACTGTTTCTTTCTCACCTAATGGTGATACCATGTATTTTTCACGTGAAAGCTTTTTTGATAATGAATTTGAAAAAGATAGTGTTTCTAATACAAAATACAGTGTATTACACTTATTCAAGGCAACAAAAGATGGTGATAAATGGAGTAATATAAAGCCACTTCACATCAATAGCCCTAATTATAACGTAAGTAACCCATCGGTAAGTGTAGACGGAAAAACACTATTCTTTCAGTCTAATATGCCTGGAGGTTTTGGTATGTTTGATATCTATAAAGCCGATATTAAATCTGATGGAACCATTGGAGAGCCTGTAAATTTAGGTCAAAAAGTAAATACTGAAGGAAACGAAAAATTCCCTTATTCAAGTGATAACGGAACACTTTACTTTTCTTCTGATGGCCATTTAGGTTTAGGAGCTCTAGATGTATTTTATACGAAAATAATTGATGGTAAATTAGCACCAATTCGTAACGTAGGAATACCAGTAAATAGTAATGCAGATGATTTTGCTTTTTACATGAATGAAGAATCTGGAGAAGGTTATGTATCATCAAACAGAGATGGTGGAAAAGGTAGTGATGATATTTATTTACTTAAAAAATTACAACCTATTTGTGATGTGTTAATTACGGCAACTATTGTAGATGCAAACACAGGAGAAGTTCTAAAAGGTGCTATGGCATCTATTTTAGACAACGACGGAAACAAATTAGCTTCTAAATTATCTAATGAAGAAGGTATTGCTGAATTTATTGTAGAGTGTGAAACTGACACAGAAATTGAAGCAACACTTGATGGTTACGAAAGTAATAAAGTAACTGTAAAAGGAACTAGAGACGAAGAAACAGCAGTACAAATTCCTTTAACTCCAATAGAAGAGATTATTGTTGAAGATAGAGTTGAATTACAACCTATTTATTTTGATTTTGACAAATCTAACATCACAGCTAAAGCTGCATTTGAGTTAGATAAACTTGTTCAAATCATGAAAAAATACCCAGAAATGGTAATAAAAGCAACATCTCATACAGATAGTAGAGGTTCTAATTCATATAACGAAAGATTATCTGATAGACGAGCTAAAACTACAGTACAATATGTAATTTCTAAAGGCGTTGATGCAAGCAGAATTACTGGTATGGGTATGGGAGAAAATGAGCCAAAAGTAAAATGTGGATCTAACTGTACTGAAGAAGAACATCAATTAAACAGACGTTCTGAATTTATTATTGTTAGTGGAGGTCCAGCTTCGCAACAGTAGTAGATAACTACAGTAATTACAAATAAAAAAGCCCGACATTAATATTAATGTCGGGCTTTTTATTATTTAATTTGATTACCATCTTTATCAAAAAAGTGGTATTCTAGATACGTGTAAGCATCTCTTGGTAAAACTTTAACCCATTTTTTATGTTCAAAAAACCATTTTGAACGAATAGATGGAAAACCTTTAGTTATAAAGGCTGCTATAAAAGGATGTGTGTTTAAAGTCATCTTTTTATAGTCTTTTTTAATTAGTTGTTCAAGATCTTGAGTAATCTTTTGTACAATGCCAATAGGAGCTTCTACTTCTTGCCCATTAATTATTGCGTCAGGATTTTCCTCACGAGTTTTAATGTTCATTTCAGGACGAACTCGTTGTCTGGTTATTTGTACTAAACCAAATTTACTTGGAGGTAAAATTTTGTGTTTCGCTCTATCATCTTTCATTTCTTCACGTAAATGATTGTAAAGCGTTTTTCTGTTTTCGGCTTTAGTCATATCAATAAAATCAACTACAATGATACCTCCCATATCACGCAGTCTTAATTGTCTAGCAATTTCAGTAGCAGCAATAAGATTTACTTCAAGTGCTGTATCTTCTTGAGATTTTGCTTTGTTAGACCTATTTCCGCTGTTTACATCTACAACATGTAAGGCTTCTGTATGTTCTATTACTAGATAGGCGCCTTTTGCCATAGAGACTGTTTTTCCAAAAGAGGTTTTAATTTGTCTCTCTATTCCAAACTTTTCAAAAACAGGGATATTTGATTGATATAACTTGACGATTGATTCTTTTTTTGGTGCAATTTTTTGCACGTAATCTTTAATTTGAATGTAAAGCTCTTCATCATCTACATGAATGCTTGTAAAGGTGTCGTTAAAAATATCGCGTAATAACGATGAGGCTTTGTTTAATTCGCCTAACACTTTACTAGGATGATGCGCTTTATGTAGCTTTTTACACATTGCGGTCCAACGACCTAACAAATTTTGTAAATCTTTATCTAGCTCAGCTACTTTTTTGCCTTCGGCTACAGTACGAACAATGACACCAAAACCTTGAGGAGTTATACTCTTTACAAGGCGTTTTAAGCGTTCTTTTTCATCTTTAGACTCTATCTTTTGAGAGATAGAAATTCTATCAGAAAAAGGTACTAAAACAATATATCTACCAGCTATAGATAGCTCTGAACTTATTCTTGGTCCTTTGGTTGATATAGGTTCTTTTACAATTTGTACTAATAGCGATTGATTTGATTTTAAGACGTCATTTATTTTGCCGCCTTTATCAATATCTTTTTCAAATGGAAAGTTTTTTAAAGAAAAATCTTTTAGTTTACCTGTGCTTACACGTTTGGTGAATTTTAAAAGAGAAGGCAGTTTTGGCCCTAAATCATGATAATGTAAAAAGGCATCTTTTTCGTAGCCAACATTTACAAAAGCAGCATTTAAGCCAGGAACAGCTTTTCGTATTTTGGCTATAAACACATCGCCAACAGAAAAGTTATTACTGCTTTCATCTTTTTGTAATTCAATTAGTTTTCCATCTTTTAATAAGGCAAAATCAACATTATCGGAACTAGATCGAATAATCAATTCTTTATCCATTTTGTTAATTTTTATCCATACAATTATGTATAGATGGATTAATACTAATTCTTCACAGGATTTTTCAATCCATAGAGTTACTACTATAAACGCAAGGTTTTACGTTTGTAGAAAACTCATTATCAAAGAACGTTTTACTTTTAAAACCAAAAAAGTAGTTAATCAACTACTTTTTCGACTTATTTTTTCTTTTTGTGACGATTAGCACGTCTTCTTTTTTTACGCTTATGCGTTGCAACCTTGTGTCTTTTACGTTTTTTACCACTTGGCATAAGTTTCTCGGTTTTTTAAGTTAATACTGGTTAAATATGCTATTTAACGTCTACATTGGTTTTTACACCTTCAACGAAAATTTTTGCAGGTTTAAATGCAGGGATGTTGTGTGCAGGTATTTTGATAGTTGTATTTTTAGAAATATTTCTACCTGTTTTTTCTGCTCTTGTTTTAATAATAAAACTACCAAATCCTCTTAGGTAAACATTGTCTCCGCTTTCTAAAGAAGTTTTTACTTCTTCCATAAATGTTTCTACAGTTGCTTGAACGTCACCTTTTTCAATTCCTAATTTTTCAGAAATTTTTGCTACTAAATCAGCCTTCGTCATTTTAAATATTATTATTGTGTTACTATTAATTTATTAAAGGGATGCAAATATAGGAATTTAAAATTCAATATTTCAAACCTAATTCACTAAAATTTAATATTATAAACCTTTATTTTTGCATGTTGTATATTTTTTAAATGAACATTACTAAAATTTTAACAGACTGGTATTCAATTAATAAGCGAGTTTTGCCGTGGAGAAAAACGAAAAATCCATATCATATTTGGTTGTCAGAAATAATTTTGCAGCAAACCCAAATTAAGCAAGGACTTCCATATTATGAAGCTTTTATATCAAAATATCCCAACGTTTTATCGTTAGCAAATGCACCAGAAAGTGAAGTTTTAAAACTTTGGCAAGGTTTAGGATACTACTCGCGAGCTAGAAATTTACATGCATCTGCAAAATATATAGTAAATGACTTAAACCAAGAATTTCCTGATACTTATAAAACTTTACTAAAATTAAAAGGCGTTGGAGATTACACGGCTAGTGCTATTGCTTCAATTTGCTTTAACGAGCCTGCCGCAGTTGTTGATGGTAATGTATATAGAGTTTTATCAAGATTTTATGGTATTGATACACCTATAAATAGTTCTAAAGGAATAAAACTTTTTAAAGCTTTAGCTCAAGATATTATAGATGAAAACAACCCAGGCGATTATAATCAAGCTATTATGGAGTTTGGTGCTGTGCAATGTAAACCAGCAAATCCTGATTGTGATAAATGTCCTTTAACTCAAGATTGTGTAGCATATAGAAATAATAATGTACAGGAATTACCAGTTAAGATTAAAGCCAAAAAACCACAGAAGAAGTTTTTTAATTTTTTAGTTTTTATTTCTGATTCTGAAACTACAGTATTAGAGAAACGAAAAGGAAAGGGAATTTGGGAGAACTTATATCAATTTCCACTTCTAGAAAGTAATAAGAGCTTGACTGAAAAATCTATAAAAGAAACGCTTAAAGATTACAAGTTAACAAAAAACAGCTCTTATAAGCTTACGCTTTTTAATCAGGATGAGATAATTCATAAACTATCACATCAACACTTGTATGCTAAATTTTGGATACTTAATGTTTCAGAATTACCACAAGCTGTAACACCAGTACCAATATCAAAAATAAACGATTACGCTGTTCCTGTTTTAATAGGTAACTTTATTGAAGCATTCAATTTTTAAAGTATTAGGTAACACTGCTCATATTTTTTTATTAATTTTAAAAAAAAGAACAAGTTAAAACTGTAATTTTGCTTTAATAAAACTGTAAATTATGTCAGGAACATTGAATAAAGTTATGCTAATTGGGCATTTAGGAGATGAAGTGAAAATGCACTATTTTGAAGGTGGTGGCTGTGTTGGTCGTTTTCCATTGGCCACTAACGAAACTTATACAAATAAGCAAACAAACGAGCGTGTTACTAATACCGAATGGCATAATATTGTAGTAAGAAATAAAGGTGCTGAAATATGTGAAAAGTACTTAAGTAAAGGAGATAGGATATATGTTGAAGGCCGTATTAAAACCAGAAAATGGCAAGATGATAGCGGTAATGATCGTTATTCAACCGAAATACAATGTACAGACTTTACATTTTTAACAACAAAAAATGAAAGCTTAAATCAAGCATCCTCACAGCAACCACAAGCTAATAACCAAACAAAACCTAAAGATCACAATATTGAAGATGGTGATGATGATTTACCATTCTAATTGTTTAACTAAAATATACGTAATTGGATCCTGAACCCCCGAGTTTTTATTTTGCTTTATTAACGATTGATTTCTCAATTGTTTTTGGTTATGTATTATTGTTAATACTTCTGTTATGCTCTGCTTTAATTTCTGGAGCCGAAGTTGCAATGTTCTCTTTAACGCGAACAGATATAGATGATAATATAGATGAAAACACAAACGCCCTAAACATAATAACAAAGCTTTTAGAGCGTCCTAAAAAACTACTAGCAACTATTTTAGTAGCCAATAACTTTATTAATATTGGTATCGTTATTTTATTTGCTTACTTAAGTGACTTTTTATTTAAAAGTATAGACTCTGAAATACTACAATTTTTTCTTGAGGTTGTTGTTATAACATTCCTTATATTACTTTTTGGAGAAATATTACCAAAAATTTACGCTAGTAGAAATAGACTAAAATTTGCTGTTTTTATGGCCTACCCATTACGAATTTTAGATATTGTTTTTTCTCCATTAAGCTTACCTATGAGAAGCGTTACTATAGCAATACATAGTAAATTAGGTAAACAAAAATCAAACATAAGCGTAGATCAGTTATCTCAAGCTTTAGAGCTTACAAGCGAAGAAGACACAACCATGGAAGAACAAAAAATTCTTCAAGGAATTGTCTCTTTTGGAAATACAGATACGAAGCAAGTAATGAGACCACGTATAGATATTTTTGCATTAAACATAAATCAAAAATACTCTGAAATTATTCCTGAAATAATAACCAATGGTTATTCTAGAATTCCTGTTTTTGAAGATAATGTAGATTCTATAAAAGGAATTCTTTATGTAAAAGATTTATTACCATTTATAGATAGAAAGCAGTTTGACTGGACAACTTTGTTACGAGAACCATTTTTTGTGCCTGAAAACAAAAAGCTAGACGATTTAATGGCTGAATTTCAAGAAAAGAAAGTGCATTTGGCTGTAGTTGTAGATGAATATGGAGGAACTTCAGGACTTATTTCATTAGAAGATATTATTGAAGAAATAGTAGGCGATATTAGTGATGAGTTTGATGATGAAGATTTGATTTACTCTAAGTTAGATGATAAAAACTATGTGTTTGAAGGGAAAACACCTTTAAAAGATTTTTATAAAATAGTAAAGCTTGAGGATGATACACCTTTTGAAGATAATAAGGGTGAAGCTGAAACCATAGCAGGATTTGTTTTAGAAACATCAAAGAGTTTTCCTAAACCAGGAAGTAAAATAAATTTTGAAAATTACGTTTTTACTATAGAAGCTTTAGATAAAAAACGAATAAAACGTGTAAAAATAACGCTCCCATAATTTATGAAATACCTTAATATTTTTGCTTTTATATTACTTTTTAGTCTATGCCTTTCATGTGGTAATAATCCTGTTCCTAAACCAGATGCTTACTTAAGGTTAGATTATCCTGAAGCAGAGTATCAAGAAACAAATTTGAATGTGCCATTTACTTTTGAAAAAAATAAATTGGCTGAAAATGTAGTGCTAAAACCAGTGAGAGGAACTGAAGGTTATGGTATCAATTTAGAATATCCCTCATTAAAAGGAACAATATATTTAACTTATAAACCTATTGAGGATAGTGTTGAGCATTTAAAAACACTTTTAAGAGATGCTCAAAGCTTTACACAAGAGCACACGCTTAAAGCTGATGAAATTATAGAACAGATTTACGAAAATAAAAAGCACAAGGTTTACGGCATGTTTTATGAGGTAGGTGGTAATGCTGCTTCTCAATCACAATTTTATGTGACAGATAGTGTTAATCACTTTTTAACAGGATCATTGTATTTTTATGCAAAACCAAATTATGATTCTATTCTTCCGGCTGCATATTATTTACAAAAGGATATTCAGCATATCATGGAAACCGTGCAATGGAAACAATAATAAAAAAAAGCCTCTCAAATTTGAGAGGCTTTTTTGTTAGTTTTTTTCAGAAAACTCATCAACAGTTTTCATGTCTTTTACAGAGTAGGTATCGCCTGTCTTTTTTACTACTTCTTCAAGCGATGTAGTAGTTACTTTAGCATTATCATACTCTACCATAGCTAATTTTTTATCAAAGTCTACTTTAGCAAATTTTACACCTTCCATTTTAGCCATTTTCTTTTCAATGGTTTTAGCACAACCCATTGCGCAAGTCATTCCATCTATGGTAAATTCAGCTTTAGCATAAGTGGCATTAGGATCTAATTCTGCTTTTTCAGTAGTAGTTTCTAATGCAACAGTTTTTACTTCTGGTGTTGCGTTGTTTTTACAGCTTACAATTGTAAGTGTAAAGCAAGCAACTGCGATAATATTTTTGAATAGTTTCATTTATAGTACAAATTAAATTTATTACAAATTTAATGATAAATAGTGTTTATTACGTTAATAAGTGAGAATTTTGTGATTTAAAAAATAGCATATGAAGCATATTCAAGTAAAGTGGTTATACCTCTTTACGCTTTCTTTAATTTGGGGAACTTCTTTTATTTTAATTAAGAAGTCTTTATTAGGGTTAACACCATATCAATTAGGAGCTTTAAGAACAGTAATTACAGGTTTTTTCTTATTGGTAGCAGGTTTTAAAAGTTTGAAAACAATAGCAAAACATCAATGGAAATGGATAGCTTTATCTGGTTTGTTAGGTTCTTTTCTTCCTGCATTTTTCTTTGCTATTGCTGAAACCGAAATAGATAGTGCTATTGCGTCTATTTTAAATTCGCTAGTGCCACTTAATACTATTTTGTTTGGTTTTGCTGTTTTTAAGATAGCTTCATCTAGACGTCAAATATTAGGTGTTATTATTGGATTTATAGGAACTGCAATTTTAATACTAAAAGGCGCAGAGCTTAATCCAAATCAAAATTATTTATACGCAGGTTTTGTTATTGTATCTACTGTAATGTATGCACTAAATGTGAATATTATAAAACGATATTTACAAGATGTAAAGCCATTAGGAATTGCAGCAGGAAACTACTCTGTTATTATTTTACCGGCTGTTATAGTTTTATTTTTTGCTGATTTTTTCTCTGATGCAACGTGGAGTCACACTGATTTTAAAATGTCATTAGTTTATGTTACTATTTTAGCCTTTTTTGGAACAGCTTTAGCTAAAGTGTTTTTTAACAAATTAGTGCAAATATCTACACCTGTTTTTGCTTCTTCAGTAACATATGTTATGCCAATTGTGGCTTTGGCTTGGGGTGTTATAGATGGTGAAGGCTTTAGTTTGCTTCAAGGTTTTGCAGCAGTTGTCATATTAATTGGAGTTTATTTATCTCAAAAAAAGAAAAAAGCCTGAAGCAATGCTTCAGGCTTTTTTAAGTTGTTAGACGCTTAATTAGTCAAAATCAGAATCACTAACACCTTCGTTTACTTTAACTTCTTTTACAATGAAATCAAATTTACGAGGTCCCATAGTTTGTGAAATTTTGAAAGGAAACTTAACGCCTGCTACTTCTTTATAGTCAGTGAAGAATGTTTCACTTTGTCCCATTTCAGAGGTTTTAACTTCTTTTATTTTTAAACCAGACTCTACACTGTAATAAATACTAGTTTCATCGTCTACTTTAACCTTATAAGCTTTTTCTCCATCAAGGTTTTCTATTTTTTCTAAAGTTACACCACCATTTAAGTAATTAACTTCAGGGAAAGGAGAAGACTCAACAATTGCTTCTTTTACTTCTTCTTCGCTCATGTCTGTTTTTTGACCTTGAGCTACGGTATATCCTGTTTTACCATCTACTACACGTTTCATTATAGATTGTCCCATTGCTGAAATTTCTTGAGCAGATTGATTTTTAGATGTTTTTTTCATTTCTAAATTCATCATCATACCTGGCTGTAATTCAGCTTCGGCTAAAATTAAAACAGAATTTACATTATCAAGTTTAGCTTTTCCACCAATAGCTTCAATGTATGCGTTTAATACTTTGTTAACATCAACGTCAGCAGGCATCTCTATTTCGTAGTTAGGCTTTTCTGCTGGGTTTGCATAGCTGTCAAAATATTTGATAGGAATTCCTGTTTTTTCAAGGTTTTCAAGAACTTCACTTCCTTTTCCTACTACAACAACACGTGCGTTTTCAGATTTAAAATACTTATTTGCTACACGGTTTACATCAGCAGCTGTTACAGCATTAATTTTTTGAAGGTAGGTTGTGTAAAAGTCTTTTGGTAAATCGTTAACCTTTATGTTTAAAGCATAACGGGCAATAGTTTGTGGGTTTTCAAGTGCTAAAACAAAATCTCCAACATATTTAGCTTTAGCATTAGCTAATGCTTCAGCAGATACAGGTTCTGTTTTTATTCTGTTTATCTCTTTTAGTGTCTGTACAACAGCACTGTCTGTTACCATATTTCTTACAGAAGCACCAGCTCTAAATCTTGTAACATATTTATCTGCACTTAATCCAGAACGTGCACCATAAGTGTAACCATGTTCTTCACGAAGGTTCATATTTAGGTAACTGTTGAATCCACCACCTAAAATTTTATTTGCAATTAAAACTGAATGATAATCAGGATCATTCATTTTTAAATCTACATTGCTAGTTACAGAAATGTTAGATTGTACTGCATTTGGCATGTCAATAAAATCTATTTCGGTTTTAGCTACATTGTTTTTAGCAGCAGGTACAGGAGCTGTCACGTCTAATGATTTTTCCCATTTACCGAAATATTTTTTCACTTGCTTTTCAACAGTTTTAAAATCTACATCACCAACAACAACTAAATATGCGTTTGTTGGGTTGAAATTCTCTTGATAGAAAGCATTTACATTGTTAAGCGTAATGTTGTTTAGGGTTTCTTCGCTAATGTACTCTCCATATGGGTGATGCGTTCCGTATGCTAAAGCACTTCCTACTCGTCCAGCTACTGCGTCAACACTTTTCTCGTTAGACTTGATTCCTTCTAGAGCTTTTTCTTTTTCTTTTTGAAATTCTTCCTCAGTAAGTAATGGGTTGATTGCAGCATCAGCCATTAATTGTAAAATTCTTTCAGAATATTTAGATAATGAACTTGCGTAACCACCTCTGTAGTTAAAGCTCATTCTAGCACCTAAAAAGTCTATTTCTTCATTAAACTCATCTTTAGAAATTGATGTTGTTCCGTTTCCTAGCATGCTTCCTAATAATCCAGAAACACCAGCAATTTTTCCTTCTTTAACAGGGTTGTTATCAATAGTTAAAGTATAAGAAACACGAGGTAATTTGTGGTTTTCTACAACAAGAACTTTTAGTCCGTTTTTTAGTTCAAATTCACCAGGAGTTTCCAAAGTTATTTTTGGTGCAGGTCCTGGTTCAGGTTGTTTAGAACGATCTATTTGTGCAGATACACCAACAGATAGTAAAAACAATGCGATTACTGTATATATGTTTTTTTTCATTGTATTATTTTTAATGTTTTATTGGTCGTCTTTTTTAGGTAAATATTCTAAAACTAAACGCTGATTAGGATTCAAGTACTTTTTAGCTACTGCTTGAATGTCTTCTCTTGTAATAGATCTATAAATATCAATTTCGTTGTTTATAAGCTCTGTGTTACCAAAAAGCATGTAGTAACGAGCAAGAGAGTTTGCAATGCCAGATATACTTGAGTTAGAGTTTACAAATTGGTTTTCAAAAATGTTTTGAAGTTTTTGGTAATCTCTTTCAGAAATTAATTCATTTTGAACTTTTACAATTTCCTCGTCAATTTCTTTTACTAAATCATCAAGTTTTACATCTCCTAAAGGAAGACCAAATAATATATAAGTTCCGTAATCTTCTTGGCTATTGTTAAATGCGCCTACTTGAAGTGCCATTTTCTTCTCGTCAACAAGTTTTTTGTATAATACAGACGATTTTCCGCTACTTAAGTATGTTGATAACATATCTAGAACATAGGCATCTCTATCTTTCATAGATGGTGTTCTGTATGCAGCTACTACAGCTGGAATTTGAATGTTTGGGTCGTAAGCTTTAGCTCTAATAGTTTCAGTAATTGGGTCTTCTTTAGGGAAGTTTCTTGTAATTTCTTCTCCTCTAGGAATTGGACCAAAGTAATCTTGAATCATTTTTTTTACAGAAGGAACATCAATATCACCAGCAACCACTAAAACAGCATTGTTAGGCACATAGAATTTTTTATTAAATGCTTGAAACTCTTCAAGAGTCGCAGCATCTAAATGTTCCATCTCACCAATAGTTGTCCATCTGTAAGGATGTTTTTTAAACATATTCTTCTTTACGTTTTCAAAGAATCTACCATATGGTTGGTTGTCTACACGTAAACGCTTTTCTTCTTTTACAACTTCGTTTTGAGTATCTACACCTATTTGATTGATAATAGGGTGCATTAAACGTTCAGACTCCATCCATAAACCAAGTTCTACACTGTTAGATGGAAATACTTCGTAATAATATGTTCTGTCATCTGTAGTATTAGCATTATTGCTACCACCGTTTGATGATACTATGGTAAACCACTCACCACGTTCAATGTTTTCTGTTCCTTCAAATAAAAGATGTTCAAAAAAATGAGCAAAACCTGTGCGTTCTGGGTTTTCATCTTTAGCGCCAACATGATACATAACAGAGGTTGTAACTACAGGAGCAGAGTTGTCTTGATGTAAAATAACGTGCATACCGTTATCTAAATCGTACTCTTCATACTTGACTTCTTGTGCAGTTGCTAAAGCGCCAACTAACAACAAAGAAGCAAATGAGAATATACTTTTTTTCATTTTAGGTTGTTTTTTGAATTTATAAAGTTTCTTGTATGTCTAAAACTTTAGGGAAAAGTTACAGATGCTCAAAAATAAAGAAAACAGATATAAGTTTATTCATAAGATTATTAAATTTTTAAGCTTTAATTATTATAAACCATAAATTTTTCCGAAATTTAAAGATAAGTAACCGCTCAAAATTATATTTAATTATGAAATCTACTATTTCTGTCGCGGTAAAGTATGGGGTTTTTACCGCAGTAACGTTAATTGCTTATTTTTTAATTTTAAAACTATGTGATTTACACAACAACCCTTGGTTTAGATTGTTTAATGGATTAATTGTAGCTTATGGTGTATATGCCGCAATTAAATATTATAAGTTAACTTCAGGAACCGCATTTAATTATACAAATGGTTTTAAAGCAGGCCTATTGACAGGTTTTTTTGCCACATTTTTGTTCACGCTGTTTATGGCTATTTATTTATTTCATTTAGATGTTGACTTTAAGAATAACTTGTTGAAAGACTGGTTTCAAGATTACAATCAAGGAGGTGGAATACTCATCTTTATTATTCTTATAGAAGGGTTGTCTTCTTCTGCAATTTTAGCATTAGCATTTATGCAATTGTTTAAAAACAGTAAAAATCTTAACCCAAAATAAATAAAACGTTTGTAGTTTAATTAATTAGCAGTATATTTGCACTCATTTTTTGAACAAATTAATTAATATAAACGTTACGCTATGTACGCAATTGTAGAGATAGCAGGGCAACAATTCAAAGTTGAAAAAGACCAAAAAGTCTTTGTAAATCGTTTATCTGTAGAAGAAGGAGAAGCAGTATCTTTTGATAATGTACTTCTTTTAGGAGACGGAGACAAAGTAACTGTAGGCGCCCCAGCTATAAATGGAGCTCAAGTAGGAGCAAAAGTTTTAAAGCACCTTAAAGGTGATAAAGTTATCGTTTTCAAGAAAAAGAGACGTAAAGGTTACCGTGTTAAAAATGGACACAGACAATCTTTAACTGAAATTGTAATTGAAAACATCGTAGCATCAGGAGCAAAGCCAGCTGCAAAAGCTGAAAAGAAAGCTGCTCCAGCTAAAAAAGAAGCGCCAAAAGCTGCTTCTAAAAAATCAACTGCAAAAGCAGATGATTTAAAGAAAATTGAAGGTGCAGGACCAAAAGCTGCTGAAGCATTAGTAAATGCAGGATATGAAACATTTGCTAAAGTTGCAAAAGCAAAACCTGAAGAGTTAAGCGCTGTATTATCAGAAGCAAGCTCAAGATTAGCTCATATTGTAACAGATACTTGGCCAAAACAAGCTGCATTAGCTGCTGATGGTAAGTGGGATGAGTTAAAAGAATTACAAGACAGATTAGACGGCGGAATCGAAAAATAATCCGTTATTATTAACAATATAAAACCTTAAGACAATGGCTCATAAAAAAGGAGTAGGTAGTTCTAAAAACGGTAGAGAATCAGAATCGAAACGATTAGGTGTTAAGATTTTTGGTGGTCAAGCTGCTGTAGCAGGAAATATCATCGTAAGACAAAGAGGTACTGCACATAATCCAGGTGAAAATGTGTATGCTGGAAAAGATCATACGTTACACGCTAAAGTTGACGGTATCGTAAAATTTACAAAGAAAAAAGATAATAAATCTTATGTTTCTGTAGAGCCTTTTGAGGCTTAAGAAACAGGTTTCTTTACTAAATTAAAAAACCCTTTCTGTTTTCAGAAAGGGTTTTTTGTTTAATATAACATTAAGGTTACATAGTTATAAATTATATGAATTTTATTTACACTTTATAATTTTTAATAACTATACCATTGCAACATTTGTATAAAGCCTTTCGGTGTTGCTGTATTTTAATATTTTGTAATTTACAATTAGAAGCCCAAACGCTAATTGATACTTCAAGTGTTGTAAATAAAGAACTTCTTCAATTAAAATATAATTTACAGGCAGCAAAATTAGCAAACAATGATAAAAAAGAATCACAAGCCTATATCCAGTTAGGAGATTTTTATAATCAGTTAAAGCTAAAAAGTGAAGCTGTAAAAAATTACCAATTGTATTTATCGTTAAATAACGACAAGGATACGTCATTGGTGTACGTGAAAAATGCAATAGCAGCCATAAACGTTGATTTAAAAAACTATAATGAAGCTATTAATCATTTACATGAAAGCTTATCTATTTCAGAAAAAATAAATGACCTAAAAGGTAAAGCTAACGCTAATGCTTTATTTGGTACTATTGAAGAAAAAAAAGGCGATTATAAACGAGCTTTAGCATATCAGAATAAGAGTCTTAATATTTTTAAAAAACTTCAAGATAGTACTGGTTTAGCCGTAAGTAATGAAAATATAGGTAGTATTTATGAGGATTTAGAACAATATGACTTGGCGTACCAGTATTTTAAAAAAGCTTTTGTTTTTTCTAAAAACAGCGATTCTCATATTAGAATAAATATTATTAATAACCTAGGCGATGTCAACCGTAAACAAGGTTACTATAATAAGGCATTGACTTATACAAGCCAAGCTTTAGATCTAGCAAGAGCGACTAACAATTTTTCTCAAATAGAAAGTGCTTTAAAAGATTTAGCTAGAATATACGCAGGTAAAGAAGATTTTGAGCAAGCTTACAATTACCTTAATCAGCAAAGCACCGTTAATGAGCAAGAGCTTAAACTTCATAATGCAGAACTTGTGAGCGCTATGCAAGTTCGTTATGATGTTAAAGAAAAAGAAGCGGCATTAGAAATTTTAAACAAACAAAACCAAATAAACAAGGTTCAGAAATATATAATAATAACCATTACGGGAGCTATAATTTTAACGTTTATAATAGGGTTTTTGTATTTAAAGAAAAGGCGAAAACATGAGAAAGCAATTCTAGAGTATAAACAGCAATTATTGCAAGCAGATTTAGATAAAAAAATAACGGAAGAAACAGCTCTAAAACGAGAAATAGACATTAAAATATCCTCATTAACCAACTATAGTTTACATATAGCTCATAAAAATAAAATGCTTTCAGATGTTTCTAAAACTCTTACCAAAATAAAAGGAAGAAATAGTGAACTAATAAAAAGTAAAATACAACAACTGGTTGAAGAGATAGAAGCAGACTTAAGTCATAATAATGAGTGGACAGAACTAATGGGTTATTTTGGTCAAATTCATCCTAACTTTTTTGAAAGCTTGAAACAAGTAGCTACAAGTAAGTTATCTGCATCAGAAATGCGCCTGTGCATGTTATTAAGGTTAAACTTGTCTTCAAAAGAAATAGCAGAAGTACTCCGTATTACTTCAGATAGTGTTAGAATAGCAAGGTACAGACTCAGAAAAAAACTTCCTTTAAATTCCAAAGAAGATTTACAAGCGTATTTATTGAATTTATAACCAATGTTTAGGCAATATGTTTTTCATGTTACGCAATTGTTAATGTTGCTATGTTTTATAGTTGATTTTCAAGACTGAGTTACCATTTGTTAACACATTCTTTAGCTACTGCTCAAAGCTTACACATAGCTTTGTTTCAAACAAAAATTAACTAATAATGAAAAATCACATTACTTTTTTATTACTGTTTACTTTGTCATTTTTTGGTTATTCACAATCAGGGAATATTCAAGGTATAATTACAGATGAAAACGGAGTTACAGTTCCTGGAGCTACCGTTTCAATAAAAGAACTAAACAAAGGGACTGTTTCAGACTTTGATGGCAAATTTACTTTAGTAGATGTTGCAGAAGGAACTCACAATGTATTAGTAAGCTTTATAGGTTACGCAAACGTTGAAAAAGAAGTAACAATAATTGCAGAAGGTACAGTTACTTTAAATGTAATTATGAGTTCAGAATCTACCGAGCTTGAAGAAGTTCTTATTACAGGTTATGGTTTAGGAGGTCAAGCAAGAGCGCTTAATACTCAAAAAAACAAACAAAATATTACAAACATTGTTTCAACAGATCAGATAGGGAAATTCCCAGATGCAAATATAGGTGATGCTGTAAAGCGAATTCCAGGAATTACAATGCAAGTAGATCAAGGAGAAGCTAGAAATATCATTATCCGTGGTTTATCGCCACAACTTAACTCGGTTACATTAAATGGTAGTAGAATACCTTCTGCCGAAGGCGATAACAGAAACGTGCAAATGGATTTAATTCCTTCTGATATGGTGCAAACTATAGAAGTAAATAAAGCAGTTACGCCAGATATGGATGCAGATGCTTTAGGAGGGTCAGTAAATTTAATTACAAGAACATCGCCACAAGGATTCAGACTATCTGCAACCGCAGGATCTGGTGTTAATTTTATAACAGATAAGCGTATTTTAAACGGATCATTTTTGCTAGGAAACCGCTCTAAAAATGATAAGTTTGGATGGATGGTTTCTGCATCTATAAATGATAACGATTTTGGAAGTGATAATGTTGAGGCTGAATGGAATGACGAATTTGAATATTATACAGGTGTTGATGATGTTGAAGGAGACCCAATCATGGAGGACGTTTCAGTAAATCCGTATGCTAAAGTATTTGAAATAAGAGAATATTTAGTACAACGTATACGTCGTAGTTTTTCAGCAAATTTTGATTACAAACTAGACAAAAACAATACAATTTATTTTAAATCTATTTACAACTGGAGAGATGACAGAGAAAATAGATTTAGATTGGAAAATGAAATATTAGACGGAGAAGATATCGAAGTAGGTGACTTTACGGTAGATAGTAACGGTAATCTTACAAGTTTTCCTGTAGAGGCAAAACGTCAAACCAAAGGAGGTATTGATAGCAAGCGTAACAAAAATGCTAGATTAGAAGATCAACGTATGCAAAACTATAGCATAGGCGGAGAGCATTTATTAGGCAATTGGCAAGTAGATTGGATGGGATCTTTTTCAAAAGCCTCTGAAGAGCGTTTAAATGAGCGTTATTTAGAATATGAAAGTGAATATTCTGTAGCTTTCAATAACGATCAGGATAAGCCTTATTTTATGCCATTAAGCGCAACAGATGCTGACTATAGTGTGTTTGAATTTGGAGAACTTACAGAAGAAAATCAGTATACAGAAGAAAAAGATATTAACGTGTTTGTAAACGCTCAAGCACCATTGACTTTAATAAAAGGAAAAGAAGGTTTTATAAAGTTTGGAGCTAAAAGTAGAATAAAAAACAAAAATCGTAATAATGATTTTACAGAGTTTGAAGCTATTGGTGACGAACTAGAGTTTTTAGGAAATATCCCTGTAAGAAGCTATTCAGATCCAGACTTTTTAGCAGGTAACCAATACCAAATAGGAACATTTGCTTCTGCTGATTATTTAGGTGGTTTAAACCTATACAACGGTGATGTATTTGATAGTACTGTATTGCCAGAAGAGTATTTAACTGCAAATTTTGATGTAAACGAAAATGTATATGCGGGTTATGCAATGATAAACCAAAAACTATCAGATAAGTTTACTGTTTTAGCAGGTTTACGATTAGAGCATACCTCTATTGATAGTCAAGGAAATGAGTTAAACTTTAATGAAGATGGTGATTATGCAGGAACTAGCGTTATAGAGTCTAAAAACGAATATACTAATATTCTTCCTGGCTTACACTTAAAGTATGATGTCTCACCAAGCACTGTATTGCGTTTTGCTTGGACAAACACTATTGCAAGACCAAACTATGTAGATTTAGTGCCTTATCAAGAAATAAACAATGAAGATCAAGAAATTTACTTTGGTAATGCAGATTTAAGCCCAACAACTTCAATGAACTTTGATATTATGGGAGAGCACTATTTTAAGTCTGTTGGAATTATATCAGCAGGTGTTTTCTATAAAGATATTTCAGACTTTGTTTATGTAAATAGATCTGAAAATGAAGCAGGCTTTGAAGTTTATAAGCCACTTAACGGAAAAAGCGCAACAGTTTTAGGAGCAGAAGTATCTTTACAAAGGCGTTTAGATTTCTTACCAGGTTTTGCAAAGAATTTAAGCATTTACTTAAACTATACATATTTAACATCAGATACAGATGGTATTGCTAATGAAGATGGAGATGAGCGTACAGATTTAGATTTGCCAAATACAGCACCTAATATGTTTAATGGATCTATAGGTTATTCAGGAAAACGATTTAGCTTAAGACTTTCAGGGAACTATTCTGATTCTTATGTAGACGAAATTGGAGGTAGAGCTTTTGAAGATAGATATTATGACGAACAATTCTTTTTAGACTTTAACGCAAGTGTTGCTTTAACAAACAGATTAAGCCTTTATTTAGATTTAAACAATATCACCAATCAACCGTTACGTTATTTCCAAGGAACAAAAAACAGAACTATGCAAATGGAGTTCTATGAAAAACGATTAACATTTGGATTGAAGTATGATATTTTCAATAAAAAATAATTTTAAAACATTAAAAATGAATAAAATAAAAATAAATATTGTATTTGGTTTTACGGTATTGCTTTTAGGTTGTGTAACACAATTACCAGAAATAGCAGCAACACTGATAACTGAAAAATTGCCTCACGATAGTGATGACCCAGCAATATGGGTAAACAAAAAAAATCCAGAACAAAGTATTGTTTTTGGTACCGACAAAGACGAAATAAACGGTGGTGTTTATGCTTTTGATTTAGATGGTAAAATAATCAAAGAAAAAAGCATTACCAATGTTAGTTACCCTAACAATGTAGATGTTGAGTATGGTTTTAAACTTTCAGATTCTACAAAAACAGACATTATTGTTTTTACAGAAAGAGAAAAACACCAAATTAGATTATTTTCTGTTCCAGACATGCAGCCATTAGATAACGGAGGTTTTAAAGTTTTTGAAGATGAAACTGAAGTTGCAATGAAGCGCCCTATGGGAATATCTATTTACAAAGATCCTATAACAGATAAAGTTTCTGTAATTGTAAGTAGAAAACAAGGACCTACAGCAAATTACCTGTATCAATATGAGTTAGTGTCTGACTCTCTTGGAGTGAAAGCTAACTTAATAAGAAAATTTGGGAAGTTTAGTGGGCAAAAAGAAATTGAAGCTATAGCTGTTGATGACGCTTTGGGTTATGTATATTATTCAGACGAAGGTGTAGGAATAAGAAAATATTATGCTAATCCTGAAAAAGGAGATGAAGAAATTGCCTTATTTGGAAGCGAGCATTTTAAAGATGATATAGAAGGTATAGCAATAGCAGCATATCAAGGAAATCAAGGCTTTTTAATCGTTTCTAATCAGCAAGATCATTCTTTTAATATCTTTAAAAGAGACGATAACACATTTGTTAAAACACTAAATTTAGGTACTATTGAAACAGATGGTTGTGACGTAACAACAGAAGCATTGGGAGATAAGTTTCCAAATGGGTTATTTGTCTCAATGAACGATGAACAAGATTTTTTCTATCACGCTTTAGATTCTTTAAAGCTTAAATAGTTTTTGTATTTTTTTAATAAGATTAAAAACCCTTTTTGGAAACAGAAAGGGTTTTTTGTAAGTAAACTTTGCTAGAACATATTGTATAAAAAAAGTCCAAACAAACTGTTTGGACTTTTATATTATATCTAAAAGCAAAAAGTGTTTAGTATCTGTAGTATTCAGGTTTAAAAGGACCTTCTACTTTAACACCAATGTACTCTGCTTGGTCTTGCTTAAGTTCAGTTAGCTCAACACCAATTTTTTCAAGGTGTAATTTCGCTACTTTTTCATCAAGATGCTTTGGTAACATATACACTTTGTTTTCGTAAGCGTCTTTGTTATTCCAAAGTTCTATTTGAGCCAATGTTTGGTTTGTAAACGAGTTACTCATTACAAAACTTGGGTGTCCTGTTGCACAACCTAAGTTTACTAAACGACCTTGAGCTAAAATGATAACATCTTTACCGTTTACGTTGTATTTGTCAACTTGTGGCTTAATTTCATCTTTAGTGTTACCATGGTTTTTGTTTAACCAAGCCATGTCAATTTCATTGTCAAAATGTCCAATGTTACAAACTATGGTTTTGTCTTTCATAGCTTCAAAGTGCTCACCACGAACAATATCTTTATTTCCTGTAGTTGTAATCACAACATCTGCATTACCAATAACAGTTTCCAGTTTCTTCACTTCAAAACCGTCCATAGCAGCTTGTAGTGCACAAATAGGGTCAATTTCAGTAACAGTTACAATACTTCCTGCGCCTTTAAAAGAAGCAGCAGTACCTTTACCAACATCACCATAACCACAAACAACCACACGTTTTCCAGCTAGCATAACGTCAGTAGCACGACGAATAGCATCTACAGCACTCTCACGGCAACCGTATTTGTTATCAAATTTAGATTTAGTAACAGAATCGTTTACGTTAATAGCAGGCATTGGTAATGTACCTTTTTCCATACGCTCATATAAACGGTGAACACCTGTTGTAGTTTCTTCACTTAACCCGTTAATTCCAGGAACTAACTCTGGGTATTTGTCTAATACCATATTTGTTAAATCACCACCATCATCAAGAATCATGTTAAGTGGCTTTCTGTCTTCACCAAAGAAAAGTGTTTGTTCAATACACCAATCAAATTCTTCTTCGGTCATATTTTTCCATGCATAAACTGCAGTACCAGTTTCAGCTATAGCAGCAGCAGCTTGATCTTGCGTAGAAAAGATGTTGCAAGAACTCCAAGTTACTTCAGCGCCAAGAGCTTGTAATGTTTCAATCAAAACAGCAGTTTGAATAGTCATGTGTAAACATCCTGCAATACGAGCACCTTTTAAAGGTTGTTCATCTTTATATTCTTCACGAAGGCTCATTAAACCTGGCATTTCTGCTTCGGCTAATTCAATCTCTTTTCGTCCCCAAGCCGCAAGCGACATATCTTTTACCTTATTAGGTACGTAAGCAACAGTTTTTGTACTCATAGTTATCTTTCTTATTATTTTTTATAGTGTAACAACTTTGGCAATAGCACTTAAAATAGTTAAATTCGCTTACCAAAATTGTATGATGTGCCAAAGGCTGTGCAAAGATAATCAATAACTTTCAGAATACTAAATGCCACTATATAAAACTCTTAATCCCAATTCACAAACTACTGTTAAAATCTGGAAGATAACAGAGTCTTTTGATGAGTTAAAAAAAGATATTTATTTACGTCCAGAATGTGAAGCTCGTGTTTCAAGAATGAAAAGTGAGTTACACAAACGTGGTTTTTTAAGTGTGAGACATTTACTAGCAGAGTTTGGGTACACAGATGCGGATTTGTTTTATGATGATAATGGTAAACCACACTTAAAAGATGGAAAGCATATTTCTATTACGCATTCGTTTACATTTTCAGGCGTTGTTGTTAGTGATACTAACGTAGGTATTGATATCGAAAAACAGCGAGAAAAAATAGGTGTAATAGCGCATAAGTTTATGGCGTATGAGTTTGAATACCTAGATAAAAAAGACACACATTATATAAATAAGCTTACAGTTATTTGGTGTATTAAAGAGTCCTTGTATAAACTTTTTGCCACACCTGGTTTAAGTTTTTTACAACATACACTTGTGATTCCGTTTATGATGAAAGATGAAGAAACAATAGCTTGGATAGATTACAATAATAAAAAACACCGATACCAAACCACCTTTTTTGAATTTGAAGGTTTTACATGTGCTTTTGCTTTACCATCATAAATGACAACAATTTATAATAACATACAACAGGCAATTGCAAATCAAGAAAAATTATTAGCTGTTTTAATAGACCCTGATAAGTTTCATGTGCAAAATACAAAACCCTTTGTTGATAAAGTGAATGCTTCTATAGCGACCCATATTTTTGTTGGAGGTAGCGAAGTAGAAGCAGAACTTACAACTATTTTAGTAAAAGAAATAAAGAAGCACACACAACTACCTGTGGTTTTATTTCCTGGCGATGTCACACAAATTACTGAAAGCGCTGATGCGTTATTGTTTTTGTCATTAATTTCTGGAAGAAACCCAGAGTATTTAATCGGGAAACATGTTAAGGCAGTTTCAAAACTAAAAGGCACGCAGCTCGAGATTATTCCAACAGGATATTTGCTTATAGAAAACGGAAAAGAAACAGCTGTACAGCGTGTAACAGAAACACAACCTTTACAAAAAAGCAACAGCAGTCATATAGTAAACACAGCAAAAGCTGGAGAGTTTTTAGGTATGAAACTTATTTACCTTGAAGCAGGCAGCGGAGCTATCGAACCTGTCTCAAAGCATATTATTTCTGAAGTAAAAGAAGTATTAAATATTCCACTTATTGTTGGTGGCGGAATTAGAAGTACAACAGCATTACAAAATGCTTACCAAGCAGGAGCTGATGTTGTGGTTATAGGAACTGCTTTTGAAGAAGACGAATCATTTTTTGACAGTTTAAAAAAATAAATATGAAAATATCAGTAGAATTAACATTGACACCATTACATGATGATTACGAGCCATCAATCATCCATTTTATTAAAAAGCTTCGAGCATCAAACCTTAAGGTGTTAGAAAATCCATTAAGCACGCAGGTTTATGGTGATTATGATGAGGTTATGCAGGTACTTACAACCGAAATAAAAGAAGCTTTTGAACTTGTAGAAAGAGGCTTACTGTATATGAAAATTGTAAAATCTGACAGACACGATTATGAGCCACATTTTTGATTGGTTGTTCTCGCAGTATCAAGGTATAGATACACACTTAATAGTTCTTGAATTTATAGGAGTATTCTTTGGCTTTTTAAGCGTTTGGTATTCCAAGCAAGAAAACATTTTGGTATATCCAACAGGAATTATTAGTACAGCAATTTTTGTTTATATTCTTTGGGTTTATGGCCTTTTAGGAGATATGTTTATAAATGCCTATTACTTTTCTATGAGTATTTATGGCTGGTATTTCTGGACTAGAAAAGATGATAATAACCAAGAAGTGTCAGTAACAAAAACTACAAAAAGAGAACACTTGTGGAGTGCAGTTATTTTTGTAATTACAATTCTTTTTGTGATTCTAATTTATAAAGTAAATGATAAGTTTGATTCTTGGACAGCTTATGTAGATACTGTTACTACTGCCATTTTTTTTGTTGGTATGTGGTTAATGGCAAAAAAGAAATTAGAAAACTGGACATATTGGATTATAGGAGACTTAATTTCTGTGCCTTTATACTTTTATAAAGGGCTTGTTTTCACCTCATTTCAATATTTTTTGTTTACTATTATAGCTGTTTACGGATATTTAGCATGGAAGAAAAGCTTAAACAACAACCATCAAACTGCATAAAGGTCGTTTTATTTGGCCCAGAAAGTACAGGTAAAACAATTCTGGCAAAAGCTTTGTCAGCATATTATAATACTTTGTGGGTTCCTGAATATTCAAGATTATATGCCGAAGAAAAAGCAAAAAATAAAGAGGTTTTAACCAAAAAGGATGTTTTACCTATAGCTGAAGGACAAATGTTATTAGAAAACAAAATGTCTAAAAAAGCAAAAGATTTACTTATCTGTGACACTGATTTGCTTGAGACAAAAGTCTATAGTGAAACGTATTATGACAATTACTGCCCAAAAGATTTACACAAATTTGCTTTAGAAAATTACTATAATCTTTATTTTTTAACTAATATTGATATACCATGGCAAGCCGATGGTATTAGAGATAAGCCTAATGACAGAGATAATATGTTTCAAGCTTTTAAATCTGCCTTGATAACATTTAATAAACCGTTTGTTTTATTAAATGGCAATTTACAAGAGCGCTTAAGTATAGCAACAAAACATATTGATGAATTATTAAAAAATAGTGTATGAGTTTTTCTAAAAAAGATATTAAACAAATAGAACAAAAAGGCCTTACTGTTGCTCAAGTAAATAAGCAAATAGAAATGTTTAAGTCCGGTTTGCCTTTTACCAATTTAGTATCTGCAGCAACAGTTAGAAACGGTATTTTAAAACTCACAAACCAAGAGGAAACTTATTACACAGAAATATTTAATAACGAAAAAGATCAAAAATGCCTCTTAAAGTTTGTTCCGGCTTCTGGAGCAGCAACTAGAATGTTTAAGTTTCTTTTTACCTTTTTAGAGGCGTATAATCCAGAAAAAGAAAGCATCAACGCTTATTTAAATAGTAAAGATAATAAGGACTTGTATATCTTTTTTGTAGGGTTAGAAAAATTTCCGTTTTATCGAGAAATAAAAGATCAGCTAAATGTATTGTACCCAGATTATGAAACGTTAAGCATTAGCAAGCAGTCGCAACTATTTGTTAAGGCTATGTTAGATGAAAACGTTATGAATTACGGGAATTTCCCTAAAGGATTATTGCCTTTTCACGAGTATGAAAACAATGTTATTTCAACAGCTTTTGAAGAACATTTATTTGAAACAGCGTTATATTCATCAAGCAGTTCAAGCGCAAAATTACACTTTACCATTTCTGAACAGCACAAAGATAAATTTAACAGCGAATTTGCCAGAATAGAAGAGAAAGTAGAGAAAAAAACAAATTCTCAATTCGATATTTCCTTTTCTTACCAAAAAGAATCTACAGACACTATTGCGGTAACACCAAAAGATAAACCATTTAGAAACGAAGATGGTAGTTTGTTATTCAGGCCCTCAGGGCATGGTGCGCTCATAGAAAATTTAAACGAACTAGATGCTGATGTTATATTTATAAAAAACATTGATAATGTAGTTGTATGTAAATACAAAGAAGAAGTTGCAAAATACAAAAAAATACTAGCAGGTATTCTAATAGAAATCCAAACTCAAGCATTTAAGTATCTTGAGCAAATAGATAATGAAACTTTAAATTGCGATGATGTTATTAGCATAGCTAAATTTTTAGTGAATAAAATGAATGTGAAAATATCTCATGAATTTGAAAAGTATGCTGAAAAATATCAAATAGAATACTTAAGAGAAAAGCTTAACAGACCAATTCGTGTTTGCGGAATGGTAAAAAATGAAGGAGAACCAGGCGGCGGACCATTTTGGGTAAAAGATGAAAGTGCAAACGTTTCACTACAAATAGTTGAAACAGCACAAATAAATAAAAAGAATAAACACCAAAAAACCATTTTAAAAAACGCGACTCATTTTAATCCAGTAGATTTAGTTTGTGGTATAAAAGACTACAAAGGCAATAAATTTAACCTTACCCAATATGTAGATCATAAAGCCGCTTTTATAACCAATAAAACACGATTAGGAAAAGATTTAAAAGCACTAGAATTACCAGGACTTTGGAATGGTAGTATGGCCAATTGGAATACCGTTTTTGTTGAAGTACCTCTTATTACATTTAATCCTGTAAAAACCGTAAACGATTTATTAAAAGCGCCACATCAAATAAAATAGTGTGATAAACGATGAAGCTCTCATAGCAGAACTAGTCTTTAAAGCTGTAAGAAGCTCTGGAGCTGGCGGTCAGCATGTAAACAAAACAGCCTCTAAAGTTGCGTTGTATTTTGATGTTGAAGCTTCCCAGGTACTCACTGAAGAGCAAAAGGCTTTGCTTATTAAAAACTTAAAATCAAGGCTCACTTTAAATCATGTGTTAATATTACAATGTGATGAAAGTAGAAGTCAGCATAAAAATAAGGACACTGTTACAGCACGATTTTTAGAAGTCATAAATCAAGGTCTTGTAGTCCCTAAAAAACGGAAAAAAACTAAAACTCCAAAAGTCGAAAAGTTAAAACGTTTATCAAACAAGCGCCAACAATCTGAAAAAAAAGCAAGTAGAAAACCACCTAAAATAGATTGAAAAATATTTTGGATTCGTAATTCTAAAATCAGAAATCTCTACTATCTTTGCAGCGTTCTCAAAAAGGGGTGCCTATTATCGGCTGAGATCATACCCAATGAACCTAGAACAGGTAATGCTGTTTAGGGACTGTGAATACTAAAAGCTGTATCCGGAATAGCTTATGTATTCTATTTATAATCAATTATTAACAAAGAATAATGACCTCTTTTATTCGGCAAAAACTATTTTATCGAATGAAAAACCTATTCGCATTTTTAGCATTATTTGTGCTATCTGTCAGTGCTTTTTCACAAGAAAAACAACAAGATTCAACAACTGTTGAAGAACTAAAAGAAGTGCTTTTGTCAGCAACAAGAGCAAAAGACAAAACACCTGTAGCTTTTACTAACATTAGCAAAGAGCAACTTGAATCAACCAATTTAGGCCAGGATTTACCTATTTTATTAGACCAACTTCCATCAGTAGTGACAACTAGTGATGCAGGAGCAGGCGTTGGTTACACAGGTATTCGTGTGCGTGGTACAGATGCAACACGTGTAAATGTAACCATAAACGGAATTCCTTATAATGATTCTGAAAGCCAAGGTACATTTTGGGTTAATATGCCAGATTTTGTGTCTTCGGTTGAAGATATTCAATTACAGCGAGGCGTTGGTACAAGTACTAATGGTTCAGGAGCTTTTGGAGCAAGTTTAAATTTAAAGACATTAGAACCATCAAAAGAAGGCTATGCAACTACAACACATGTTGTGGGTTCATACGGAACTAGAAAACACAATGTTAGTCTTGGTTCTGGTTTGAAAAATAATTTCTATGTTGAAGGTCGCTTGTCAAAAATTATGAGCGATGGTTATATAGACAGAGCTTCATCAGACCTATCATCATATTATACAGAAGCAGGTTATTTAGGAGAGAAAACATCTATAAAAGCCATTGTTTTTGGAGGAAAAGAGAAAACATATCAATCATGGTATGGAACTCCTGAAGCCGTTGTAAATGGCGATTTAGCAGGAATTCAAGCTTTTATTGATAGAAATTATTCTTCTGATGCTGAAGCAGCAAATATGTTGTATTCTGGTCGTACTTACAATTATTACACATATGATAATGAGGTAGATGATTACGAACAAACTCATTATCAATTACATTTTTCACATCAGTTTAGCGATTATTTTTCAGCAAATATTTCTGGAAACTATACTCGAGGAAAAGGCTTTTTTGAGCAATATAAAGATGGAGAAGAAGTAGGTGATTATTTTCCTAATAGTCCAGATGCTAGTGAAGAAGGAGATGCAATAAGAAGACGCTGGTTAGACAATCATTTTTATGCATTTGTTTACTCTTTAAACTATCATAAAGATAACTTGAACTTATATTTAGGTGGTGGCTACAATAAATATGACGGAGATCATTTTGGAGAATTAATTTGGGATTCTTTCCCTGTATCAGTACCAATCAGGACAAACTACTACAATAGTTTAGGAAAAAAGCGTGATTACAACACGTATTTTAAAGCTGAATATACTATAGGTAATAACTGGTTTGCATTTGCTGATTTACAATATAGACGTGTAGATTACTCATCATACGGAAATAGTTCAGATTTAATTCCTATAGCTGTAGATGAGCAATATAACTTCTTTAATCCAAAGTTGGGACTAACGTATTCTTTTAATAATTTTCATAGTGTTTATGGGTCTTTTGCAGTGGCAAATAGAGAGCCAAATAGAGATGATTTAACCAAAAACCCGACACTACCTAATCCTGAAAGATTGCATGATTTTGAGTTTGGTTACAAGCTTAAAAAACCAAAATACTATGCTACAGCAAACCTGTATTACATGAATTATAAAGATCAATTAGTGTTAACTGGAGATCTAGATAACGTAGGTGATGCTATTAGAATGAATGTTGATAAAAGTTATAGAGCAGGTATAGAATTACAAGCTGGTTATAAGTTTTCTAATAAATTACGTATTGATGCAAATGCTACATTTAGTAAGAATAAAATAGAAGCTTTTGATTATGTGGTTTATGATACCCAATATGACCCTAATACATATGAAGAGGTTTCTTACGCGCCAGTTACTACCTCATATAAAGATACAGATATTTCATTTTCACCAAATGTTATTGCGGGAGGAACAGTAACATTTTCTCCAGTAAAAAATCTTAACCTAGCATTAATATCAAAATATGTAGGTAAGCAATATTTAGACAACACATCTAGTGATAGCAAAAGTATGGATGCTTATTTTGTAAATAACTTTAACGCATCTTTTAAGTTGAATCCGTCTTGGATGAAAGAAATTGCGTTCAATCTATTGGTAAACAATATTTTTAACGAAAAGTATGTGTCTAATGGTTATACATATAGCTATTACTATAGACCAGAAAATTCTAATGATGCACCTATCACAGAGAATTTTTATTATCCACAAGCAACTACAAACTTCTTATTGGGAGTAACATTGAAGTTTTAAACTAATTTTCTGTAGAGCAGAAATTTTAAACAAAAAACCCAAACAGTGATGTTTGGGTTTTTTTATACTTTAGAGACGATGAAAAATCTTTCAATATTACGGTATTTGTTTTCAGGAATTGTATTTTCTCTATTACCTTTTTATAGTTTTATCTCATGGCTAAATGTTTTCAATCAAGAACATATAAAAAATCAAAAAGAACGATTGGTCGCTTTTAAAGATTCTTTTATGTTGTTTAATGTTAACTTGACTGTATTAAGTTTTGTAAGCCTATTATTTTGTGTGGCTGCTATTGTTTGTTTTTCTATATAATGTGTGGAGTTTGTTGTAATCTCTAGTTGTTATAAACTCTGATAATATCACCGTTAACTTCAACAAAATAGCGCCTTAATGTATAAGGACCAACAGTACCTTCCTGGCCAATACCATTAAAAATTTCATAACTATTTTCATCATTATCACAAGAGCAATGCGCTATAATTCCTTCCATGGTAAGCTTTGAGCAAGTTTGTAAATGGTGATTAGGGTCACTTAACTCAAAAGCACTATATTGATTACTACCAGCATAAAAAAGAACAACACCGTTAATGCCATATTGAGGTAGAACAACATAATTACCCGCAAACTTTAAATCATTGTATTGTGGTAAATTGGTGTTTATAGTGTTTTGAGAATCAAATTGATAATTTGGAAGATATTGGTTGTTTATTAAAAGTGAGTTGTCATCATCTTTATTACAAGAAGCTGTAAAAAAAACAGCTAAAAGCATAAAACAAATAGGTTTTATAATGCTAGATATAGGTTGTTTTGAGTGGTTTTTCATTGAGCAAAATTTTGAGTGCAATTTACAATAAAAAGCAAACAGAGTTAAATATTTTGTATATTTGCATAGTAATCTCGTGAGAACGAGATTTTTTGCGTTTAGTACACGTTCTTTTTGAGAATGAATAAACTAAACGTTATTTTATAATATAAACGATGAAGTTATGAGTAAAGTATCTTATTACACAGCAGAAGGTTTAAAAAAATTAAGAGACGAATTAAGACAGCTAAAAGATATTGAGCGTCCACGCGCTTCACAAGCTATTGCTGAAGCTAGAGATAAAGGAGATTTAAGTGAAAATGCAGAATATGATGCCGCTAAAGAAGCTCAAGGTATGCTAGAAATGAAAATTTCTAAATTAGAAGAGGTTTTAGCAGGTGCTCGTGTTATTGATGAATCACAACTAGATACGTCTAAAATTTTAGTGCTTTCTAAAGTTAAAATTAAAAACCAAACCAATGGTATGGAGATGACATACACTTTGGTAGCTGATGGTGAAGCCGATTTAGCGTCAGGAAAAATATCTGTAAACTCTCCTATTGGTAAAGGTTTATTAGGTAAATCTGTAGGTGAAGTTGCTGAAGTACAAGTGCCAAATGGTGTTATGAAATTTGATATCCTTGAGATATCTAGATAAGCAATTTTAAAAAATATCGAATATATAATTTAGAATTCCTGTTCAAATAAAAAACCGAACAGGAATTTTCTTTTTATATTTACCTAATTACAAGTTTTTAAAGCAATAAAAAAGTATGGCATCTATATTTTCAAAAATAATTTCTGGAGAATTACCTTGTTATAAGGTTGCTGAAACCGAAGACTTTTTAGCGTTTCTAGATATCAATCCTAACGCAAAAGGACACACACTTTGTATCCCTAAAAAAGAAGTCGATAAAATTTTTGATCTAGATGAAGCAAGCTATCATGGACTTATGGCTTTTTCACGCCAAGTAGCTTTAGCTTTAAAAAAAACCGTGGATTGCAAACGCATAGGAATGTCTGTAATAGGATTAGAAGTACCGCATGTGCATGTGCATTTAATTCCGCTTACCACTATGGAAGATGCTAGGTTTACTACAAAAACATCTTTAACGTCTGAAGAATTTGAAAATTTAGCGAAAGCTATTCAGCAAAATTTATAGAAAATTAAAAACAGCCAATGTTATTATTGCAACAACTACTATTACAGAAACAATAATAAGTAGCCAAGCTGTTTTTTTGAGCTTTAAAGAAGCCTTTTTTGGCTGAAAAGCTTTTTTTTGATACGCAAACACACGCTCTATATCATCTGTCCAGTTTACAGGATAAATAATAGTGTTACACGTTTTACATTCTATTTCTTGTGTTGTCTCTTTAGTAATAGATTTGTATAAATTGGTTTCAACAAATTTTTGTTTAAAAGTAATTTGAAGTCCATTAGTGTTATAACACTCTGGGCAGTTATTGTTTAAAGCAGCTTCTTTTATTGTAATAAATTGTTCCTTCATAACTTAAACCGATTTTAAAGCGATTTGCATAGTGGTTCCTTTTCCTATTTCAGAATGAAGTACTTTAATTTTTCCTCCATGAAACTCCTCAATAATGCGTTTAGCCAAAGAAAGGCCTAATCCCCAACCACGTTTTTTTGTTGTAAAACCAGGCTCAAAGATAGTATTAAATTGTTTTTTAGGAAGCCCTTTTCCAGTATCAGTTATTGCTATTTTTACTATGTGCTCAATTTGAGAGATTTCAATAGTAAGTTTTCCTTTGCCTTTCATAGCATCAATAGCATTTTTTACAAGGTTCTCAATGGTCCAACTATAAAGTTGCTTATTTAGGTTTACGTAAATCTCTTCAGATGGTGTTACAATTTCAAAATCTATCAACTTTGAAGATCTTGCTTTTAAGTAGTCATAAGAGTCTATAGTTTCTCTTACTATATCTGTTTTTTCAAGTGTAGGTAGCGAACCTATTTTGCTAAAACGTTCTGTTATGGTTTGTAAACGACTTATGTCTTTTTCTATTTCTATAATATACTCCGGATTCGTGTTTTCAGATTTTAAAATTTCGGTCCAACCAATAAGTGATGATAATGGTGTACCAATTTGATGAGCTGTCTCTTTAGCCATTCCAGACCAAAGTTTGTTTTGAGTAGCAATTTTAGAACTTCGGTAAAAAAAGTAAACAACAGCACCAAACAAAATAATGATGAGTAATAATGCTAGTGGATAATACTTTATTTTATTTAACACATCAGAGTTACCGTAGTAAAGTGTGCCATAAATAATGGTTTCATTGGTGGCTTTATCATCATAAGAAATGAGTATTGGTTCATTTTCTTGAGAGAATTGATGAATAAGCTTTTCTATATATAAGCTATCTTTTATTTTTTCTTCGTTAATATTTTTGTAATCCCCTAAAACACCGTCTTTATACACAAGCATTGGGTTTGTAATATTGCTACTAAAAACTTTATCAACAACAGGGTTTACATTTTCGCTTAAAGGATTTTTAAGAATCTCTTTCATAGATGCTGCCCAAACATCCATTTTAGTTTGTTCTTCAACTTTAAATTTTTGAAAAAACACATACGTATTCCAAAGAATTAAGGAAATAATAGCAAAAGAAGCAATAACAATAATCCACCTAATAAGGTTTCTATATTTTGAAAAAACCATAAATTTTGTTTCAAGTTCTAATATAATGCAAATCTGTTAATAATATTGCTTGACAAGTAATCAAATCATTTTTAGTTCAATATCATAATAGTTACCTTTGTGGAAATTAAATAACATTAATGACATCATTCGAACCTAAAGACTTATCAACAGGAAAGTTACATGGCTATTTGTTAAGCGCTGTTGCGCCAAGACCTATAGCTTTTGCTAGTACTATTGATGAAAATGGCACCCCAAATCTGTCTCCTTTTAGTTTTTTTAATGTGTTTAGCGCAAATCCGCCAGTGATGATTTTTTCGCCAGCAAGACGCGTAAGGAATAATACCACAAAACATACATTAGAAAACGTAGAATATTTAAAAGAGGTAGTTATAAATGTGGTGAATTATGATTTGGTTCATCAAGCTTCATTAAGTAGTACTGAATACCCAGAAGGTGTTAATGAGTTTGATAAAGCAGGTCTTACTATGCTTGAATCTGATATTGTTAAGCCTTTTCGTGTTGCAGAATCACCAATTCAGTTTGAGTGTAAAGTAACTGATATTATTAAATTAGGAACCGAAGGTGGTGCTGGAAATTTAGTAATTTGTGAAGTAGTGAAACTTCATATAGAAGATGATGTTCTTGATGAAAATGGCGTTATTAATCAAGAGAAACTAGATTTAGTTTCTAGAGCAGGCGGAAGTTTCTATAGTCGTGCTAAAAGTGGTTTTTTTGAAATACCAAAACCGCTATCTACATTAGGAATAGGTGTAGATAGTTTCCCAGAAGAGGTTAAAAACAGCATGATTTTAACAGGAAATGAACTAGGCATGTTAGGAAATGTAGAGGCGTTACCATCTCAATCTGAAGTTGATGCCTTTTTAGAAACAGTAAGTGAGCGTTATCCTAATATTACCACAGCGTCTCATAGAGAAAAGCATAAATTAGCTCAAAACTATTTAAGTTTTGGTGATATTTTAAGTGCTTGGAAAATTTTATTATCATAAAACATAAACGCTTATTTTAATAGGCGTGCATAAATTCAAATTAAATTAAAACATGGAAGTACAAGGAAGAATTAAATTAATTGGAGAAACCCAAAGTTTTGGAAGTAATGGGTTTAGAAAGAGAGAATTGGTGGTGACAACAGAAGAGCAGTATCCGCAGCACCTTATGATTGAATTTGTTCAAGATAAAACAGACTTGTTAAACACTTATCAAGTAGGTCAGCAAGTAAAAGTAAATATTAATTTACGTGGAAGAGAATGGACAAACCCACAAGGTGAAGTAAAGTATTTTAATTCTATTCAAGGTTGGCGTATAGAGGCAGTACAAGCAGATGCTTCAAATCCAGAAATGCCTCCTGTTCCACCAGCACAAGCTTTTGAGCCTGCAAATAATTTAAACGAAGAGGATCATGATGATCTTCCGTTTTAAAAAAATATAATAATTCAATTATTTTAAGGTCTATTAAATATTTTAATAGACCTTTTTTATACAATGCATTATTTGTCAAAACATATTGCTTTTCCAGACGTAAATCTAGCAACACCAGAAGGTATATTAGCTGTTGGCGGAGATTTATCTGTAGAAAGATTATTACTTGCATACAAGAGCGGTATTTTTCCGTGGTTTAACGAAGGAGAACCTGTTATATGGTGGTCTCCAGATCCTAGATTTGTATTGTTTCCTGAAAAACTCAAAGTTTCAAAAAGTATGAAACAGGTGTTGAGAAATACAGAATTTGAAGTGACAGTAAATCAGGACTTCAAACAAGTGATTGCAGCGTGTGCAAAGACAAAACGTAAAGGGCAAGATGACACTTGGATTACACAAACCATGATTGAAGCCTATACAGAGTTACATAATTTAGGTTATGCCAAATCTGTTGAGGTTTGGTTGCATAACGAGTTGGTTGGTGGTTTGTATGGTGTTGATGTTGGCAATGGCGTGTTTTGTGGCGAAAGTATGTTTGCCAAAGTTAGTAATGCTAGTAAAGTTGGTTTTATAACTTTTATACAGCATACTAATTACAAGCTTATAGATTGCCAAGTTTATACCAATCATTTAGAAAGTTTAGGAGCAGAAGAAATTGATAGGACAGAATTTCTGAAATTTTTATAATTATACATCATCATACCTAAAACAACTTACCTCATGGTCGTTTACCATACCTGTGGCTTGCATATGCGCATAAATAACGGTTGAACCTACAAACTTAAACCCGCGTTTTTTTAAGTCTTTACTTAAAGCATCACTTATTTCAGTTGTGGCAGGAGCACTTTTGTAATCTTTAATAGCGTTTTTTATGGGTTTACCATCAACAAAACTCCAAATGTATTTTGAAAAGCTTCCAAATTCTTGCTGTACTTTCATAAACGCTTGAGCATTTGTAACTGTAGCGTTTACCTTTAGCTTGTTACGAATAATACCAGCATCTTGTAGTAAGCTGTCTATTTTAGATTGCTTGTAATTAGCAATGGTTTTATAATCAAAGTTGTCAAAAGCTTTTTTAAAGTTTTCGCGTTTACGCAAAACGGTTATCCAACTTAATCCGGCTTGAAAGGTTTCTAAAATTAAAAACTCAAAAATAGTAGCATCGTCATAAACAGGAACGCCCCATTCTTGATCATGATAAGCTTCGTAAAGAGGGTCGCCAACACACCAATCACATCGCTGCTTTTCCATATATTAATAGTTGTAAGTTTTTGTATTAAAGATAGACATACTTATGATATAAATCATGTTTCAAAATAGAAAATCATTTTATTTTTGAATAAAATCATTAATACAAAATGCAAGATATAATAAAGGATAGCTTAAAAAAGCATATATCATATTCAGAGTATACTGAATTGATGACGCAACTCGTAGCAGATGAATCAACAACAGGCGCAGATAAAACAGAAGCTCTAATTAATTATACAAAACTTAATGAGCGACGTATGAAGCGTTGGGATAAAACAATAAAACTATCAGAAGACGCTAAAACTAAAATAGCACAATATAAAAAACCAACTACTTGGCTAGTGCTTACAGAGAGTTGGTGTGGTGATGCAGCACATGTGATACCAGCAATAAATAAGGTTGCAAATGAAAATGAGAATATTAATTTAAAGCTGGTATTTAGAGATGAAAATGAAGCCTTGATGAATCAGTTTTTAACAAATGGCGGAAAGTCGATACCTAAACTTGTTATGATTGATGATGAAACAGGCAATGTTGTAAATACATTTGGACCAAGACCTAGTGAGGCAACAAAACTTGTTACAGATTATAAAGAAACGCATGGTGTTTTAACACCAGAATTTAAAGAAGATTTGCAGCGTTGGTACAACAAAGATAAAGGTCAAAATGCAATAGCAGATTTGTTGCAGCTATTAGATGTTTAGTTTTTTCCTTTAAAATAAAATGTAATAGAACCTAGTTGCGTTTTTTTAGAGGCATCAATACTAAAACGTGCTTGGTTAGCATATTTTAAAGCTTGATCTTTTAAACATTCATTTGCTGAAGCATAGGCTGCATTAATGTAAGAATCAGTGACTAAACCAGAAGCGTTAACTTTAATGTTTACAATAATTTTCCCTCCGTTTTCACAAAGGTAAATAGGTGTTGGCAAGTACTTATGCGTTCGGTTTACTAGCGAGTAATGCATGGAGCTATTTTTGTTTACAGATTGCTTGCCAAGCACACCAGATCGTCTTTTGTTTAAAACATCATTGACACTGTTATATGAAGAAAGTACATCATCGTCAATTTCAGAGCTTGAGTTTGACGAACCTTCATCTGTGTTGTTATCATTAATATTACTTTCAGATGATTTAAACTCGTAATCTTTAGGAGGAGCAATAGGTTGATAAGCTTTTGCGTAGCGCTTGTACTTTTGCGTTTCGTTAAATGCTTTGTTAGTTTCAGAAAGCTTTTCATTTGGGTTGTCTAAAGACTTTTTATCAGCAGTCTCTTTTGTTTTTTCAGGTTCTAACTCATAGTAAGTTTCTGCCAACTGTGCATTTTGTTTTTTTAGGCCAAAATTAAACACAGTAAGAACAACAGTTCCTGAAATAAGAACGGTTAATAAAATGGCTTTATGCTTATTTGATAACTGCAATTTTTTTTGGGTTATATGTTTTTAATGCCCAGTTTACAGTATAATATACGGAAAAACAGCTTAATTGGTTGTTAAGCTTTCTATAAAGCCATCTATAGAAGTCGCATTTTTAACTAAAAAATCACCAATTCTAGTACGACGTAAAACAGATAAATGCGCGCCAGAATTTAAGGCAGCTCCAAAGTCATTTGCTAGAGAGCGAATATAAGTACCTTTGCTGCAAACAACTCTAAAATCAAGATTGTTGCCATCTATTTTTGTGATTTCAAACGATGAAATTGTAACAGTTCTAGATTTAATATCGACAGATTCTCCTGCACGTGCAAATTCATAAAGTCGTTTGCCGTCTTTTTTAATAGCTGAAAAAACCGGTGGAAATTGTTCAATATCTCCTATAAACTGTTTGGTTGTTTCATGAATCAATGACTCGGTGATATGATCAGTAGGGAAGGTTTTATCTATTTCGGTTTCTAAATCAAAAGAAGGTGTTGTGCTACCTATTACAAAAGTACCTGTGTATTCTTTTTCTTGACCTTGAAAGGTATTTATTTGCTTGGTCATTTTTCCTGTGCAAATAACAAGTAGTCCTGTGGCCAACGGATCTAAAGTGCCAGCGTGTCCTACTTTTATCTTTTTTATTTTAAAGGCTTGTCTTATTTCCCAGCGTAGCTTGTTAACGGCTTGAAATGATGTCCAGTTTAAGGGTTTGTCAATTAATAAAACTTGACCATTAAGAAAATCTTCAGCAGTTTTTTGCATAAAATTAGTTCATTAAAGAGAATACAATGGCAATAATACCTACAATGCCGCAATAAATTGAGAAATACGATAATTTACTTTTTCTTACTAAAGAAATCATCCAAGTACAGGCAATCATGCCAGAGACAAAAGCTGCTATAAAACCAATTATAATAGGTGTAAAGTTACCGCTGTTGTAAGTTAAATCGCCACCTAAAATGTCTTTAGCTATTTTACCGAAAATTAATGGTACAACCATTAAAAAAGAAAATCTAGCTGCTTTAGATTTGTCATTACCAAGTAAAACAGATGTTGAAATTGTAGCACCAGATCTTGATATACCAGGCAACATAGCTATGGCTTGAGAGATACCTATAATGAAAGCGTTACCAAAACTTACTTTTTTGTTGGTGTCTTTAGCTTTGTCAGCCAAGAAAAGTAATGCGGCAGTGATAATTAGCATACAGCCAACAAGTAATATGTTTTCGTCAAATAATTGTTCTAGCTGTTCTTCAAAAAGTAAACCTACAAAAACAGCAGGAATCATAGATATGGCAATTTTTAACGCAAATTGTAAATCTTCATTCCATGTAAAGGTTAAAATACCTTTTAGAATGCTCCAGATATCTTTTCTAAAAATAACAATTGTACTTAATGCTGTAGCAAAATGAAGCACAACGGTAAACATTAAGCTTTCTTCAGGCATAGAGTTGTCGCCAAGAATAGCTTTACCTAATTCTAAATGACCACTTGATGATACAGGTAAAAACTCTGTAAGCCCTTGAATAATTCCCAGAATGATAGCGTCTATTATATTCATAGAGCAAATGTATCAAAATAGATGTACCAATTTAAAATAAATTACATCATTTTATTACACCTTAAAAGTAGATTCTCTTATGATTAAGTTGGTCTTTATTTCAATAGTTTTACTTGTTAATGTATCGTTTGTGTTCTCTATTTCTTCTATAAGATATTTTACCGCGGTTGTTCCTATGCGGCTTCCAGGTTGATCTACAGTGGTAAGTTGAGGTTCTATAATTGTTGAGTGTATAGAGTTGCTAAACCCTATAACAGCTATGTCTTCAGGTATTTTTATATTAAACTTTTTGAGTGTTTTTATCACGCCAATAGCCGCGCCATCAGTAATTGCAAAAATGGCATCAGGGCGTTCTTTCATACTTAATAAAATGCTTGCCATTTGTTTGCCTTCTTTCATACTGATATCATTACAGCTTAAAATAATTTTATCGTCTACAGGAATGTTGTGTTCTTTTAAAGCTCTTAAGTAACCAGCATATCTCTTCTCAGAGTTATATGAAAATTCAGATTCTTTTATAATTGCGATACGTTTTTTGCCAATATTAATTAAGTGTTCTATAGCGTTAAAAGATGCTTCTTCTTCATTTATAACGATTTGTGAACAAGGTATTTTGCTAGATACCTTATCAAACAAAACAAAAGGTATTCTATCTACGGTTTGTAAAATGGCATCAACATTTTTTGTCATTTTAGAAAGCGACATTAAAATACCATCTACACCAAACTGTATCATGGTATGCATCATTTCTGTTTGTCTATTTACATCATTGTTAGATTCTGAAATAATAACCCGATAACCTTTCAGTTCTGCTTCTTCTAGAATTCCTTTTATGATGGTTGAAGTAAAATAATGAGTTATTGTAGGTACAATAACACCAATAATGTTTGTTTTATGTTGTCTAAATCCTTTTGCAAAAATATTAGGCGTATAGTTTAGATGATTTGCTAATTTTCTTACATTAATTTTTGTACTCTCACTTATGTCTGGATGATCATTAATGGCTCTTGATACCGTTGAAATTGATAAATTTAATTGATTAGCAATTTCCTTTAATGTTGTTACTTTTTTCTTTGACATGTACTTAATTTCTAAAATATTTAAAAAATACCGCAAACGTTTTCGCAAACGTTTGCTTAACTTTTTGATAAAATTAATAGCTCAAAACTACATTATTGTTAATAGATTTACTCCAATGATAACAAAATATTAATATTTATGAAAAAAATACTACTCACTTTTATGTCTGTGTTTTGCTTTTATATAGGTTTTTCGCAAACAGAAATTAAGGGAACAATTATTGACGAGGCTGGAGTGCCTGTTACTGGAGCCAATGTACTTATTAAAGGAAGTGCTTCTGGAGCAACGACAGATTTTGATGGTAATTTTAGCTTTACTACAAATCTAGAAGGAGAACAAGTACTACAAGTTTCTTTTATAGGTTATGAAACCTATGAGCAATCAGTTAACTTACAGGGAACACTAGTAGAGATTAATGCAGTGTTAGCTGAAGGTGGTAATACGCTTGACGAAGTTTTATTAACAGCGACATCAACTACAAGATCGCAAAAAGAAACACCTTTGTCTATTACATCAATAAACTCTAAACAATTAGCAAAATTAAACACAAGTAGCCAAGCTGATGTATTAAGAAGCGTGCCTGGTATCACTGTAGAAGGTGGTGGTGGTGAAGTAGCATCAAATATTTTTGTTAGAGGATTGCCGTCTGGTGGTCAATATCAATTTAACCCATTACAAATTGATGGAATGCCAGTATTGAGTACATTCGGGTTAAACTCTTCTGCTCATGACGTGTATTTTAGAAATGATTTAGGAATGAAGAGTATGGAGTTTGTTCGTGGTGGTTCTTCAATTTTATATGGCGTAGGATCTGTTGCTGGTATTATAAACTATACAAGTGTTACAGGATCTCCAGTAGCAAAAAGCACTATTAGAACAGAAGTGGCTTCAAACTCTAGATACAAAGCAGATTTTGTAACTAGCGGACCTTTAGGAGGCGAAGATTCTAACACGTTTTATGCTTTATCAGGATTTTATAGATATGATGAAGGACCAATTAAAACAGGTTTAGCAACTGAAGGTTTTCAATTACGTGGTAATATTAAGCATTTAACAAAAAAAGGATCAATAACATTTTCTGGACAATACATAGATGATAATGTGCAATATTATCTGCCATTCCCATTAGAAGGTAGTTCTAGAGAACGCCCTAAAGGGAATGATGGTCAAACTATTTATACACTTCAAACATCTGATGCTGCAAACTTATCTTACATGACGCCAGATGGTATGTATAATTCACCAATTGAAGATGGTGTTTTAACAAAAGGTGGTTATTTCTTAACTAATTTCAAACACGATTTTAGTGAGACTTTTAAAATGGATGCTAAACTTCGTTACTCAAGATACCAACATCAATTTAACTTCTTTTTAGATGGTAGTGGTGTTTCTGGAGCAAAAGTTGTTGAAAACCAACAAGAGTATTTAGCAGCAAGAAATTTAACAGCTGGTAACTTTACATACCTTAACGGGCAACCTTTAGCAGCTAATGCTTTGCTTTATGAAAATAGAATATTAGATAGAGATAGACCATTAGAAGAGCTTATGGCTGATATCAAATTTACAAAAGAAGTTGGTGTTCACAATGTAACTTTCGGATCGTTTTTATCAAGATCAAGCGCTGGTGATTTTAATGTGATTACAAGTTATTTAAGTGAGTATAATAATAGACCAAGGCTAGTTGATGTGTCAGGTTATACTGTTAATGGAATAACAAATAGAGGTACAAGTTATACAAACAGAAACATATCTAGTAATAAAGTAGCTGTGTTTTTAACAGATGAAATTAAACTAGATCGTTGGAACTTTGATATTGGTGTACGTTACGAAAGAGCATCTGGTGATATTGAAGTTGAAGGTACAGATTCGTATTCTGTAGATAACACAGGGATCGCCAATTTAGATAATGTTGTTTGGGGTAACGGAAGCTATACAAGAGGTCATGTTTCTGCTGATGATTTTGCCGTAGCACTTGCCGGATTATATAAAGTAAATGATAACTTAAGTGTTTATGGTAACTTCTCTAGAGGATATTTCTTCCCTGAATTAAGAGGAACACAATTTGATGCTAACGGAAATCCGTCATCTTATGATACTGAAAAAATATTACAAGGAGAATTAGGTTTAAAATATGGAACACCTAAATTTTCAGGAACACTTGCGCTTTATGCTGTTGGATTAAAAGACAGACGTTCTATTACGTTTGTAAATACAGCAAACGGAGGAACTACTGAAGATGTAGATACTCAAGATACAAGTACTATAGGTGCTGAAGCTACTTGGAACTGGAGATTTGTTAAAAACTTCAACTTTGGAGGTTCTGTGACATATCAAGATCACGAAATCACAAAATCTGAAAGTGACCCAACTATAGAAGGTAACGAGTTAAGAAGACAACCTAAATTCTTATCAACATTCAATTTAGGATACGATAACAATAAATTTGATGGTGTTTTTACTTACAACTATACTGGTGATAAGTACTCTAACGATACAAACACAATAAAGCTTGATGGTTACGGATTGGTAAACTTTAATTTAGGATACACATTCCCAATAGGAGAAGATTCTGAAACATTAAGATTAGGAGCTCAAGTATTTAACCTATTAAACTCTGAAGGAATTACAGAAGGTTCTCCAAGATTAGGAAACAACCAAACCGAAGAAGAATATTTTGTAGGTCGTCCTGTTTTACCTACGCGTGTATTTTTTAGCGCAACATTCAATTTTTAATTTTTTGATTTAGTTTATTGACATGCAATGGCATTACTATAAAGTTATGCCATTGCATTCATTACTATAACTTACTTATTTATGATAGATAATTTATTAGATTCAGCAAAACAAGTTTTAAACAATAATTTTCAGCCTAAAGGGTTTTCTATTCCTTGTGAAGGATTATATCCTTTTCAATGGAATTGGGATTCAGGATTTATAGCTATAGGCCTTTGCCATTATGATTTTGAAAAAGCTAAAAGCGAAGTGAAAACCCTTTTAGATGCGCAATGGAGTAATGGTTTTATTCCTCATATTGTGTTTCATAACGAAAGTGATTCATATTTTCCAGGAGCTGAATTTCATAAATCTGAATTAAGCCCTTATGCTCCAAAAGACCATAAAACTACAGGTTTAACACAGCCGCCAGTTTTAGGTTTTGTTTTGGAAGAAATGTATCATATACACAAAAATAAAGATGAGGTTTTAGCATTTGTTAAAAACCATATTGATCAGGTATTTAATTGCCACAAACATTTATATGAGCATAGAGACCCAAAAAACGAAGGCTTGGTTTATATATACCATAACTGGGAATCTGGTACAGATAATTCTCCTATGTGGGATGAAATTTGGGAAACCATGACAGATATTCCTACTTATGAGTTTGAAAGAAGAGACACCTCTCATGTAGATGCATCTCAAAGACCATCAAACCAGGAATACAACTATTATTTACACCTTATAGAAATAGCAAAAGCTCACAACTATGAAGATGCTAAAATAACAGAGCTTTCTCCGTTTTTAATTCAAGATCCGCTTTTTAATGCAATGCTTATCAAGTCTAATCAGGCATTGATAAACTTGTATGAAATAATAGGAGGAGAAACAGAAAAAATAAACACACTAAAAGCGTGGAATACGTTAAGTAAAAAATCATTTAATGATAAGCTTTATGATAAAGAGTTAAAAGCATACATCCATTATGATTTACGTAACGATAAACCATTAAAGTATGTGTCTTCGTCTTCTTTTAGTCCGTTGTTTGCTGGTGTGCCAGATGCTGACAGAGCAAAAGAGATTATAGATAACTTAATGACTGTGTTTGGTAAAGAAGAGTTTTATTTATGTGCATCTTTTGATCCTGATAGCGATAAATTCAACCCTAAAAAATATTGGAGAGGCCCTGTTTGGGTTAACCTTAATTGGATTGTTTATAACGGACTTAAATCTTACGGATATAATGAGTTAGCAACCCGAGTTAAAAATGAAACCATTGAGTTAATTACTAAAAACGGATTTTATGAGTATTTTGATCCGAGAAAAGAAGTTCATAAAGACGGAAATGGTGGTTATGGTGGTAACAATTTTTCTTGGAGTGCCGCTTTATTAATTGATTTATTAAAAAAAGAGAACTAAATATATGAATTGGTTAGACTATAGTATTGTATTAGGCTATATAGTGTTTTTCCTTGCAATGGGATTTTTCTTTAAAGAAAACAAAAACTCTAGCGATTACTTTTTAGGAGGAAAAAAACTAGGATGGTTTCCTTTAAGCCTTTCAACTATGGCTACCCAATTATCAGCTATTAGTTTTATATCTGCACCAGCCTTTGTCGGACTTAAATTAGGAGGTGGTTTAAAATGGCTTACGTTTGAGTTTGCTGTTCCTCTAGCAATGATTTTTATTATGATTGTGGTTATACCTCCATTATTCAGGTCTGGTGTAGTTAGTATTTATGAATTTGTAGAAAAACGTTTCAGTGTTTCAACGCGATTAATTTTAAGTGTTGTTTTTCAAATAAGTCGCGCGTTAGGAACAGGCGTAATGGTGTACACGATTGCAATAATCTTACAAGCAGTTTTAAATATTGATTATGTGTACACCATTTTAATTATAAGTGTGATTACTATAATCTACTCATGGCAAGGTGGTATGAAAGCTGTAGTTTGGGGAGATGCTATTCAAATGATTATCTTGTTTTTAGGGCTTATTATTTGCCTTTTTTATGGGTGGGATTTATTACAGGATCACGGTGGCTTGACAAATGGTTTTAATTCTGAAAGACTTCAAGTTATAGACTTAAATATTGGTATAGGCGAAGGCAATGAGTATGGTTTATTACCTATGATTATTGGAGGTTTCTTTTTGTATGTGTCTTATTATGGATGCGATCAAACACAAGCTCAACGTTTGCTCTCTTCAAAAAACGAAGGAACTATCAGAAAACTTTTACTTGCCAATGGTCTATTAAGGTTTCCTGTGGTTTTAACATATTGTATTATGGGGCTTATTATAGGTGGTTTGGTTACCATAGCTCCAGATTTCTTACAAGAAATAGCTAATACAACACAAACATTTTTTCCTGAAAGCTATGCAAGCAATGGTGTTAAAGCAGATTTAATGATTCCTGTATTTATTATAAAGTATTTGCCTCACGGTTTAATAGGTATTTTAATGGTAGGAATTTTATCAGCTGCAATGTCATCTTTAAGTTCTACTGTAAACTCACTGTCTGCGGTAACTGTTGAAGACTTTTTTAACAGAGGTAGCGTAAAGTTAAGCGAATCAAAGTATATGATGATTTCTAAATCATCTGTTGTCTTTTGGGGTGTTGTTTGTATTGCTTGTTCATTTTTATTTGGTGGTAGCAAAAGCGCGGTAATAGAAATAATAAATGCTGTTGGGTCGGTATTTTATGGACCGGTTTTAGTAACGTTTTTATTAGCGTTTTTTTCCAAGAAAATAAATCATATTGGTATGAATGCAGGTATTATACTAGCAGTGCTTATCAATCTTATTTTCTCTAAAACAATGCAAGAAATCTTTCATATAGATTTAGGATTTCATGTGTTCTGGATCTGGCTTAATTTTACAGGCGTAATTATTGCTTTGGTTGTTGCCTATGTAGTTAGTGCGTTAACTAAAAATATACCAGCTAAAAAAGTTAATACAGATTTCAAAATTAAAAAGTCAGACTTTTTCATAAAAGAGGTTTATATCTTACTGGCGTTCTTTGTACTTATTTTAGTTGTTAGTTACTTTTTACCTGTACTTTTAGGTTAAATATCAAACCATGAAAATTATTCTAGCACCAGATAAGTTCAAAAATTCATTAACAGGTTTACAGTTTTGTGAGGTTGTTCAAAAAAGACTTGAACAAAGCATTAAAAATGTTGAGGTTATTAAACTACCTCTCGCTGATGGCGGCGATGGTACCATTGATGTCATAAACTTTTATTTGGAAGGAAAACCGGTAAAGGTTAACGTTAGTAATCCTTTTTTCAAGACGATACAGGCTACTTATTTGTATGACGAACAGCAAAAAATCGCTTTTATTGAAATGGCTGAAGCCTCTGGCGTAAAGCTTTTAGAAAAAGAAGATTTTGATTGTTTACACAGTACAACTTTAGGTACTGGGCAATTAATATTAGACGCAATAAAAAAAGGTGCTAAAGAAATTATACTGGGTATTGGTGGTAGCGCTACTAACGACTGTGGTATTGGTATGGCAACAGCGCTTGGCTATAAGTTTTTAGATAAAGATAATAACGAAGTAAAACCTATAGGAAAAAATTTAGCTCTAATTGATAAGATTGATGACACAAACGTACTGCCTGAACTAAAGCATGTAGCTTTCAAAATAGCTTGTGATGTATCCAATCCGTTGCACGGAGAAAATGGTGCTGCATATGTGTATGCACCGCAAAAGGGAGCTTCGCCTAAAGATGTTCTTGTTTTAGACAAAGGTTTAAAACATTTTTCTAAACATATAGATAGTCATTTTAATATAGATAGCCAATCGGTTTCTGGGGCTGGAGCAGCAGGTGGAATGGGTATTGGTTCTGTGGTGTTTTTAGGAGGTAATTTACAATCAGGAATACAACTTGTTTTAGAACTTGCAAAGTTTAATACTAAAGTAAAAAATGCCGATTGGATTATAACCGGCGAAGGTAAACTAGATCAGCAAACCTTATCAGGAAAAACCATTCAAGGTGTTTTAAACATGGCTCAAAAGCATCAAATTAAAACAGCGGCCTTTTGTGGTAGTGTAGATTTGTCAGAACCAGCGTTAAAAACACTTGGTGTGTCTTATGCTGATGCGGTTATAAATTATGCCAAAAATATTGATGATGCTATGAAAAATAGCAGCAAATATTTAGACGAGATAACACTAAAGTTTTCTGAAGTAATTAATGATTAAATTAGCTTTTTGATGGCTTATCAGGGTCTAATAAAATAGCATACACCTGAAACCCAAAACCTAGTAAAACTAATGTAGGAGCTAATCGTATGCGTCTCCAACTAAAAATCTCTGGATTAAAAACATTAGGGTCATCACTGCCGCCTCCAGACATCAAAATAAAACCTAAAGCAATACAAGCTAAACCTATAAGCATAAACTTATAGTTTTTCTTTCCGAAGATAAAGGTGTCTTTTGAGTCTTCTTTTCTTTTCTGTTCTCCCATAATCTTATTTTTAGTCTTCAGTGATGTTATTGTTCTTAAACTCTGTAAATATTATAGTATCGCCTATGGCTAATTGCGAAATATGGCTTGATACTCCTGTCCAAAGTTTAGGTAAGTGCAAAGTAACAGTTTTATTTAAAACTTTTGCGTTAAGAGAATCTAAATTTAATCCGCGTTCTAATCCACGATTTATATAGTAGCGTTGTCCGCTAGTAGTCTCAAAAGTAATGTCGTATGATGTAGCTTCTTCTATTTTAGTTATTGTTCTTGTTTCTGTAACGCAAGATGACTTTTCTGTATTGTTTATTACAAGCGAACCTAAAAGCTTAAAGCCTAAAAAGCCAATTATAACCAGAGTGCTTATTATAATAAGACCTTTTTTCATACTAGTAATACAGTTGGTCGGTTTTCAAATTCAAGAAACGTTGGGTAGCAATAAATGTGCTTATCCAAGTAATAACAATACCTAGCAAAAAGATACCAGCAAACAATAAGCCTATTAGTACAGGGTTTTGTAATAAATTAAGTTCTGGAAAAGTTTTATTTATATAATATAAAACTACAGCCATACCGCCTAGAGCTACAATAGCGCCTATAATTCCTAGTCTTACACTTTTCCATACAAAAGGACGTCTTATAAACTGTTTAGTAGCACCAACCATTTGCATGGTTTTTATAGTAAATCGTTTTGAGTAAACAGATAGCCTTATCGAGCTGTTTATTAGTAGTACAGCAATCACGGTAAACAAACCGCTTAAAACCAATATCCAAAAACTAATTTTCTTTACATTGTTATTCATAAGGGTTACCAAGTCGTTATCATAGCGCACTTCATCAACAAAGCTTTTACTATTGGCTTCTTCTGCTATTTTCTCTAACTGTTCTGCGGTAACAAAATCAGCTTTTACATGCACATCAATAGAGTTTAGTAATGGGTTAAACCCTAAAAAGTCCATAAAATCTTCACCGTTTTCGGCTTTCATAGATTCTGCGGCTTGCTCTTTTGAGACATATTCGGTAGATTTTACATAATCTGCCATAGCAAGACTTTTTTCTAGCTGCTTGGTTTCAACCTCTTTTGCTGAATCTTTTAGGTAAATTGTTACAACAACTTGCTCTTTAAAATGATCGGATACCTTTTTAGCATTTAATACCAAAAGGCCTAAAACGCCTAGTAAAAACAATACTAAAGCGATACTTAATACGACAGAAAAATACGAAGATATCAATCGGCGTTTTTGATACTTTTCAAACGATGAACTCATAAAACGAATTAGTTAATGTTGTAAAAATATAAAAGATATTTATTCCCTTAAGGTTTATAACGTTGAAACTTTCAACATTGTTATAATAACCGTAAATTTGCGCTTTCAAAAAAACGCAGAAACTCATTCGGATGACATACAATTTCAACGAAATCGAAGCCAAGTGGCAAAAATATTGGGCAGAAAACCAAACGTTTAAAGCAGAGAATACGAGCGACAAACCTAAATATTATGTGTTAGACATGTTTCCGTATCCATCAGGTGCTGGACTTCATGTTGGGCATCCATTAGGATATATTGCTTCAGATATTTATGCACGTTACAAGCGTCATAAAGGATTTAATGTACTACATCCGCAAGGCTATGATAGCTTTGGGTTGCCGGCTGAACAATATGCTATTCAAACAGGCCAGCATCCAGCAATTACTACAGAAACCAACATTGCTACCTACAGAAAGCAATTAGATAAAATTGGCTTTTCTTTTGATTGGAGCAGAGAAGTACGCACAAGTAATCCAGAGTATTACAAATGGACACAATGGATTTTTATTCAGCTTTTTGAGTCTTGGTATAACAACGATACCAACAAGGCTGAACATATAGATACCTTGATTGCTAAATTTTCTTCTGAAGGAAACACCAACATCAATGCGGTGTGTGATGATAACATCATAAGCTTTACTGCTGATGAGTGGAACAACTTTTCTTCTGAAAAGCAACAAGAAATATTATTGCAATATAGACTAACATACCTAGCAGAAACCGAAGTTAACTGGTGCCCAGCTTTAGGTACAGTTTTAGCAAATGATGAAATCGTTAATGGCGTGTCAGAGCGTGGCGGACATCCTGTAATTAGAAAAAAAATGACCCAATGGAGTATGCGTATTTCTGCCTATGCAGAACGATTACTTCAAGGGTTAGATACTATAGATTGGACAGACTCTCTAAAAGAAAGCCAGCGTAACTGGATAGGAAAGTCGGTTGGAGCAAGTGTGACTTTCAATGTTGAAAATCACGATGAAACTATCGAGGTATTCACAACAAGACCTGATACCATTTTTGGTGTAAGTTTTATGACATTGGCACCAGAGCATGAGCTAGTAACCAAAATAACAACACCAGAGCAAAAGGTTGATATAGATGCCTACATTCAGGCAACAGCAAAGCGTAGCGAGCGTGACCGTATGGCTGACGTAAAAACTATTTCAGGTGTATTTACCGGAGCTTATGCCGAGCATCCGTTTACAAAAGAGCCTATTCCTATCTGGATTGGCGATTACGTATTGGCTGGCTATGGTACTGGCGCTGTAATGGCAGTACCTTGTGGCGACCAGCGTGATTATGATTTTGCAAAACATTTCAATATTGATATCCCTAACATTTTTGAAGGTGTAGATATTAGCCAAGAAGCCTTTGCTGATAAAGATAATACCATCATTGCCAATAGCGATTTCCTTAACGGAATGAACTATAAAAAAGCAACCAAGCGCGCCATTTTTGAGCTTGAACAAATTGGGCAAGGCGAAGGAAAAACCAACTACCGCTTACGTGATGCTGTATTTAGTCGTCAGCGTTATTGGGGCGAGCCATTCCCGGTATATTACGTAAATGGTATGCCGCAAATGATTGAGCAAAAACACTTACCTATTACCTTACCAGACGTAGAAAAATATTTACCTACAGAAAGCGGTGAGCCGCCATTAGGTCGCGCAGATGTTTGGGCTTGGGATACACAGTCAAACCAAGTAGTAAGCAATGATAAAATTGATGATAAAACCGTATTCCCACTAGAGCTTAACACCATGCCAGGTTGGGCAGGAAGCTCTTGGTACTTTTTCCGTTATATGGAAGAACAAGCCAATCGCGGTAACACATTTGCTAGCGAAGAGGCACTTCAATATTGGGAAAACGTAGATTTATACATTGGTGGTAGCGAGCACGCTACAGGACATTTATTGTATGCGCGTTTCTGGACCAAGTTTTTAAAAGATAGAAACTTTGTAGGCGTTGATGAGCCGTTCAAAAAACTCATAAACCAAGGAATGATACTTGGGACGAGTGCTTTTGTTAAACAATTAAACTTTGTTTTTGAATATAAAAATGAAAGTGATTTAACAGAGGATACGCCAACAGCATCTATATATTTTAAACATATATATATGTCAGATGATTTAAGTAAAGATTTAAGTAAAGTAGAAGATTTATTATCTAATTTAATCAAAAATGATCGTGATTACGAGAGTTTAATTGAACTTCTAGAGTCTGGTAAATTTAAAGAAAGACCTAATATTTTCTTTTATGATAAACATGCAGATGTATCTTTCGTTAACGCTTCAGATGAATTAGATACCGAAGCTTTTAAAAACTGGAGACCTGAATTTAAAGATGCAGTTTTTATTACAGAAGAAGATGGTACTTTTAAAGTAAATCGAGAGGTCGAAAAAATGTCCAAGTCCAAATACAATGTCGTAAACCCTGATAACATTTGCGAGCAATATGGTGCAGACAGTTTACGTCTTTACGAAATGTTTCTTGGGCCATTAGAGCAAGCAAAACCTTGGAATACTGCTGGTATTACAGGAGTTCATGGGTTCCTTAAAAAACTTTGGAAACTTTACAACGATGATAACGGTAGTAAAGTAAACCAAGCAGAGCCAACAAAAGACAACCTAAAAACCTTGCATAAAACCATAAAAAAGGTCGAGGAAGATATAGAGAACTTCTCGTTCAATACATCGGTATCTACCTTCATGATTGCCGTAAACGAGCTTACTACACAAAAATGTACAAGCAAAGCTGTGTTAGAGCCGTTATTAGTATTGCTATCGCCTTATGCACCGCATATTACCGAGGAGCTATGGAGCCAATTAGGAAATACACAAAGTATAGCCACGGAACCATTCCCTAAATTTGAAGAGAAACACTTGGTAGAAAGTAGTAAAAACTACCCAATTTCTTTTAATGGTAAAATGCGTTTCACGTTAGAGTTGCCTTTAGATATGTCAAAAGACGATATCGAAAAAACAGTAATGGCTCACGAGAAAACACAAGAACAACTACAAGGGCGCACACCTAAAAAAGTCATTGTAGTACCAGGTAAAATTGTAAACATTGTAGGATAAACAGCGTATATCCTTATTGTAATACTTTAAGCACTCATGCTGTCATAAATCATTTTTGACAGTTTGAGTGTTTTTTTTATGCCTTAAAAAATAAACACATCAAGTTCATTATCTTTAACTCTTAAAACCAACAATATGAAATACCTTGTTACGCTATTAGTTTTATGTTTGTCTTTATCAGCTCTTTCACAAAATGATTCGCTACAATTCCCACAAGATTTTTACGGAGTTTACAAAGGCGACCTGCATATCACTAACCAAAACATAAAGCAAACCATACAAATGGAGTTTCATTTAAACCCAACAGATACTTCGGGTAAATATCAATATATGCTGGTTTATATTATGAATGGCGACCGCCAAGAACGCCATTACAATCTTATAGAACAAGACAAAGAAAAAGGGCAATATATTGTAGATGAAAACAACGGCATTTTATTAGATGCGCAACTTATAGATCACACGCTATACGCCATGTTCGAAGTTCAAGGCAACATACTTACTACCACAGAACGTTTTTACAAAAATAGCATGGATTTCGAAATTACATTTGCAAGTAAAACAAAGCAAAGAGAATCCGAATCTAATGATGAGCAAGCAACTCAAGTTCTCTCATACCCAATCTTGGTAGTACAAAAAGCACACCTAATAAAACAGTAAACTGACAAAATTTCTTAACGTAAATTTGGCTTATTTTTTGCAATATATCTTTAAATTTACATAACTAAAGAAGAAACAATGATAGGATATTATATATTAATAGGAGCCATAGCTCTAGTAAGTTGGTTAGTAAGTAATCAATTAAAACGAAAATTTGCTAAATACTCTAAAGTAAGATTACGTAATGGCATGACAGGACGTGAGATTGCTGAAAAGATGTTAGCAGATAACGGTATTTATGATGTCGAAGTTATTTCGGTTTCAGGTCAATTAACAGACCATTACAACCCTAAAAACAAAACAGTAAACTTAAGTGAGCCAGTTTATAATCAAGCAAACGCTGCCGCTGCCGCAGTTGCCGCACACGAGTGTGGTCATGCCGTACAGCATGCACAAGCTTATAGCGCTTTAGGTATGCGTTCAGCATTAGTACCTATTGTAAGTGCTACATCTGGTATGTCACAATGGTTAGTAATAGGTGGTTTAGTATTAGGAGCAGCTGCTGGAGTAGGATTAGGATATTGGGTAGCTGTTGCTGGATTACTATTTATGGGCTTTGCAACCTTATTTAGCTTCATTACACTACCTGTAGAATACGATGCCAGTAATAGAGCACTAGCATGGTTAAAAGCAAAAAACATGGTAACCCCTGAAGAGTATAAAGGCTCTGAAGATGCACTAAAATGGGCTGCCAGAACTTATCTTGTAGCAGCAATAGGAGCCTTGGCGTCATTGCTATATTGGGCATTACAAGTGTTTGGAGGAAGAGACTAAAAATTTAAACCAAAATATAAAACCCTTTCAATACTGTTGAAAGGGTTTTTTTTATGGAGTAAAGCAAGATTTTAATACAATATACTTTAGATGTATACCAAGTATATGCCGACTATAAGCCGAGTATATGCCGACTTTGTACCGACTTAACTTGGGGTTATATTCATATAAACCATAGGTGACATTCGTAACAAATCACGAATACCTATATCTTAATCTGTCTATCTATTTGTTGTTGTAATGAAATAAATGTTTCGGTTCTAGAAACACCACTTATAGATTGTATATCCTTATTTAATACCTGCATCAAATGCTCGTTATCACGACACAGTATCTTAATAAAAATACTCCAATTTCCCGTAGTATAATGGCACTCTAAAACTTCTGGTATTTTTTGTAATTGTTTTACAGCTTCAGGATTACTCATAGCTTTATCTAGGTAAATACCTATAAAAGCCATAGTGGTATAGCCTAAAGTCTTTGGGTTAATAACAAATTTAGAACCTGCTAGCAACCCAGACTTTTCTAACTTTCTTAACCGTTGATGAATAGCAGCGCCAGAGATGCCAACCTGTCTTGCTATTTCTAAAACAGGGGTTCTAGCGTCTTCCATTAAAGCACGTAGTATCTTTTTATCAATACCGTCAATTTGTATGTTTTGGTTTATTAGTTTCATACTTTAGGCTAATAAATGAGTGATTTTTACGCTAAATATGTAATTAAAGGTACAATATTTATAAGCAACTTAATGATTATACATGCAGTTGGTTATAGCCTAAATAAGGAACATCATATTCCTTAAAAGTAATGTCATACTTTTCTAGCTCTTCCAATATAGGACCATAAACTTCTTTTGTAATAGGTATTTGTACACCAGGAGTTGTTATAGTTTTATTTAGCACAGCTAATGTAGCTATAGCAACAGGCAAACCTACTGTTTTAGACATAGCAGTATAGGTGTCATCTTCACCAATAGTTACCATAGTTGAGTCTATTTGATGTTTTTTTCCGTCTAATTCATAGCCAAACTTATGGTACATAACAATCATGTCCTTGTCGTCTTCTGCAAGTGCCCAACTATCCATTAATATTTTTTGAAGTATTTGAGCTGGTGTTGCTTGTTTAAGCTCAACCATTTTTTTAGAACTAAATAAATCTAACTCTATTAATTTGTCCCAAATAATATCATCTTGATCTATCTTTAGTTGGTACCTAAACTTTAGTTCAACAGAATCAGTAGGACTGTAAGGTAAAAAGCTATTTACAAAATCACGATAGCTCATATTTTCGCTATCTTCAATAGTATAGCTGTCATCTGTCATACCTAGTTGAACAAACATATTCCAAGCACGGCTAAAACCAACACGGCGCATAGTGCCACGATATAGTGTTTTTATATTTTCAAGTCCGTAAACACTTTGGTATTTTAAAGAGTCTCTGTTGGCATAAGCTTCAAAACGTCCGTAACCTTCTACATCAAGAAACTCTGTACGTCTAAATAGCCTGTTATAAGGAATATATTTATAGGTGCCTTCTTGCAAGAATTTTGCAGCACCACCTTGTCCTGCTACAACCACATTTCTCGGGTTCCAAGTAAATTTGTAATTCCATAAGTTGTTGTCACTTTCAGGAGCTACAAGCCCACCTGTAAATGATTCAAACAATAACATTTTACCGCCTTTCGCACGAATCTTGTCAATAACTTTCATAGCGCTCATATGGTCAATACCTGGATCAACGCCTATTTCGTTCATAAATACAAGGCCTTTATCTTTTGCAGCTTTATCTAAAGCATGCATTTCATCGCTAACGTATGAAGCGGTTACCATATTCTTATTAAATGTAATACAGTCTTTAGCAACTTCTATATGAAATCTAGCAGGAAGCATACTAACTACAATATCGGCATTTTGTATAGCGCTTTCGCGTGATTGTTTGTCAAAAACATCAAGCATTATAGCTTGAGCGTTTTCATGATTGTTTGTTAGCTTTTTAGCATGGCTAAAATTAATGTCGCCAACAATTATTAATAGGTTTTCTTTTACTGAGTGATCTAGTAAATATTTTATAAGGTATGATGCAGATTTTCCTGAACCAATAACTAAAATCTTTCGCATAGTGGGATTTGTTGAGTAAATTTGTAAGCACGAATTTACTAAATAGAAAGTGTATTAAAAAACGCAATACATTATTTGATATGAATAAAAAAATATTAATAACAGGAGCCATTTTAGGAATTTTAAGCATCATTTTAGGCGCTTTTGCAGCGCATGGCCTAGAGAAACTTATTTCTGTTGATGCACAACAAACATTTGAAACAGGTGTAAAATATCAAATGTATCATGCGTTGTTATTATTATTTGTAGGAGGCACAACTCTAATAACACCAAAAGCAAAAAAAACCATACTGTACTTAGTAATCCTAGGAATTGTGTTTTTTTCGGGCTCAATCTATGGGCTAGCAACCAATGATTTATCAAGTTTTGATTTTAAAACAATAGGGCTTATAACGCCTGTAGGTGGCTCATTATTAGTTGTTTCTTGGTGTGTTTTGTTAATAAGCTTTTTAAAACTACCTGCTGATAAATAAGGTTTTTAGTGTGTACTTTAAAATAATATTATAATTTTGCACTATAAACAACATAAAGAAATTATGGTCGATCATACCCAAGCAACGAAATCGATTTCGTTAGAACAATACGGAATTAAGAATGCTAAAGTAAACTATCAACTATCCCCAGAAAAACTTCATGAAATTGCTATTGAAAAAAAACAAGGTGTTGAGGCATCTTCAGGAGCATTAGCAATTAATACAGGAGAATTTACTGGACGCTCTCCAAAAGACAGATTTATAGTAAAAGACGATGTTACTAAAGATCGTATTTGGTGGGGAGATATCAACATTCCGTTTGATTCGGATGCCTTTGAAAAACTATACAATAAAGTAACTGATTACTTATCAGAAAAAGAAGTTTTTGTAAGAGACAGCTATGCATGTGCAGATGAAAATTATAAACTAAATATACGCGTTATTAATGAGTACCCTTGGAGTAACATGTTTGCGTATAATATGTTTTTACGCCCATCTGAAGATGAGTTAAAAAACTTTACACCAGAGTGGACAATTGTAAACGCTCCAGGTTTTATGGCAGATCCTGAAGTAGATGGAACACGTCAACACAATTTTGCTATACTAGATTTTACTAGAAAAATAGCACTTATTGGAGGTACAGGTTACACAGGTGAAATTAAAAAAGGAATCTTTTCTGCTCTTAACTTTATTTTACCAGTATTTAAAAATACATTGCCAATGCACTGTAGTGCCAATGTAGGTGAGTCTGGAGATACAGCTATCTTTTTTGGGTTGTCAGGAACAGGAAAAACAACGTTGTCAGCAGATCCTAACCGTAAACTAATAGGAGATGATGAGCATGGTTGGACTAACGAAAACACCGTTTTTAACTTTGAAGGCGGATGTTATGCTAAAGTAATTAACTTATCTAAAGAAAACGAACCTGACATTTATAATGCGATAAAGCCAGGAGCTATATTAGAAAACGTAATTCTTAATGATAATGGAGATGTGAATTTTGAAGACACATCTATTACTCAAAATACGCGTGTTAGTTATCCAATTCATCATATCAACAACATTCAGCAACCGTCAATAGGAAAAAATCCTAAAAATGTATTCTTTCTAACAGCCGATGCTTTTGGTGTATTGCCTCCTATTTCAAAACTTACACCAAGCCAGGCTGCTTATCACTTTATTTCTGGGTATACAGCAAAAGTTGCTGGTACTGAAGCTGGAGTAAAAGAACCTCAACCTTCTTTTTCAGCCTGTTTTGGAGCACCATTTATGCCATTACATCCTACTAAATATGCAGAGATGTTAAGCAAAAAAATGAAAGAAGCAGGTGTGAATGTTTGGTTGGTTAATACAGGTTGGACAGGTGGTCCTTATGGCGTTGGTACCCGAATGAAATTGAAGTATACACGTGCTATGATAAATGCTGTACTTAACGGTGATTTAGGGTTGTATTCATATGATGATTATCACATTCATTCAGTGTTTGGTGTAGCACAACCTAGAACTTGTCCAGGTGTGCCAACAGAGGTTTTAAGCCCAAGAGCAACTTGGAAAGATGATGAAGCTTATTACACTGCAGCATTTAAGCTTTCAAATGCATTTAGAGAAAACTTTAAGAAGTTTGAAAGTTACGCTAATGAAGAAATAAGAAGAGGCGGTCCGCAACGATACGCTTTTTAAATAAAAAGTAAACTAATTTTCTTACAAAAGCGGCTCATTAGAGTCGCTTTTTTGCATTTATAGCGCGGTCATAAATAGCTGAAATACAATAAAATTAGGTGTAATGCATTCGCATTTTTTGTTTACATAATTATTATGAGGTAACTTTATATGCATGTAATTTTAACCACGTATAATATGAAAAAAACTACTTACTTTATAGCAATATTTATTGCGTTTCAAACACTTATGTTTGCTCAAGTAACATCTATACCAGATGCTAATTTTGAACAGGAATTAGTAAATTTAGGTATAGATTCTGATGCTACTGTAAATGGTCAAATCTTAACTGCAGATGCTGCAGCTAGAACATCTTTTATAGATTTATCTGGATTAGGAATTGCAGATATGACAGGTATTGAGGCTTTTGTTAATTTAACCGCATTGAAGTCTTCAGGAAACACATTTACAACAATTGATTTAACTTCAAATTTAGCTCTTAACGATTTAAATTTAAGTGATTCAGATATCTCTACATTAGATTTATCTGGAAATGTAAACTTAACAAAACTAAACGTTTCATACTCTTTAAACTTAACAACTTTAGATTTAACAAGTAATGTATTATTAGCAGATTTAAATACTGAAGAGTGTAATAATATAACAAGTATAAACATTACAGGTTTAACAACCTTGGTTGATGCTAATGTAAAGGATAACGATTTAAGTAGTTTTGATGTTTCTGCAAATTTAGGATTAGAAACTATTAACGTTAGACAAAATCAACTTACAAGTTTAGACCTTTCTAGTAATGGTGCTTTAACGGAAATAAATGTTGGAGGTAATGGAATGACAAGTTTAGATTTACGTAATGGTAATAATGTAAATGTAACGTCATTTATAGGAACATTTAATAGTGATTTAAAATGTGTTTTTGTTGATGATCCAAATGCAGCTTATTTAACTAATGTAGCTGTTTGGGAGAAAGATGGTAATAGTAATTTTGTTGCAAATCAGATTGAATGTGATAATCTAACTTTGAATATTAATGAAATAGATTTTAGTACTTTTTCATTATATCCAAACCCAGCAAAAAACACTCTCAATGTAAATGTAACTTTAGCAACGGCTACTATTGAAATTTACAACATTACTGGACGTAAAGTGTTGTCAAAACCTTTAACATTTGGAGACAATAGCTTAAATATTTCATCACTACAATCTGGTGTTTATATTACAAGGGTTTCGTCTAGCACAAGTACAGAAACAAAAAAACTTATAGTTAAGTAATATTACAATTCAAACTAAACTAATTCAATAAAAAAAGCACAACTTAAATGTTGTGCTTTTTTTATATTTTGAAGGAAAATAGGTTATTTCTTCTTATTAGTATCTTTTATATACTTTTCAAGAGCCATTGTCATAGATGGTGTTTCAGGTGTTGGAGCTGCAATATCAACTCTTAATCCGCGTTCTTCAACAGCCTTGATTGTTGTGTTACCAAAAACAGCAATACGTGTGTCATTTTGTTTAAAATCTGGGAAATTGTGAAATAATGATTCAATTCCAGAAGGGCTAAAAAACACTAAAATGTCATAATAAACATTTGCCAAATCTGATAAGTCACTAATTACAGTTTTGTAAAAAATAGCTTCTTTCCATTCTACATTTAAAGCGTTTAAAGTTTCAGGAACTTCAGGCTTTAATTTGTCTGTAGTTGGTAATAAAAACTTCTCGCCTTTGTATTTTTTGATTAGTGGAGATAAATCAGAAAAAGTACGCTTACCAACATATATTTTACGTTTTCTGTAAACAACATATTTTTGAAGGTAATAAGCAACAGCTTCAGACTGACAGAAATATTTCATGGTGTCAGGAACTTTAAAACGCATTTCTTCAGCTACTCTAAAAAAGTGATCAACAGCATTTCTACTAGTTAAGATAATGGCTGTATAATTTTTTAAATCAACTTTTTGTAATCTAATTTCTTTAGCATCTACACCTTCAACATGAATAAATGGTCTGAAATCAATTTTTACTTTTTGCTTTTCCTGAAGATCAAAATAAGGCGAATTTTCTATTTTAGGTTCTGGTTGAGATACTAAAATTGTTTTCACTTTCATATGGTTTTGTCATTTAGAGTCTTAATTATTCTATAAGAAACTTATATAAAATAATATAAGGTGTGATTTCAAGTGCGCAAAGATACAAAATAAAATAAAACAAGTTCTTTTTTATTATGTTTTGGTGCATTTTAAATGAGGTTATTAGCCCAATACATAAAACCAAAAGCAATAAAGAAAACGCAATGTATATGGCAATGTTGTGAGACTCTAATGTGTATAGCATTAGCGCGTTTATAGGTATTAAAACAAGTCCTAAAAAGTTTGTGTAGCTTATTTTTTGAAAAAGAAAATTATCAACAAAATTATCAATTTCAAACAGGCTGCCTATTAGTCGTTCTAGTAATATTTTTATAAGAAAAAATGAAGCTACACCAACTAAAACTTTGATAACAAGCGTGTTGCTGTAATCGGTGATTGCATAAAAGCTTTTTACACAAAGGAAAAGAAAAATTGATAAAGAAATAACAAGGTTTGTAAACAATAGAGCATCAAAACCATCAACAAACTTTTGATCTTTAGAATATATTTTAAGATATTTTGAGTTCCAAACAACTTGCGTAAAGTCATGAAATCGTTTGCCGTTTGTAGCCTTGGCAATACCAATACAAACAAGCCCAATAATAATGAGCACGGTAAATAATTCATTTGAAAACATTTCGCGAAGCATGTTGTAAAATTATTACAAATAATATTACAGCTTGTCTTTTTTTAAGGAATATTTAAAAAAAAGTCAATTTTAAATGATGTACATTTGCTGAAATTAAAATGTTTCACACCTGTTGCATTTGTCGCCATTAAGAAGTAATTTTAAAAGTTAGATGAAGGACGCCATTGTCATAATTCCTACCTACAACGAAATAGAGAATATAGAGGCAATAATTCATGCTGTATTTTCATGTAGCGATATGTTTCATATTCTTGTGGTAGATGATAATTCGCCAGATGGTACTGCAAAAAAAGTTATAGAACTTCAAGACGTTTACAAAGACAAGTTATTTTTGTTACAAAGGCAGGAAAAAACAGGTTTGGGAACCGCGTATATTGCTGGTTTTAAATGGAGCCTGAAAGAGAATTATGAGTATGTTTTTGAAATGGATGCTGATTTTTCACATAACCCAAACGACTTAATAAAACTCTATAATGCTTGTCATAATAATCAAGCAGATGTGGCAATAGGCTCTAGATATGTAAAAGGTGTCAATGTAGTAAATTGGCCAATGAGCAGGATACTTTTATCATATTTTGCGTCAAAATATGTACGATTTGTAACTGGTATGAAAATACATGACACAACTGCGGGTTTTGTATGTTATAAACGCGATGTTTTAGAAACAATAGATTTAAATAATATCAAATTTGTTGGTTACGCTTTCCAGATTGAAATGAAATTTAAAGCGTACTTAAAAAAGTTTAATATTGTTGAGGTTCCTGTAATTTTTACAGATAGAGCAAAAGGAAAATCAAAAATGAGTGGTGGTATCATTTCAGAAGCTATATTTGGAGTGATAAACATGAAAATAAAAAGTTTATTTAAAAGATGATTATGGCAGAAAAAACAGTTCTTATAAAAAATGCTAAAATTGTTAACGAAGGTAAAGTTACAGAAGGAGATATTCTTATAGAAGGCGATTCTATAAAAGAAATAGCAAGCTCTATAAGTGCAAAATCTGCCGATGTAAAAGTAATAGATGCAGAAGGTAATTACGTGCTACCTGGTGTTATTGATGATCAAGTGCATTTTAGAGAACCAGGCTTAACACATAAAGCAAATATAGAAACCGAGTCTAAAGCTGCCATCGCAGGTGGAATTACTTCGTTTATAGAAATGCCAAATACAAGCCCTCAAACAACAACCATTGATGCGCTAAATGATAAATTTGACATAGCTTCACAATCATCATATGCGAATTATTCTTTTATGTTTGGAGGAACCAATGATAACCTTGAAGAAATAAAAAAGGTAAACACAAAAGAAGTTGCTGGCTTAAAGTTGTTTTTAGGATCTTCAACAGGAAACATGCTTGTAGATGACCCAGAAGTTATTGAAAATATTTTTTCAAGTACCGATATGGTTATATCAGTACATTGTGAAGATGAAGCCACTATAAAGAATAATTTAGAGATTTATAAGTCTGAATATGGCGATGACATTCCAGTAAAATTTCACCCAAATATTCGCAGTGAGCAAGCGTGTTATTTGTCATCATCACGCGCTATAGAATTAGCAAAGAAAACAGGAGCAAGACTGCATGTTTTTCATTTATCAACAGGAAAGGAAACAAATTTGTTTTCAAATAAAGTGCCTTTAAAAGATAAGAAAATCACAGCCGAGGTTTGTGTTCATCATTTGTGGTTTTCTAATGAAGACTATGATACTAAAGGAACTTTAATTAAGTGGAATCCAGCAGTAAAAACCACTAAAGATCGTGATGATTTATGGAAAGCGTTACTAGATGACAGAATAGATGTTATAGCAACAGACCATGCACCACATACACTAGAAGAAAAACAAAATGTTTATACAAAAGCGCCTTCTGGAGGACCATTGGTTCAGCATGCATTAGTAGCTATGCTAGAAGCATATCATAATGACAAAATATCTTTGCCTAAACTGGTTGAAAAAATGTGTCATAACCCAGCTATTTTATTTCAGGTAGAAAAAAGAGGCTATGTAAAAGAAGGGTATTTTGCTGATTTGGTTATTGTAGATTTAAACAATCCATGGACAGTAAAAAAGGAAAACATTTTATATAAATGTAAATGGTCTCCTTTTGAGGGTTCAACTTTTAAGTCTAGAGTTACACACACTATTTTAAATGGTCAGTTGGTTTATGAACATTTTAAGTTTAATGGTGTAAAAGCGGCTAAACGACTAACGTTTAATAGGTAGACTATGAAAAATGTAATACGACTTTTTGTAATACTTGTATTAATAAGTGCTTGTAAAGGAATAGATAAACCAGATAAACCTGACAATCTTCTTTCTAAACAGGAGATGGTAAATGTGTTAATTGACTTATCTTTAATATCTTCAGCAAAAGGCGTTAATAAAAAAACATTAGAAAACAATGTGTCATCACCAAAAGCGTTTATTTACAAAAAACATCATATAGATAGTTTACAATTTGCTTTAAGCAATCAATATTACGCTTATAACTCTGAAGTTTACACAGAAATATTAAATCATGTAAGTGATAGCTTGAATACGCTTAAAGATATTTATCAAGAGAAAGAGAATGAAGAGTTAATGAAGAGAAGAGAGAAAGACTCTATAGATAGAAAAAATAAAGGAGATTCTTTAAAACTGAAAAACACTAAAAATAAAAAGAAGAAGCCAGTTAAAATACTGTAGTTTTATTTGTGAAACTGTTTAGCGACTTTTAAAATCTCATCTTCAACCGGAGAAAAATCATAGTTTAAAGCATCTACTATTTTAGCATTATTGTAAATGCTTTTTGATGTAAGCGTATGTGCTAATTGCTTACTCAAGCTTCGGCGTTTTCTTGTTATTTTACTATATAACCAATCTAATCGCCAACCTATTTGTAACAAAAAGTCACTTGCCTTTTTTGTAGGAGGTTTTACGTTAAGATGTTTTGCTACCAGTGATAAAAAAGTTTTATAAGATAGGTTTTCTGATACCAAAATAAAGCGTTCATTAATAATGTCGCTTTTCATGAGTTTTGTCATTATAGAAACAACATCAGAAACACCAACATAACCCACATGTCCTTTTGTGTAATAAGAAAGTCCTTTATGCACTTTTTTAAAAATAAAACCGCTACCATGATTCCAAATACCACCACCTATAATTACACCTGGGTTTACAATCACGGCATTTAAGCCTTCTTGAGTGCCTCGCCAAACCTCAATTTCAGCACCGTATTTGGTTATTCCGTAAACACTGTTGTCAGCTTCAGGATTCCAATAAGTGTTTTCATCTATTGTTTTTCCTAAACTAGCTTTTCCAAGAGTTGCTACAGAACTTACATAACATAGCTTTTTTACATTACTCGCAATGCATAAGTTTACTATGTTTGCTGTTCCATCAATATTTGTTTTACGTAATAAATGATATTTATTAGGTTCAAAACTTACAAAAGCCGCACAATGGTATACATGACTAATATCAACAAAAGCTTCAGATAAAGCAGGGATGTCAAGTAAATCAGCCTGAATCCAAGTAATTTTATTGAATAAAACCTCGTTATTTTCAGAATAATAAGAAAATACCTTTTTTACAATTTCTAGCTTCTTTTTATTTCTATAAATAGCTTTTACTTGCTCATTATTATTAACAAGTTGATATAATAAATGCGATCCAACTAAACCTGTGCCTCCTGTAACTAAAATCATAAAACTAAAGTAAAGAATTATTCATAAACGTTTAGGTTTTATGCATTGATTTTTATCTTTGTTACCATTAAATATGATTTAGAAATTATGGCAAACAATTTAGTAGAAGAATTACGATGGCGAGGAATGGTGCATGATATCATGCCTGGGACAGAAGACCAATTGAGTAAAGAAATGACAACCGCTTATATTGGTTTTGATCCAACATCAGATGCATTACATATTGGTAGTTTAGTGCCTATAATACTGTTAGTGCATTTAGAAAAAGCAGGACATAAGCCTATTGCATTAGTTGGTGGAGCAACTGGAATGATAGGAGATCCTTCAGGAAAAAGTGACGAACGTAATTTGCTAGACGAAGCTACTTTAAATCGTAATGTAGCTGGAATTAAAAATGTGTTGTCAAGATTTTTAGATTTTGATTCTACTGCAAAAAATGCTCCAGTATTAGTAAACAACTACGACTGGATGAAAAATTTTAGTTTTATAGATTTTGCCCGTGATGTAGGTAAGCGTATTACCGTAAATTATATGATGGCTAAAGACTCTGTAAAAAAGCGTTTTTCAGGAGAAGAAGGTAGCATAGGAATGTCATTTACAGAATTTACTTACCAGTTAATTCAAGGGTATGATTTTTACCATTTGTACAAAGAATATAATTGCTTATTACAAATGGGAGGAAGTGATCAATGGGGAAATATAACAACAGGTACAGAGCTTGTAAGACGTATGAATGTTGGTGAAGAAGCAAAAGCCTATGCAATGACTTGCCCGTTAATTACTAAAGCTGACGGATCTAAATTCGGAAAATCAGAAGGTGGAAATATTTGGTTAAATGCTGATAAAACTTCGGTGTATAAATTTTACCAGTTTTGGTTAAATACCAGTGATGAAGATGCTGAAAAATATATTAAAATATTTACGTTTTTAGATAAAGAAACTATTGATGAGCTAATAAAAACGCATAAAGAAAATCCTGGTTTTAGAGCATTGCAAAAAAAGCTAGCAGAAGAAGTAACAACATTTGTGCATAGCAAAGAAGACTTTGAAACAGCTGAAAAAGCATCAAATATTTTATTTAGTAAATCTTTTAAAACAGACATTAAAACACTAGATGAGAATACGTTTTTAGATGTTTTTGAAGGCGTGCCTCAAGCAACTGTAACAAGAGAAGACATAGAGTCTGGGATTGATATGATTGCAGCACTTTCGGCAAAAACAAACTTTTTAAACTCTAACGGAGAAGCGCGCCGTGCTTTAAAAGAAAATTCTGTGTCAGTCAATAAAGAAAAAGTAAAAGAAGACTACCAGTTAACTGTAGATGATTTAATAAACGACAAGTATATTATAATTAATAAAGGAAAGAAAAACACTTACATTATTGTAGTTTCATAAAAAAACGCCTGATAAATTTTATCAGGCGTTTACAATTAACCAACCAACTAAAAAATCTTTCTTTTTCTTAGCTGTTATATTAGTCGTAATAATATTTGTTTCCTTACAGAACCATTAAATTACATCCTCTAATATCAGAATTATCAAATCTTCCTATAATTTCAAAGGAGTTATCATCATGTACGCGACCTAAATCTTGAGTCGCTATAAAAGAGCAAGAGTTTATATTGGCAAGATCTATTACGTTTATTCCGCCTGTTTTATTAGTGTCTTGTATGGTTAAGGCATCTTCGGTATCGCGTGTAAGTATTTTCATCCAGTTAGGGCATTTAAAAATACCATGGCCATGTGAGTAAGCCTGACTTAATAATTCGGTCATACCATATTCACTATGAATAGCATCAACGCCAAAACCTTTTTTTAATTCAGTATGAAGTTCTTGTCTAATCATTTCTTTTCTTCTGCCTTTCATACCGCCAGTTTCCATAACAATAGTGTTTTTAAGGTTAAAAGAATAGCTTGCTATTAAGTCTAATAAGGCAAACGAAACACCTATTAATAATACCTTTTTACCACTATTATCAAGCGTGATTAGTGTTTCTTTTAGTTCTGATAAATTGTCAAGATAAAATCCACTTTTAGGCTCTTTTGAAGATTTTATTAAGTCATCTACCATATAAATTAAAGAAGAACCTTCTCTTTCTAAATAAGATGGTAATAATGCCAAAACTGTGTATTCTGATATGTCACCATAAAAAACCTCAAAAGCTTTTTTAAAACTATTTTCATATACGTCAAGATTAGTCACATGGTGTTTGCTGCTAACACTTCCTGTCGTGCCAGAGCTAGTAAAGGTTTTCTCTATGGATTTTTGAGATGAAATAATAGCGTGTGTTTTAAAAAACTGAATAGGTAAAAAAGGTATTTCTTTTATGTCTTTTATGTCACTTGGGTGTATGTATAATAAATCACAAAATGATCTATATGTTGCATTGTTTTCAAATTGATGTTTAAAAACCGAAAGCGCCATAGTTTCAAACTCTTTTTGAGTTTTTATATTAAAAATATCATAGGTGTTTATCATAAGTACAAAAGTATATAAAAATAAAAAGCGCTACCAGTGGTAACGCTTTTTAAAATTGTATTAAAAAAAAGATTATTTAACTACTAGTTTTTTTGTAGCTGTTTGTCCGTTTTGATTAATGTTGACTATGTATATACCAGCATGTAATGTTGATACATTAAGTGTATTGTTTGAAATCGTATTTGATAATACTTGTTTGCCTAACATATCAAATACTATTACATTAATTTTTTCGTTTGAAGCACTAGTAATGTTCACAAATCCTGTGTTTGTTGGATTAGGAAATACAGAAAACACATTTGTAGTTACATTAACAGTTGATAAAGATTCGCAGCTAGATGTAGGTCTGGTTCCTAATACAGGACAGTTGCTGTAAGTGACTAACTCAACATTAGATAAATTCCAATCAGAATAACCATCAGCACCGTCATCTAAATATTGAATACTAATAAATACATCTGTTCCAGATAAGCTTGATAAATCAACTTCTACAAGTCCTTCATCACTTTCTGTGATTGTTTGTAAAAGTGACCACGTTGTATCATCAGGGCAACCAGAATAGTTTGCTGTGTAGTTTACTGCTAGTGGTGTATCTCCATAATTTTCTTGAGCATCAAACTTTAATGTAAGGTCTGTTACGCCGCTCATGTCTAGAGGCCCAAAAAGTAACCAAGAGTTTACAGGTTCAGCGCATCCACCACCACAGTATCCGTTCATGTTGTAAGTGCCACTGCTTAATGTCCAAATATCGCCGTTAGTGTTTTCTGTGTTAGTGAATATTTCAAATTTTTCAGTTCCATTGCTTAAGTCAAAACATGTTGTTTGTGTAGGTTCGCAATGATCTGCAGGAACGGTTCCTGATGATGAAATTACTGAACAGTCACCGCCTTGAAAACTTACATCCCAATTATCGCCTTCAGAAAGTCCAGTGATTGTGATTGTACCATTTTCTGTTACAGCAGGGTTATTTCCACCAACAGTGCCAAAAGTTGTTAAAACATTAGTTATAGTAGCATCTACTCCTGTGTAAGGAATATTTACTGTTACATTGTCGTTATTGTCTCCAATAGTGCTTGTTGCACATGTGTATGTGGCTGTACCTAAAGTAATACCACAAGATGTAGAGAAACCTGTCCAAGAAATATCATCAATAATAACTTGCTTACTAGTAACATTTACAATTTCAATAACAGAATTAATAGGTTCATTTATATTTAGAACAGTAAAGACATGTTCATCATAATCGTCAAAAGCTTCAGAAGTTCCATAAGATGTACCATTAATAAATAGTTCAACTTGTCTACTTCCTCCTCCGGTAAATCCTTTATAAAGTTTTACAGAAAAATTTCCTATTCCGCCTGTAATAGAACTAGAAGTTATTTTGCTATTGTTTGATGAGCGTCTTAACATTAATGCAGGTAGTGTTATTCCTGAACCATTATCGTCAGAATTTCCATCTCTTGATGCCACATAAGACCAAGTAATACCATTATTGCCAACAAAAGAGTTTGTTCCATAGTTGCTGGTGGCGTTAGAGTTTGTGAAATCTTCTAAACCTTGTCCAAATGACATTATTGATGTCAACAAAGTAAAAATTAAAAAGTAAATGTTTTTCATGATTAAAATTTGTGATTTATTTGGGGGTAAAAGTAGTGCCATAAACAAAAAAAGCCAACTCAATAGTTGGCTTTTAATGATTTGATAATGTAAAGTTAGTAATTACTTGATAACAAGTTTTTTGCTAACTGTATTGTTGTTTTGAGATAGCCTTAAAATGTAAACACCAGAATTTAAAGATGAAACATTTAATGTGTTATTAGTTAATGTGTTATTTAATACTTGTTTTCCTAGAATATCATATACAGCAACTTTTATTGCTTCGTTAGAACTGCTTGAAATATTTACAGTTCCATTTGTTACAGGGTTAGGGTAAATATTAAATTCATTATTAGCATTGAAATTAACTCTAGATAAAGTTAAGTCTGTTAAAGAACGGGCAGTAACTTGAGGAGAACCTCCAAACTCTCCAACAAATACTACAATGTCATTTGCTCCAGAAGGAATAGTTTCACCTATGTAATCTGCTTCAGCAAAATTTGTTCTAAAGTTTATAATAGAAACACCACCTCTAGAAGAAGTGTCCATTAAATCATAGTCAGCACTAGCAGCAAACGTGCTACCAGCGTCAAAAAATGTTGCTTGATTAATTTGGATTAATTTAGATTCGTAATCTTCCCAGTTAGTCAATAATGTAGCGATAGTTACAACTTCAGGAGTAACTGTTGCACCAACAGCTACAGAAGCATCTGCAGAAGGCACAAATTGTAGCACACCATTAAATTCAGATGTTTGACCAACTAAACCACTAATTCCATCACCAATAGCGAAAGTTGTAGTGATTGTTCCTGCTGAATCATCAATTAAAATCCCAGTGCCACTCGTGTCTTGAGCATATTTTTGATTTCTATTTGTTCTTGTATATGTAATAGTTGGTGTACTCATTATTTCGTAGAAACCACCAGTGCCATTTGTTGCAACATCAGCGCGTAAGGCAGCTAAATCAGCAACTTGAGTTACAGAAGAAACTGTAAATGTTACAGAGGTTGTAATCGCAGGGTCAAAAGAAGCGTGAGAGTTATTAACTAACTCTAAATCTACTGTGTGTTCACCATCAGCTAAACCTGTTAAACTGATTGGGTCTGTATCATATTTCATTACAATTCCACCACCATCAACAGTATAGTGAATATGACCATCTCCAGTACCGTTAGCAACAATAAAGTTTTGTATGCTTAATTCAATATCAACATCACCACTAACAACTGTTGAGTTATCTGCAGGAGATAAAACAGCTATAGATGGAGTTGTTTGAGCTTCAACTCTAAAATCATCAACAATCATTACTGAAGATCCTGTGAAGTTAGCAGAAATGTCATAAAATCTAAGGCCGAATTCAACATCGCCAGTAGCATCAGCTGTATATTCATAAGAAACAGTTTGCCATTGATTTAACAATGATTCATCAGAATAATTTCGGTAATCTCCAGCATAAAGTCTTGCTCTACTACCATTGTCTAATTGGTAAATTTGTACAGAAACATTATATACTACACCAGCAACAACACTAATAGATTGTCTAAAATCTGTATCTCCTTGACTAGCTGTTGTAACTTCAAAATTAGCAGCAAAAGAACCTTCGGCTACAGTAGTAGTCTCTTGTGTTATTGTAGTTCCAGACTCTGAAGACCAAGTTCCTAAAACACCTGTGCTCCATGTTTCAAAACCACCATTTACAGCTATGTTTTGGCCGAAAGTAAAACAAGCTGTTAAAGCAAATAATAAAAAGTAAAGTTTCTTCATAATATCTTATATAAAAATTTGAATAACAAATATACAGAGATTTTAGCATTTATACCAATGCGTGAAGTGTTTAAGTCGCTTTTTTACAATAAGATAATGTTAGTGTTACTTTATAATAAGCTTTCTGGTGGCTGTTACGTTCTTTTCTGTAACTTTAAGAATATATACGCCTTCTTTTAATTGAGCTACATTTAACTCTTTAGAAGTAAGAGTTTTTTTTAAAATACGTTTTCCTAAAACATTATAAATCTCTATTTCCTTGTTGAAATTTCCTTTTGTTATAATATATACTTTGCCATTACTTACAGGATTTGGGTATATAGATAAGCCTTCAATGTTTTCAACAGGAGTATTGTTTTCATACAAAGATTGGCTAAAAGCACTTTCAGCAATCAGCATGCTAAATATAAAACATAGATAAAGTGTAATTTTATGTGCCATATAATAAAGATATAAATTAAAGATACTAATATGTATTCAAAATTTATACCAAAAAAAAGTTAAACCCAATAGAAGGTAAAGGTAATTTTATGTCAGTGTAAGTTATACGTTACGTTATTGTTATTAATCTTATATTTGTAATAAGACATCTTTATTAATTTTATCTTTACTCACTAAAATAACATATAAATGCAACATCTACTTGTTATAAGCGCTTTTGTTTTTTTTAGATGTTACATGTGATTATTGAAATAAAATACAAAGACACATGAAAAAAAAGGATATAAAAATACTTTTAGTAGATGACGAGCCAGATATTTTAGAAATAGTAGGTTATAATCTATCTGCTGAAGGTTATCAAGTATCAACGGCTGAAAACGGTGTTGAAGCTGTAAAAAAAGCAAAAAAAGAAAAACCACAACTTATCATTCTTGATGTAATGATGCCTGAAATGGACGGTATTGAAGCTTGTGAGCAAATACGTAAAATTCCAGATTTAAAAGACACCATTATTACTTTTTTAACAGCGCGTGGTGAAGACTATTCCCAAGTAGCAGGTTTTGATGCTGGTGCAGATGATTATATCACAAAGCCTATTAAGCCTAAAGTTTTGGTTAGTAAAGTAAAAGCACTATTAAGACGTCTTAAAGATGAAGAAGTAGCTGAATCTAAAGTAAAGATAGGGCATTTAGTAATAGATAGAGACGAATATAAAATTACCCTTAAAGACAAAGAAATTGTATTGCCTAGAAAAGAGTTTGAATTATTATCTTTGCTAGCATCTAAACCAGGAAAAGTTTTTAAAAGAGAAGAGATTTTAGACAAAGTTTGGGGTAACGAAGTAGTTGTAGGAGGAAGAACTATAGATGTACACATTAGAAAACTACGAGAAAAAATTGGAGATAAATCTTTTAAAACTGTAAAAGGTGTAGGCTATAAGTTTGTAGACTAATGCAAAAATTAAAAAAAACATATAAGTTTGCGATAAGGACTTCGCTTTTTATCACAATCATACAAACACTCCTTTTGAGTGTTTTTTTATACATAGAAGATTCATTGAGTTATCTTCTTCTACTAGCATTTGCAGCTATATCGTACATAGTATGCTTTTTAATAATACAATATCGTGTAGAGCGTTTTATATACAGACGTGTAAAAAAAATATACGACGATCTTACATTGCTTGAGTCTACCTCACTTACAAAACAGCCTATTACTACAGATATGGCTAGACTTACAAGAGAAATTGATAGGTATGCAAAAGATAAAAAGCTAGAAATTGAAACGCTTAAGGTACGAGAGGAATACCGTAAAGAGTTTATTGGAAATGTTTCTCATGAACTTAAAACGCCATTGTTTACCGTGCAAGGGTATTTGTTAACCTTAATTGATGGAGCTATTGAGGATAAAAAAATAAGAACCAAATACCTTAATAGAGCAAATAAAGGTGTAGAACGCCTCATTTACATTGTAAAAGATTTAGATATGATTACCAAGTTAGAAGTTGGTGATTTAAGTTTAAACATAGAATCTTTTGATATTGTCGAGCTGGTTACTGGTGTTTTTGAATTACTTGAAATGAAAGCTGCCAAGAAAAAGATTACACTAACTTTTGATATGGATTATCCTAATCCTATTATAGTTCATGCAGATAAAGAACGTATACAACAAGTACTTACCAATCTGATAGTGAACTCAATCAAATATGGTAGAGAAAAAGGAACTACAGAAGTAAGTATAGAAAACTTAATAAAGAACAAAGTTATAGTTAGAGTAACAGACAATGGAGAAGGTATTGCTCAAGAGCATTTATCAAGAATTTTTGAAAGATTCTTCAGGGTCGATAAAAGTGGCTCAAGAAAAGAAGGAGGTTCCGGTTTAGGCTTATCTATCGTTAAGCATATTATTGAAGCGCACGATGAGCGTATTTATATAGAAAGTGAATTAGGTGTAGGAAGTGAGTTCTCATTCAGTCTTGAAAAGGTTGAATAGCTTTTTGTAATTTATCTCATAATCAAAGCCAGATAACCCTTTGTAATTATCTATTTCTTTTAATTTGTCAATACTAAATTCAGATTGTTTGCAGCTAGGAACCAAGCCTGTTTTAGTTAGTCTTTCAGCTAAATATTCTTGTTCAAATTGTCCCGGAGTAGGTATAAAAAAAGCTTTTTTACCTAATTGAGCCAAGTCCATTACCGTTGTGTATCCTGATCGTGATATAATAAAAGCACTTGAATTAATAGCCTCTTCAAGCATTTGGCTCGTCATATAATTGTATACAGTAATGTGATCTTGTGTTTTTGATTGAGGTTCACCTTCAATAACACCTCTTACAAATAAAACAGAGCCTTTATAAGTTTTAAAAGATTCAAGTAGTTTTTCTTCTAGTAATGTTCGTTGCGGTTCAGGACCAGATAATAATACCATAGCACTGTAAGTCGTTTTACTGTTTTGTGTTTTTTGTAGCCTACTTAATGGGCCTATATGTTTAACCTTGAGTTTAGGAATATCGATATGTCCTAGTTTTCCGCTTAAATTAGGTTCTCCTACATTATCAGGAACCCAGCATTCATCAAACTTTTTTATGATTTTTTGATGCATTTTAGAGCTAAACCAAGTTGTGTTGCCACTTAAAACCTGTAATTGATGAGTTATAAAAACAGAAGGTATATGCTTGCTAGAAACTCCAAAGCGGTTGTCAGAAATAATACCAGAGATATCATAATCTTCAATAATTTTTTTTATAGCCTTTTTTTCAGCCTTTAATGTGGTTAGCATTTTAGGAGAATCTTTAAGTAGCTTTAATTTAAAATAAGCACCTTTTTTAGAATACGTAATGTTGTAAGACGGTAGCTTTATATGTTGTAAATCAGGAAATTCCTTTTTTAATAAATTAAGTGCAGCACCATCACTAGCAATTATAGGCTCAAAGTTGTTTGTAATCAAGGCGTGTATTATAGGAATACAACGCGTTGCGTGCCCTAAACCCCAGTTTAAAGGAGCTACTAAAATTCGCCTTTTCATCAATTTAAATATTCAGGTATTATAAAGTTTAATGATGTGTGCTGTTTTTTATTTAAAGCACATATCAATTATAAGGGTTTCAATAAGATTTAAAAACAAAGATAAGCATATATAAACTCTCATATATTTCCGTAATTTTACCGAATCTTATATTAAACATTAAATCAATCCGTGGGAAGTAAGAATAAATTAAGAAGATTTAGAGAAAACGAAACCTTTGCAAACGTATTTCAACCGTCAAGACCAGATCTTGTAGATGGCGAATACAAGATGAAAGGACAATGGAATAAAACATTTTTTAAAAACGATAACCCATTAATTTTAGAGCTTGGCTGTGGTAAAGGAGAATATACAGTTGGGCTTGCAAAAAGATATCCTAATAAAAACTTTATAGGAATTGATATAAAAGGTGCGCGTTTTTGGAGAGGCGCTAAAACAGCGATAGAAGAAAACTTACCAAATGCAGCATTTTTAAGAACTCAAATAGAGTTAGTAGAATACGCTTTTGCAAAAAATGAGATTGATGAAATATGGATTACCTTCCCAGATCCGCAAATAAAATACAAACGAACCAAGCATAGAATGACTAATACTGCGTTTTTAAAGCGTTACAAAACCATATTAAAACCAGATGGTGTAGTAAATTTAAAAACAGATAGTGAGTTTATGCACGGATACACTTTAGGGTTGTTACATGGCGAAGGTCACGAAGTGTTATATGCAAATCATGATGTATACAGACAAGAAGGAAGCCCTGAAGAAGTAACAGGCATTCAAACATTTTATGAAAGTCAATATTTAGAAAAAAACAAACCAATTACGTATATTAGATTTAAAATCAAGGACTTTTGAATTTAACAATCGTATTTTTTTTAGGGTTTATATGTGCTTTTTTTGCAGTGCTTCCACCAGGATTGTTAAATATAACTGCTGCAAAAATCAGCTTAAAAGAAGGTCATGTTAGAGGTATTGTTTTTTCAATAGGAGCCTGTATTATTGTATTCTGTCAAACACTTATAGCAACAGTTTTTGCTAGGTATTTACACAAGCATCCTGACGTTATTGATATTTTACAACGCGTTGCATTTGTCATTTTTGTACTAGTAACCATTTACTTTTTACTTATAGCAAAAAGTAAAGACAAACCAGATGAAGATATTGATGCAAAAAGTAAAACAAGCCGTTTTTTTCAAGGAATGTTTCTGTCTAGTATTAATGTGTTTCCTATTCCTTTTCAAGCCTATATGGCTATTACATTAGCGTCTTTTGGTTGGCTGCATTTTGATAAAACAAGTGTTGCTGCTTACGTTACTGGTGCCGGAATGGGTTCTTTTGCAATATTCTATATCTATATTTTCTTTTTTGAAAAGATAAAAGGAAAAAAGATGACCTCTCAAAAAAACATGAATTACCTAATAGGAACTATAACAGGAATCGTGGCGCTTATTACATTAATCAATATCATTAAAGAAATGTAATGAAACCAGAGACTCTTAATTTTTTTGAAAAGGTTTATCAAGTAGCTAAACAAATTCCTTACGGTCGTGTAACCAGTTATGGGGCAATAGCAAAATATTTAGGAGCCGCAAAAAGTGCTAGAATGGTAGGTTATGCCATGAACGGATCTGTAGGCAAAGATGTGCCTGCTCATCGTGTTGTAAACAGAAAAGGTTTGCTCACAGGAAAACATCATTTTGAAGGAACAAACCTTATGCAGCAGTTACTAGAAAGCGAAGGTGTTAAAGTAAAAGATAACCAAATTCAGGATTTTAATACTGTGTTTTGGGAGCCTTCAAAAGAGCTTTAATTCAAGCCATAGAGCTAAACAATACTACTATAAAAAAACTTACTTCAAGAGGCTTCACTCTTCAAGCTTTATTAGTTATATTTGCATTTTAGAATAAATCTAAATTATTGAAAGTGAAGTTAGTTAAACAAGATATACTTAAAGCCCTTGAAACCATTTCTGCGCCTGGTGAAGGACAAAATATGGTAGAAAGTGGTGCGGTAACAAATGTGGTTACTTTTGGTGACGAAGTTATAGTTGATATTACTATAAATAACCCAAGTCTACAAGCCAAAAAGAAAACCGAAGTAGAAATTATGAAAGTCATACACGATAAAGTGTATGAAAAAGCAAAAATAAAAGTCAATATAAAAGTTGAAGCTCCAGCAAAACCTAAAAACGAAATTAAAGGAAACCCTATACCTGGTATCCAAAATATAGTTGCGGTTGCATCTGGTAAAGGTGGTGTTGGTAAATCTACAGTAACAGCAAATTTAGCAGCAACATTATCCAAAATGGGATTTAAAGTTGGTGTTTTAGATGCTGATATTTATGGACCTTCAATTCCTATAATGTATGATGTTGAAAACGAACGTCCATTATCTGTAAATGTAGGCGGAAAATCTAAAATGAAGCCTATAGAAAGTTATGGTGTTAAAATTTTATCAATAGGATTTTTTACCAAACCAGACCAAGCAGTTATTTGGCGTGGACCAATGGCTTCAAAAGCTTTAAACCAAATGATTTTTGATGCTGATTGGGGTGAATTAGACTTTTTATTATTAGACTTACCTCCAGGAACGGGAGATATTCACTTAAGCATTATGCAAGCATTACCAATTACTGGGGCTGTTGTAGTGAGTACGCCCCAAAATGTCGCACTTGCCGATGCTAAAAAAGGTGTTGCTATGTTTCAACAAGAAAGTATCAATGTACCAGTTTTAGGTATTATAGAAAATATGGCATATTTTACACCAGAAGAATTGCCAGAAAATAAATATTATATCTTTGGTAAAGAAGGCGCAAAAAACCTTTCAGAAGATTTAGAAGTTCCGTTTTTAGGAGAAATTCCTTTAGTACAAAGCATTAGAGAAGCAGGAGATGTTGGTCGTCCAGCAGCTTTACAAACAGCAACACCACTAGAGAAATCTTTTGAGAAAATTACTCAAAATGTAGTTCAGGAAGTTGTGAGACGTAATGATGCTTTACCACCAACTGAAGCAATTAAAATAACAACAATGGCTGGTTGTTCAGCAGTTAAAAAATAATCGTATGACTAGTGAGCAAATAAGAATAAATGTAGAAAAAGCACTTGAAGAAATTCGCCCCTTTTTACAAAGCGATGGCGGTAACATTTCATTATTATCTATAGAAGATGATAAACTAGTAAAAGTGCAGTTAGAAGGTGCTTGTACAAACTGTAGTGTTAATCAAATGACTCTAAAATCTGGAGTTGAGATGACTATCAAAAAATATGTACCGCAAATAGAGCAAGTTATTAATGTTGTTGCTTAAAAAGTGATATAAATCATATTTACTAAAAACACTCAACATTATTTTTGTTTCCTGAAAAAATCTATTCATGATTAAAACCGATATACTTATTATAGGTGCTGGTCCTACAGGATTATTTACTGTATTTGAAGCTGGCTTATTAAAACTAAAATGTCACCTTATAGATGCCTTACCACAACCAGGAGGGCAATGTTCAGAACTTTATCCTAAAAAACCTATTTATGATATTCCTGCATACCCAGAAATATTAGCTGGTGATTTAACCGAAAAATTACTCGAGCAGTGTAAACAGTTTGAGCCAGGTTTTACGTTAGGAGAGCGTGCTGATACTATAGAGAAACAAGAAGATGGTAGCTTTATAGTAACCACTAACAAGGGAACTAAACACCAGGCGCCTGTTGTAGCTATAGCTAGTGGTTTAGGGAGTTTTGAACCTAGAAAACCTGTAATTCATAACATTGCTGATTTTGAAGATAAAGGTGTTGAGTATATGATTAAAGAACCAGAACTATACAGAGATAAAAAAGTAGTTATCGCTGGTGGTGGCGATTCTGCTTTAGACTGGAGTATATTTTTAAGTGATGTTGCTTCTGAAGTAACTTTAATTCACAGACGCAATGAGTTTAGAGGACATTTAGATTCTGTAGAAAAGGTTCAAGAATTAAAAAATCAAGGAAAAATTAACTTAATTACGCCTGCCGAAGTTATCGGTATTGTTGGTGATAAAAAAGTTAATGCGGTTGTTGTAAAACAAGCACAGCATATTGAAAAAGAATTTGAAATAGAATGTGATCACTTTGTACCTCTTTTTGGTTTATCACCAAAATTAGGTCCTATAGCTAACTGGGGTTTAGAAATTGAAAAAAATGCCATCAAGGTAAATAACGCTCTAGACTATCAAACAAATATTCCAGGCATATTTGCTATTGGAGATGGTAATACATATCCAGGTAAATTAAAGCTAATACTTTGTGGTTTTCATGAAGCAACATTAATGTGCCAAGCAGCCTATCAAATTATAAATCCAGGAAAACGCTACGTTCTTAAATATACAACCGTAGCTGGTGTAGATGGTTTTGATGGTACGCGTAAAGAAGCACCAAAAGCCGTTGTAAAAGCTATAGATTAATGGAAGATCAAGATATTAAAATAACCATTATAGACCGCGATGGTGTTTCTCATGAAATAGATGCACCTACAGATATGGCAATGAATCTTATGGAGGTTGTTCGTAGTTACGAATTAGCTCCAGAGGGAACTATAGGTATTTGTGGCGGTATGGCTATGTGCGCTTCATGCCAATGCTATGTGCTTTCAGATCATGAATTGCCAGAAATGCAAGATGATGAAGAAGCTATGTTAAGTGAAGCTTTTGATGTGAAAGACAACAGTCGTTTAGGTTGTCAAATTCAAATTGCTCCAGAAATGAACGGACTTAAAATAGAACTAGCTCCAGAAAGTTAATGTTTTTTTATTCCGTTTTATAATCAATTAACTTTTTAGGGCCTTCTAGCAGAACACGTACAATTTGAAGTGTGCCATCTTCTTTTGTGGCAACTTGCCATTTTATCAAGGATATTTCACCGTTTTCAATTTCAAGCCCTGTGATGCTTCTTGGATGTACACAACTACCATCATTAAAAAAAGCAATATCACCAGGTTCAGGAAATCTTGGTCTATGCGTATGACCGGTAATAGTGATTAAATTGTTGTTATCAATAATCCATTTTTTAGTTCGTTTTTCAACCTTAATAAGTTCTTTGTAGTTTTTTGCTGGACTTGTAGGGTCTGCAATGCCCATTACATTTAGTGGTTTCCAAAGAACTCTAACTAAAAAGCGGCTCCACTTCCAGAATGTATAATTCCACCAATCTGCTTGGTGTCCGTGAGTTAAAAACAATTGTTGTTCGGTTTCACAATGTTTTAATACAATGCCTTCATGGTATTGAATGTTAGGAAATAAAGATTCTTCTTTTCCTGTTTTTGCATCAAAGTATGTAAAAAGGTTTCTTTTTACATAATTAGGGTTTCTGTAAACCATATCATGATTGCCCCAAATCATATGTAGTCTGTCTTGTTGATAAAACAGCTTCATAAGATTGTATACGTTTTTATGTGCTTCAAGAATAGGTGTAAAAGAAAGGTTTTCCCAAAGTTCGTCGCCATCACCAAGCTCGCAATAGCTGAAGCCTTCAGCATAGTAATGCTTTAAAGCGTGAAAGTAAATGTTTCTATTGTTAGCAAAATCATCGGCAAAACTATTGTCGCCTCGATGACAGTCACTAAAAAAAATAAACTTACTAGCATTGTCAAAGTCTATAACTTTGGCTTCTTTATATGCTTTGTCAAGTCGTTTTTTAGATGAAAACATAAAGTAAATGTAAATAAAAAAAGCGAACCTAAATTAGATTCGCTTTTGTAAGTTTTTTATTTGTCAAGGTATATTATTTAAAGGCATTTAAACCAGTAATATCTAACCCTGTAATTAATAAGTGAATGTCATGAGTTCCTTCATAAGTAATTACACTTTCTAAATTCATAGAATGACGCATAATGCTGTATTCTCCGGTAATTCCCATGCCACCTAGCATTTGTCTAGCTTCTCTAGCAATATTAATAGCCATATCGACATTGTTACGTTTTGCCATAGAAATTTGAGCAGATGTAGCTTTACCTTCGTTACGTAATACACCTAAACGCCATGTTAAAAGTTGCGCTTTGGTGATTTCGGTAATCATTTCTGCTAATTTCTTTTGCTGTAATTGAAATTGTCCTATAGGTTTACCAAATTGCGTACGCTCTTTGCTGTATCTTAAAGCTGTGTCATAACAATCCATAGCGGCACCAATAGCTCCCCAAGCAATACCATAACGTGCAGAGTCTAAGCATCCAAGTGGAGCGCCTAGTCCTGATTTGTTAGGTAATAAATTCTCTTTAGGTACTTTCACGTTGTCAAAGATAAGTTCACCTGTTGCAGAAGCACGTAATGACCATTTGTTGTGTGTTTCAGGAGTAGAAAAACCTTCCATGCCACGCTCTACAATAAGACCGTGAATTCGTCCTTCTTCATTTTTAGCCCAAACAACAGCTACTTGAGCAAATGGAGCATTACTTATCCACATTTTAGCACCATTTAAAAGATAATGGTCGCCCATATCTTTAAAATTAGTAACCATGCCACCAGGATTTGATCCGTGGTCAGGCTCGGTTAATCCAAAACAGCCCATCCATTCACCAGAAGCTAACTTTGGTAAATATTTTTGTCGTTGTTCTTCGTTACCATATTTCCAAATAGGATACATAACTAACGATGATTGTACAGAAGCAGTGCTTCGTACACCAGAATCTCCACGCTCAATTTCTTGCATGATTAATCCGTAAGAAATTTGATCTAATCCTGCGCCACCATATTCTTCTGGAATATAAGGTCCGAAAGCACCAATTTCAGCTAAACCATTAATGATTTGTTCTGGAAATTCGGCTTTTTGAGCATAGTCTTCAATAATTGGTGATACATCACGTTTTACCCATTCTCGGGCAGCATCACGTACTAGTTTATGTTCGTCTGAAAGTAATTCGTCTAGATTGTAATAGTCTGGAGCTTCAAATAAATCTGGCTTCATCAGTTTTTTAGTTTTAATTGCTCCTCAAAAATAACGAAAACGTTTTCAGTGTACAATTTTAAACTACATTTTTAAGTAGAAATCTTTGGTAAGTTTTTTATAAGCTTCAGTATAATTATGTCGAGACGTTTCTATAATTAACTCTGAAGTGTTTATGGTGCTTTTTTTGAAAGAAAAATCTATGAGACTGCGTTTAATTTCTGAATCTGGAGTCCCTTTTACATGCAGTATGTTGTTTGGGTATAAAGCAACTTTTGAAGCGAGTTCTATAAAATGTTTTTCTTCTTGATGAGGGATGACTACCGAAAAAACACCGTTTTCTGAAAGTAACTTTGAGGCGCTGTTTAACAAATGGTCAAACGGCATGGCGTCTTGAAACCTTGCTAAATCTCTTTGTTGGTTGTCTGTTTTATAGTTTTCTGAATAAAAAGGAGGGTTTGAGATTATCAAATCATAAGTGTCTTCAATTTCTTCAGTAAATTCATCAAGTGATGCATGATAACAAAACAATCTGTCTCCCCATGGTGATTGTTCAAAATTGTCAACGCATTGTTCATAAGCTTCATCGTCAATCTCAATAGCATCTATTATTTCTGCTTGACTGCGTTGCGCTAGCATTAAAGAAAGAATGCCGGTTCCTGCTCCAATGTCTAGTATAGAAAAAGGTTGGTGTTCTAGGCTTGACCAAGCGCCTAGTAATACGCCATCTGTACCAATTTTCATAGCGCAGCGGTCTTGATGGACTGTGAATTGTTTAAAATGAAAAGGCTTGTTCATTGTGTGTTAATTTTCATCTAGATATAAATCTATCAAGCCTTCGGGAGTTTCAACAATAATAGTTTTATTGGCGCGATCTACATTATTTATAAACTCATCATTCATAGGTATTAGTATTTCTACACCATCACGATCTATTTCAAAAAGTGCTTGCGCAGTAGAATCATTTATAGCTTTAATAGTACCAACAACACCATAATTTATATCTGTAACGGTAAACCCTATAATTTCATGAAAGTAAAATTTATTGCCTTCAAGTTTTGGTAAAAATTCTAAAGGTAGATATATATCGCTTTTTACAAGAGTATCTGCATCTGCTTCAGTATCTACGTCTTCAAATTTTACACGAAGTAAATCAGACTTATGTAATTGAGAGCATTCTAAAAAGAAAGGAACTAAATTGTTTCGTAAGTCAATAAATAAAGCATCAAGGTTTTCGTATAAGTCAGGCTCGTCAGTATCTAGCTTAATTAGGAGTTCACCTTTGAAACTATATTTTTTTACAATTTTACCTAAATAGAAGCAGTCTTTTTTTTGCATAATTTTTTAGTGAAAGTAAACATGGTTATGAGTAGTTTTTTTAATCTAACTCATAAAAAAAAACCCAGACAAAAATGTCTGGGTTCAAAAGTATAAAAAATATTTTTTTACTCTTCTTCGTTTGAAGCTTCAGCTTCAGTTTCAGGAGCATCTTCAGTAGCTGTTTCTTCTACAACTGGTGCGTTTGCAGCAATTCTAGCTTCGTTTACAGCTTTTTCAGCTTCAAGAGCTTTAGCTTTAGCATCTGCTTCAGCTTTAGATAATCCGTCTTTTTTAGCATCAATCTTACCAGTTTTTTCTTCTAACCAAGCGTTGAATTTAGCTTCAGCTTGCTCTTCAGTTAAAGCTCCTTTTCTTACACCACCAGCAAGGTGATTTTTAAGTAAAGCGCCTTTGTAAGATAAAATAGCTCTGGCAGTATCAGTTGGTTGTGCACCATTCTGTAGCCATGTTACAGCTCCGTCTACATCTAATTCAATAGTAGCAGGATTTGTGTTAGGGTTGTAAGCACCTAATTTCTCTAGGTATTTACCATCTCTTTTTGATCGTGCATCAGCTGCAACAATCCAGTAGTAAGGTTTTCCTTTTTTACCGTGTCTTTGTAATCTAATTTTTACTGGCATAAATAATTAATTAGTGAGGTTCTCGACCTCTGTTATTAATGAGGGTGCAAAGATACTATATTTTTTTAATTTCCAATTAATTATATAAAATGAATATGTTTATTTTTTTTATTCTATTTTTGAGTCCTTTAAATCACTAAAAATAATTCAAAATTATACTATGAAAAAACTATGTGTTTTTATTGTTGCTTTGCTTACTATAGTTGGTTGTGGTGACGAAATAGAGTTTAATACGCCTGCTTTACAAGGAAAGAAAGATGGAAATTTATGGAAAGCTGTTTACTATGAAGCAAACCTAAATGATGATGGTGATATTGAAATTTCAGGAGGTGATAATTACGAAACTGTAAAACTGGTAATCCCTTCGCCAGCCATAGGGAACTACGAGTTAGGAGAAAGTCAACCAAGCGAAGCTGTTTTTGTTGATATTCAAGATATAGAATACTCTACTAAAAATGTCCCAGATGGTGATAATCATGTTTATCCAGCTGATGGGTTAATCACGGTAACTAGATATAATGTTTTATCAAACACTATTTCTGGAGAGTTCAGGTTTAACGCATATTCTGCTTCAGGAAGACATACGGTAAACATGAGTGAAGGCGTATTTTTTGATATTCCTTTACCATTCTCTGCAGCCGAAGTTTTTGCTTGTGATGATGCAGTTGCTGCTGTTGAGGTTGCTAGAACAAATTATGAAGCTGTAGGAACTTATCATAATGATTACCCTGAATTATGTACAGCCTATGTAAATGCGTTAATACAACAACAAAATGCGTGTGTTGATTCTACAGGAATGATTCAAGATCTTATTGATAGTCTGTATTGTGGTGATGATGATAATGATGGAATTTTATCAATAAATGAAGACATTGATGGAGACGGAGATCCAACAAATGACGATACAGATGCAGATGGAACTCCAGACTATTTAGATACTGACGATGATGGAGATAGTATTTTAACGCAATACGAAGATTTAGACATTGACGGAGACTTTTTAAATGATGATACTGATGCAGACGGTATTCCAAATTATTTAGATAATGATGATGATAATGATACTATATTAACTATAAGTGAAAACCCAGATCCAAATGGTGACGGTAATCCAGATGATGCTGAAGATTCTAACGCAAACGGAACTCCAGATTATTTAGATTCACTATAGAAAAAATCTTAAAAACATTAACAAACGCAGCTTAAAAGGCTGCGTTTTTTGTTAAGGATTCTTAAAGTTTTAGAGATTATAAGTCTAAAACTTGACATGACTTCATATTTCTTGTATACTAAAAATAGCAGATGTGAAACAATACGCATCTATAAAGAATTTATTGAAATTTAAATGTCAAAGAAAATGAAGTATTCAGAAGAAATTTCAAACAAATTAAACAACTTATTAGTGAAAAATTATGACGCTGAAAAGGGTTATACTAACGCTATGAACAATGTAGAAAATCCAAACCTTAAAATGTTTTTCAAACGAAGAGCATCAGAGCGTAGTCAGTTTGCTAAAGAACTACGAACAGAAATTTTGCAATATGGCGAAGTACCAGAAGAATCAGGTAGTTTAAAAGGTACAGCTCATAGAGGTTGGATGAATTTAAAATCTACATTTACAACAAATGACGAAGAAGCTATTCTAGAGGAAGCAATTCGTGGAGAAAAAACAAGTCTAGATGAATATAAAGATGTTTTGAAAGATAGAACGCTTCCGCCAAGTATTGATGCGATTTTAGTTAAGCATAAAAATGCCATACAATCGGCAATTAATACAGAAAAAGTTCAAGAAGAGCTCGTATCCTAAATTATTAAACTAAAAAAAATAAACGCAACCTATCAGGTTGCGTTTTTTGTTTACAACTGTTTATAACTTTCGGTCAAAAAACTAATAATTATTCTTAATTTTAACCTTCTTATTTTTCAAGATAAAACCATTTTATGTACTTAATTTTTGATACCGAAACAACCGGATTACCAAAGCGTTGGGATGCCCCTATTAGCGATACCGATAACTGGCCAAGAGCTATTCAAATTGCTTGGCAGTTGCATGATGCGCTTGGTAATTGTATTGAGCATCAAGATTATTTAATAAAGCCTGAAGGATTTAATATTCCTTATGATGCCGAGAAAATTCACGGTATTTCTACCGAATTAGCAGAGGAACAAGGTGTCTCTTTATCTGAAGTTCTTGAGAAATTTAATGAAGCATTAAACAAAACCACGTTTATAGTTGGTCAAAATGTTGGCTTTGATGTCAATATTATGGGAGCCGAATTTTATAGAGGCGATGTTGCAAATAAATTGCAAGAATTACCAGTGCTTGACACCTGTACCGAGCATACAGCGCAACTTTGCCAAATTCCTGGTGGTCGTGGTGGAAAATTTAAGTTACCAACCTTAACCGAGTTGCACGAATTTCTATTCAATAAACCTTTTGCTGAAGCGCATAATGCAACAGCCGATGTTGAAGCAACAACACGTTGCTTTTTTGAATTAATTCGTCGTGAAGAATACACGATTGAGCAATTAGACGTTCAGCCTGATTATTTTCAGAAATTTTCTGAAGCTAATCCGCAGGAAATTCAACTTATCGGATTAAAGCACATCAACCTAAAGCGTGAAAGTGCTAAAATTCGTGAGCGTCTTCAAAAACAGCAAACAAGTACCATTTCAACCGAGGAAATAAAACAAAATATTTCCGATTTAGCAGAAGTTGATTTTGTACACCTTCATAATCACTCGCAATTCTCAATATTGCAGTCTACAATGAGTATTCCTGATTTAGTTTCGGCTGCTGCAACGCACAATATGCCTGCGGTTGCACTAACAGATCATGGGAATATGATGGGTGCCTTTCATTTTATAAATGCGGTAAACAATCAAAATAAAAATATTGAGGCTGCTATAAAAGCTGCCGAAGAAAAAGGAGAAACAACTGATAAGAAACTTATTAAACCCATTGTAGGTTGTGAGTTTTTTGTTTGTGAAGATCATACAGATAAGTCCAGAAAAGACAATGGTTACCAAATTGTGCTTTTGGCAAAAAATAAAAATGGGTATCATAATTTAGCAAAATTGTCTTCGCATGCCTTTGTAGATGGGTTTTATTATGTGCCTCGTATTGACAAAAAACTTATTGAACAATACAAAGAAGACATCATTGTTTTAACTGGAAACTTGTATGGGGAAGTTCCAAGCAAGGTGTTGAACATTGGTGAAAACCAAGCTGAAGAAGCCCTGATTTGGTGGAAAGAACAGTTTGGAGACGATTTGTATGTTGAGATTATGCGTCATAATCAAGAAGACGAAAATCGTGTAAATGATACATTGGTGAAGTTAGCAAGAAAGCATGATGTTAAGCTGGTTGCAACTAACAATACCTATTATCAAAATCAAGAAGATGCCAATGCGCATGATATTTTATTGTGTGTAAAAGATGGTGAAAAACAAGCCACACCAATAGGTCGTGGACGTGGTTATCGCTATGGTTTACCAAATCAAGAATATTACTTTAAGTCTTCTGATGAAATGAAGACGCTCTTCAAGGATTTACCTGATGCAATTTCTAATACGCAAGATATTCTTGATAAAATTGAAGCTTTTCAGTTAGCTCGTGATGTACTGTTACCAGCGTTTGATATTCCTGATGAATTTAAGCATGAAGAAGATTTAGTTGATGGTGGAAAACGTGGGGAAAATGCCTATTTACGACATCTGGTTTACGAAGGCGCTAAAAAGCGTTATGGCGACCCGCTATCTGAAGAAGTTACAGAGCGTCTCGACTTTGAGTTAAGCGTTATTGAAAACACAGGTTATCCTGGATATTTCTTGATTGTAGAAGATTTCATTCGCGAAGCTAGAAATATGGATGTATCGGTTGGTCCAGGACGTGGTTCGGCTGCTGGATCGGTAGCCGCTTACTGTTTGTGGATTACCAACATAGATCCTATGAAGTACGACTTACTTTTTGAGCGTTTCTTAAATCCTGATCGTATTAGTATGCCTGATATTGATATTGATTTTGATGACGAAGGCCGAAGTCGTGTTATGGATTACGTAATTAAAAAATATGGTGCTAATCAAGTGGCGCAAATTATTACCTACGGAACCATGGCTGCCAAATCTTCTATTCGTGATACAGCTCGTGTATTAGATTTGCCACTATTTGATGCTGATAGAATTGCCAAATTAATCCCAAACATGTCTAAACTAAATAAGATATTTGGTTTAGATGAAAAAGCATTAGCAGGTAAGTTTAGATCGGAAGAATTAGAGAAAGTTAATCAGCTTTTAAATATTTCTGAAGGCTCTGATTTGGAAGCAGAAACCGTAAACACTGCGCGTGCGCTTGAAGGTTCTGTAAGAAATACAGGTATACATGCTTGTGGTGTGATTATTACACCAGATGATATTACCAAATTCGTTCCGGTGTCTGTAGCAAAAGATTCCGATTTGTATGTTACCCAGTTTGATAACTCGGTTGTAGAATCGGCAGGACTTCTTAAAATGGATTTCTTGGGATTAAAAACCTTAACCCTAATTAAGGATACAGTCAAGATTGTAAAAGCAAAACATGGTATTGAGCTAGATCCTGAAAGCTTTCCGTTAGATGATGAAGAAACCTATGCGTTATTCCAACGTGGTGAAACGGTTGGCGTTTTTCAGTACGAATCTCCTGGAATGCAAAAACACCTTCGCGATTTAAAACCAACGGTGTTTGAAGATTTAATTGCGATGAACGCTTTGTATCGTCCAGGTCCAATGGAATATATCCCAAGTTTCGTTCGTAGAAAGCATGGTGATGAAGAGATTGAATACGATTTACCTGCTATGGAAGAATACCTTAAAGAAACCTATGGTATTACCGTTTATCAAGAGCAGGTAATGTTGTTGTCGCAAAAACTTGCAGATTTTACCAAGGGTGAAGCCGATATGCTTCGTAAAGCCATGGGTAAAAAGCAAATTGCGGTACTAGATAAAATGAAACCGAAATTTATTGAACAAGCTAGTGCAAATGGTCATGATGCCAAAGTACTTGAAAAAGTTTGGAAAGACTGGGAAGCCTTTGCAAGTTATGCCTTCAATAAATCGCACTCAACATGTTATGCGTGGATTGCTTATCAAACAGCTTATTTAAAAGCGCATTATCCTGCCGAATATATGGCTGCGGTACTTTCAAATAACATGAACGATATTAAATCGGTTACCTTTTTTATGGAAGAATGTAAGCGAATGAAATTGAATGTACTTGGACCAGATATTAACGAAAGTTATTATAAGTTTTCAGTAAACCAAGACAACGCAGTGCGTTTTGGTATGGGAGCCATAAAAGGGGTTGGTCATGGAGCTGTAATGACTATTGTTGAAAACAGAAAAGAAGATGGTCATTATAAATCTATTTTTGATTTTGCTAAACGTATAGATTTGCGTGCTGCTAATAAAAAAGCTTTTGAAAACCTAGCGCTTGCTGGTGGTTTTGATTGTTTTAAATCGACGCATCGTGCGCAATATTTTCATGATGATGGCGATGGAATAACCTTTTTAGAAAAAGCCATAAAATATGGTGCAAAGCATCAAGAAAATGAAAACTCTGCACAAGTAAGTTTGTTTGGAGAAGCAAGTGATGTGCAAATAGCTGAACCACAAGTGCCACCTTGTGAAGAATGGGGAACCATGGAAAAATTGGCAAGAGAGAAAGAAGTTGTTGGTATTTATATTTCAGGGCATCCTTTGGACGACTTTAAAGTTGAAATGAAAACGTTTTGTAATGCCAACTTATCATTGCTAAACGATTTAGAAACCTATGTAAATAGAGAGTTAACATTTGGAGGCGTAGTGACAGATGTGCAACATCGTGTAAGTAAACAGGGTAAAGGTTGGGCATTATTTACTGTTGAGGATTATGATGCTAGTTATGAGTTTCGAATTTTTGGTGAAGAGTATTTGAAATTCAGGCATTTCTTTGTTGTGAATTCGTTTGTGTACATTAAACTTTTTGTAAGAGAAGGTTGGGTGAATAAAAACACAGGGATAAAAGGAGAACCAAGAATACAGTTTAATAGTTTTCAATTATTACATGATGTCATGGATACTTATGCCAGAAAGCTGTCTATTCAGCTTCATATAAATGACTTGCAAGAAAAGCGAATAGTTATTTTAAAAGAATTGATTCAAGAACATGCTGGAGAAAAACAGTTGGATTTTGTTGTCTATGATAATGAAGAAAAGATAAAGCTAAATATGCATAGCCGAAAACAAAAAGTAAAGATTTCTCAAGAGTTGCTTAATCATTTAGAACAACACGATTTGTATTACAAGTTGAATTGATAGTTATATTTACGCAAAAGGATTGAGCGGCATCTTTGAGCTCCTCAAAGAGAGCGAATAGTGAAATATTTATAATCACGAGTTCCGTAGAAAATGAAAATACATGAATAAAACCCAGTTTATGCGCACAAAAAACCTGTAAATAATTCAAACTAATACATACATAAACAAAACAAATTGTCATGCTGTAAGTTTTGGTAAATTTTTTGACTAATATTGCATATAAAATCGAAGTAAAACACATTTAAATAAAAGATTATGGCATTAGAAATAACAGATGCAACGTTTGAAGAAACTGTATTAAAAAGTGATAAACCAGTAATGGTTGATTTTTGGGCTGCTTGGTGTGGACCATGTAGAATGGTTGGACCAATCATTGATGAAATAAGTAACGAATACGAAGGTAAAGCTGTTGTAGGTAAAGTTGATGTTGATGCTAACCAAGAATTTGCTGCAAAATACGGAGTGCGTAATATACCAACTGTTTTAGTATTCCAAAACGGTGAAGTAGTAGGACGTCAAGTAGGTGTAGCACAAAAAAGTGCATATACTGAAGCGATAGACTCGCTTTTATAAAATACTTTCTAAAAGAAAAGATAAAAGGTTTGCTTTAACGGCAAACCTTTTTTAGTTTAGAGCTTGATGAATTTACAGCAAGAACTTAATAAAACAGGAGCTTTTAAAAATCTGGAGCTACTAGCAAAACAAGTCGTAGAGGGTTTTATTGCGGGCATGCATAAAAGTCCGTTTCATGGCTTTTCAGCAGAGTTTGCAGAGCATAAAATCTATAACCAAGGAGAAAGTACCAAGCATATAGACTGGAAACTGTATGCGAAAACAGATAAGCTTTTTACAAAACGCTTTGATGAAGAGACTAACCTTCGTTGTCATTTAATTGTTGATAATAGTAGCTCAATGCACTATCCTGAAATTTCTAATTTTTCTGTAAATAGTTTAAATAAAATTGCGTTTTCTGCTTTGGCATCAGCATCATTAATGCATATGCTAAAGAGACAAAGAGATGCTGTAGGTTTAAGTATTTATAGTGATGCTTATGATTACTACGCACCTGAAAAAGGAAGTGAGCGTCATCATCAAATGTTGTTACATCAATTAAGTAACACGGTAATTTCAAGGCCTGTAAACAAACTTACAGAAACCTATACGTATTTACATCAAATAGCAGAGAAAATTCATAGAAGGTCTCTTATTTTCTTTTTTACGGACATGTTTCAAACAACATCTAAAGAAAAAGAATTGTTTGAAGCTTTACGCCATTTAAAGCACAATAAACATGAAGTTGTGCTTTTTCATGTTTTTGATAGCGAGAAAGAGCAGAATTTTGAATTTGACAATACACCAAAACGTTTTATTGATGTTGAAACAGGAGATTATATTAACGTTTATGCTGATACAATAAAAGACCAATATAAAGAGGCTGTAACTGCATATTTTGAATCATTACGTTTAAAATGCGGGCAATATCAAATAAAATATGTAGAAGCAGATTTAAGAAAAGGATTTGATAATGTGTTGACAACGTATATGATAGAACGAAAAAAGTTTGTTTAGGTAAAAAAAAATAAAAAAAAGTTTAAAAAATATTTGAGATATTGAAAAAGGCTCTTATATTTGCATCCGCAATAGAGCAACGGTCTGGTAGTTCAGTTGGTTAGAATGTCGCCCTGTCACGGCGAAGGTCGCGGGTTCGAGTCCCGTCCAGACCGCAAATATTGCTTAAGCTCCACAAAGTTGGAGCTTTTTTTGGCAATAAGATTTAGTTGTGTTGTTTGGCAGATGTTAAAGTCTGTCAATGGTTTAAGTAGTTAAACCAATGGAAAGCTTTCCTTTTCTCTTTATTGAGAATAGGGATGCTTTTTTGTTTTAAAGCCCTTTTTTAAATACGTTTTTTATTATGCTGAATAAACAACAGTTTTTTTGTAAGAAAAAACCTCAAAAATAACATTTAATCGAAGAAATTTGCTTTTAATCTATTTTTGTAGTATATTTAATATAGCAAATAATACTTTTACGCTCCTTAAAAAATAAATCCCTAATTAATCAATTTGTTTTTTAAGACTATTAATTAATCCACAATGCAAGACACGAGTTTGTCTTGATTCCCTCATAGTTTTTTATTGTTATGTAATGTGCGTATGTGCATGTTATATAAAGTTGTTAATCCATTCCTCCCTCAATCATGGTTTTGAATTTTTCATAACCACAAGTCACGAATATTTTATTTTTTTAATAATTAATAACTATTGTATAACTAAACTTTTTTAATAGCATGAAAACTCTAAAAATTACTTTACTAGCAATCGTATTTGGTGTAACTTTAACTGGACTTAAGTCTAACAACGATGATTTCTCTGAAAAAGATAAAGCATCTAAAACTACAAAAGTAGATTATAACTTCGCAGTTAAAAGACACGTGAAAAAAGGTCAGACAGTTCCTACTCAAGGATAATAATAAAACCTTAAATAAATTTTTAAACCCTTTTTTATAAAGGGTTTTCGTGTTGTATATATTCTCGGTTTATTTTATATTGAGCAAAAGATGCACTTTTCATAAAATATTATAAATTTGGTTGGTATACAATAATTCTACATTGATAAAAAATATATTATTCATACTGTCATTTTCATTAGCAACTGCACTTTATTCTCAAAATCAGGTTTATGACAGTATTTATCATTATAGAGCATTAGCAAAAGACACCAATTTAGATTTAGATGAGCGTATTTTGTTTGCCAAAAAAGCAATTGCTTTTTCAAATAGAAGTAAAAATGATTCCACACTTTTAACAAGCAAGCGATTATTATCTACACTGTACTTGTACAAGCGTGATGTTAACGAGCTGTATGATTTAAACCATGAAAATTTAAAACTAGCAAACTCGTTAAACGATTCATTAGCAGTTGCAAACGTGAGCAATGTTTTGGGTTGGGTTCATTCGGTTAGAAAAGAGATTGATAGTTCCTACTATTACTACTATAAAGCGTCAAAGTTTTTTAAAGGTGTAAATCAAGTGCAGAATGAGGCTGTGGCGTTATTTAACATGGCAGATATTCAGTTTAATGAACGTGATTATATAGGCTGCGAAAAAAATGCTATAGAATCTATTAAGCTTTTTAAAACGCTAGATCAAAATGAAAACACACTAGATTACCTTTGGGCGTTAAATAATCTTATAGCTATTGCCTCTGATGAGTTAGAGCTTTATGATAAAGCAATTGAATACCACAAAAAGGCTTTATCTTATAGTGACAGAATATCAGATAATTACTTATACACATTATACTCTAATAGTAATATTGCATTAATTTATAAAGAGCTAAAACAGTATGATAAAGTTTTAGATATCTATGATAAGCTTTTTGAAAAAAAAGAATTACTAAAGCAAGAACCTAATAACTATGCCTTGATTTTAGGAGATTATGCCTACTCAAAACATTTATCAGGGAAGTATAATAACAAAGAAATAAAGCAAATGCTTACAGAAGCCAATAAAGTAAGTGATAGTGTGCAAGACCCATTTAGCATTATGTCTGTGTCACTAAATGCGGCTAATTTTTATACCAATATAAATAATAAAGACTCTGCGTTAATATATGCAAATCAGGCCTATAAAACAGGCGTTGAAACAAAAACCAATGATGTTATATTGCGGTCTTTAATGTTAAAATCAAAAATTGAAGACCCAAGCAAAGCAAAAGATTATTTATATGACTATGTTAAGTTAAGAGACAGCTTACAAACAAAAGAGCGAGCCATTAGAAACAAATTTGCAAGAATTGAATTTGAAACAGATCAAATAGAACAAGAAAACTTACAAATTACAAGAGAGCGAATGTGGCTTATGGTTTTATCCTCAACACTTGTTATTACTATAATTCTTGTTTATATCATTATATCTCAACGAGCAAAAAATAAAGAACTTAAATTTATTCAAGAACAGCAAGAAACAAATGAAGAGATATACAACCTTATGCTGTCACAACACGATAAAATAGAAGAAGCTAGAGCGGCTGAAAAAAGGCGTATCTCTGAAGAACTACACGATGGAATTCTAGGTAGGCTTTTTGGTACACGATTAAGCCTGGATAGTTTAAATTTTAACACACAACCAGAAGCTATTCAATCAAGAAGCACCTATATCAATGAGCTTAAAAATATAGAACATGATATCCGTAAAGTGTCCCATGATTTAAACACCGATTTCATATCAGGATCAGGATATTTAGATATCATAAAAACTATGGTTGAAACACAAACAAAAGCCTATGGTTTAAAGTATGCAATAAGCAATAAAGATGATATTCAATGGGATGATGTTTCAAATAAAACAAAAATTCACATATATAGAATCATTCAAGAAGCACTTCAAAACATCTATAAACACGCCAATGCTTCAGATGTGAAAATTAGTTTTAAACTTAAAAATAATGTAATTTGCTTAACCATAAAGGATAACGGTTCTGGTTTTGATGTAGATAAAGCCAAAAAAGGTATTGGTTTAAAGAACATGAATTCAAGGGTTAAGGAAATTCAAGGAAAGTTGATTGTTAAATCAGAAAAAGATTTAGGATCTAAAATAATTATTAAAGCCCCAATCTAAAATAAAACAGAATAAATAATGTCAGAGAACATTCGAATATTAATGACTGATGATCACCCTCTAATTACAGAAGGATACCAAAACATATTATTAGCAACAAAAAAAGAACATCAAAATTTAATAATTGATGTAGCAAGCAATTGTGACGAATCCTTAAAATATATGAACCAGGCTGAAGCCTTAAAAAGGCCTTATAATGTGTTTTTTATGGATATCAGCTTACCAGCTTCTTCAGATGGTAAGTTTAACTCTGGAGAAGACCTTGCTGTATATGCAAGAAAACTGTTTCCTGAAGCCAAAATAGTGATATTAACTATGTTTAATGAACCTTACCGAATACATCATATCATTAAAAATATTGCTCCAGAAGGCTTTTTAATAAAAAGTGATTTAACATCAAGTGAGCTGGCAAGTGCATTTCAAGCTGTATTGAATAATCCGCCATTTTATAGTGGTAGCGTTAATAGTTTTATAAGAAAAGCAATTTCAGACGATATAGTTCTTGATGAGATAAACCGAAAAATACTTTATCTACTATCACAAGGTATAAAAACAAAAAATTTAAAAGAGCATATAGATTTATCAATGAGTGCTATAGAAAAGAGAAAAAAGCACTTGAAAACGCTTTTTAATGTAGAAGATGGCAATGATGAAAATCTTTTAACCGAAGCGCGAAATAATGGTTTTATATAATCAAGCTGAAAAAAATGTTAAAATTACAGTTTTTACAATTTTTATTATCTCTTGAATATGTTGATATCACTCAATTTTACGGTTTTTCCGTAATAAGTCTACGGAAAAACCGTAAATAAAATTGAAGCATATATTTTATATTTGACCATCAACGATAATTAATTAATCCCTCAAAAGAAATTTGTTGATAATAGCATTTACACTAACCTCGTGGTTTTCAGTTTTATTTGAAAATCATGAGGTTTCTTCTTTTTATAGCGTAAATATGGCGCTTTTGTGTTCCCAAGCAGTCATTATAAAAAAGCCAAAGTAAACTAAAGCGACAATAAACTTTAAAAACGTACCGGTTAAAAAACCTAAAAAAGATCCAAAAGCAGCTTTTACAGCAGTTTTAGAGTCGGCTTTATTGATAAGCTCCCCAACAAAGGCACCAATAAATGGCCAAATAATAATCCCGAAAACACCAAAAATAGGGAAGAATATAGCGATAATTAACCCTATGGTGGTTCCCCAAACTCCTTTTTTACTACCTCCAAATTTTTTGGTTCCCATAGCAGGTATCACATAATCTAGAGCAAAAACAATTAAAGCGACAGCTAGTGTAATGCCTAAAAACCACCAGTTGTTGTCAACGGCATTTGTAAGGTATAATAAAAGTAGTCCAATCCAGCTCATAGGAGGTCCTGGCAATACAGGAAGAAAGCTTCCTAATATGCCAATAATCATAAAAAGAAAGCCAATACACGTTAGTAAGATATCCATTGTTTTTTTATTTGTATGTCGAAGATACATAAAGAAAGTTACATTTTTTAACTAAAAAATTAGTTCAAACTAAATATTTAGTTATATTTGTATTCAACTAAATTTTTAGTTTTTAAAGAATAATACATTTTGAAACAACATAAGATGAAGCAACTTACTAAAGCAGAAGAAGAGATAATGCAAATACTTTGGCAACTAGAAAATGCTAATGTTAAACAAATGATACAAGAGTTACCAGAGCCAAAACCTGCATACAACACGGTGTCTACAATAGTGCGAATATTAGAGAGTAAAGGATTTGTTGATTATGAAAAACAAGGAAAAGGTCACAGGTATTTTCCGTTAGTGAAAAAAACAGACTATAGTAATCAAAGTATAAATTCTTTAGTAGATAACTACTTTCAAGGTTCATTTAAGAGTATGGTTTCGTTTTTTATGAAGAAAAACGACATTGGTTTAAACGAGTTAGAATCGGTGCTTAAAGAAATAAATAAAAGCGAGAAATCATGATACATTATATAATACAAACCATAGCTTTTCAGCTGGTTTTTTTAATATTTTATGAAGTATTCTTGAAAAAGGAAACATTTTTTAACTGGAACAGAATCTATTTATTAAGTACAGCTTTACTGTCTCTTATTTTACCGTTTGTAAAGGTTGATAGTTTTAAAAATGTTGTATCACAAAACTATATTGTGTCTTTTCCAAAACTTGCCTTTGAGACTCAAACACCCATTGTTTTAGATGAAGTAGTTTTACAAGGAGTCAATACATCTTATGATATGTTATGGTATATATCTGCAATTTTGATTTTAGGCTGTGCGTTGGCATTATTATATTTTTTGTATCGCATAATATCTATAGTAAAGCTTATTTATAAAAATCCAAAAACAAAGCAAAATCATATTCGCATTGTTCAAATGTTGAATAGTTCTGCGGCATTTTCTTTTTTTAACTATGTGTTTTTAGGAGAAAAAATAGATGCTCAAAACAGAGAATCAATATTAAAGCATGAGTTGGTTCATATTAACCAAAAGCACACATTAGATTTACTTTTTTTTGAGCTGCTTCGTATTGTGTTTTGGTTTAACCCTTTTGTTTATATGTATCAAAATAGAACATCTGACTTGCATGAATTTATTGCAGATTCTAAAGCGGTAAAAAACAATAAAAAACAATATTATGAAAACTTGTTATCGCAGGTTTTCGATACCAAAGCGGTATCATTCATCAATCCATTTTTTAAACAATCATTAATCAAAAAACGAATTATTATGTTACAAAAATCAAAATCAAAACAGTATCAATTATTAAAGTACGCCTTGCTAATCCCAATGGTTTTAGGAATGTTAGTCTATGCTTCATGTTCCGATGAAAGCAATCACGTTAAAAAGCAAGACGAATTAAATTTAAGCCAATATTCATACTCATTAAAAAAAGGAGAAGAGTTAGTTGGTGCTAAAAAAGAGATTCATAACAATTATGAAGCATTCTTGAAAAATAATCCAGAATATGTGGCCTGGGCACAAATAAGTTCTGATGAAAGTGAAATAACATATAGTGTTCATTCTAAATTAGAAGAGATTCCAGAAGGATTAACTAGAACAGAAGTGTCTTCTTCAAATGGTTCTTATTTGATGTATACTAATTTACCTAATTCAAATAACGGCAGACCTGAATCAGGAGAATTATTAAACAAAATTGATGCTGTAAAAGAACAAATTGAAGTACAAGGAAACATATCAGATAAAGAGGAAAAAGGTATTGAGTTATTATTTAATATGCTAACTCTAAATGCTGAAAACGTAAACCAAAAATTAATTGAGGATGTTCAAAACTTTAATAATGCAAAAAGCAAAAGTGAGCTACATCAGCGTATTTCAGACTTGTTTTTAGCTATTCAAGAACAAGGTAATATGTCTGTTGAAGAAGAATTATCATTAAAAACGCTATTAACTTTAGTTTCTAAAGCAGGTTTGAATAGTAGCTTTTATGAAGAAGTAAAAGACCGAATCGAGATTCCATTTGCTATTATTGATAAAGTCCCTGAATTTCCAAATAGCAAGGCTTTCGCTTCTCAAGAAGAAAGCAAAGTCTTTTTCAATAATAAAATTAACATGTTTGTCGGTCAAAACTTTAATACAGAGTTAGCGAATACCTTAAAATTATCTGGTGCTCAAAAAATTTCGGTTTTCTTTAAAATAGGCCATGATGGACAAATAAAAGATATAAAAGCAAGAGCGTCACACCCAGAATTAGAAGCTGAAGCCATTCGCGTAGTTAGTATGTTACCAACTATGGTTCCGGGAGAACAAAACGGCAAACAAGTAACTGTACCTTATTACTTGCCAATAAAATTTGAAGTGAAGTAATTGTTGATTATGCTTACAAACTGCATAAATGCAGATTAAAATATAAAAAAATTGTACATTTCGCTTTCAGATGAATTTATGAAGCGCATTAGTTTTATTTTAGGATTTTTATTGTTGTTTTCATGCAATTATTTTACTGCAAAAAAAACATCTTCTGAAGCTATATTAAATGAAGAACTAAAAGCATTTAATTGGAATGAGGTTGATGATTACCCTTCTTTTGCTTTGTGTGATACAGCAGCATCAAAAGAGTTTAGAAAGCTATGCTTTCAAAATACTTTAACTAATGTTATTACTGATAATTTGCAAAAAGAAACCATTATAGTAAAGCAAGATGTTAATGATACCATTACTATAAAGTTTCAAATTTCAGAAACAGGAATATTATCACTTATAGATGTGACTGTAGATTCTATAACGCTTCAAGAAATCCCTGATATAAAGAATATGCTTACATCAAGTTTAGATTCGTTACCAAAAATTTATCCAGCATTAAAACGAGGGCAACAAGTAAAAACAGAATTTAAATTGCCAGTAGTGATACAAGTAAATTAAAACCTGATGGCTAATTTTTTCATTAGCCTTAAAATCTCAACATAAAGCCAAATAATAGTAACCAAAAGTCCCCAAGTGGCAAACCATTCTTTAGTTTTAGGAGCTTTGTTTTTATGACGTTCTATATAATCAAAATCTAATAGTAATGCTAGCGAAGCAAAAATAGCAGCAACAATATTGAATACAATTGCTAGCCAAGATGTTCCCCAAAGAAAAGATTTGATGCCAAAAAAACTTAATATCCACGAAATAATATAAACAACAAAAATACTTGCACAAGCAGTAATAATAACACTGCGTAGCTTTTTTGTCACAACAATAATACGTGTTTGATACAAAGAAAGCATCACAAAAAAAGTAATAACAGTAACTCCAATAGCTTGGTAAGGCATATTAGGAAATTTTGCATGAGCATAACTTGTGATGCCTCCCAAAAAAACACCTTTAGCTACAGCGTACAAAGGAACTAAAAACCAAGCCCAGTGTTGTCTGACTGAAATAACAACACTTATAATTATAGCAGATAGCATGCCGCCGGTTACAAACCATTTTATGTTGGTACCTTGACTATAAAGTTTCCAAATACCAACCGTAATTGTTGTAATAATGAGTAAAGAAAAAAGTGTTTTTATAAGAATGCCTTTAACGGTCATTTTTTGAGAACTCTTGTTAGAATTACCCCAAAAGTAGTCGTTAAACGCTGGATTTGATGTTTTGTCTAAACGCACTATAAATTAAGTTTGTAGCCTATTGCAAAATCAATAGGAAAATCAGAATGATTATCTATAAATACAGCATAAATATCATGATAAGCTAAAGTAATGAAGCTATGATCAGATATTTTAATGTCGCCTCCTAAACCAAGAATGAACGGCGCTTGAATACCAGAAAAAGAATCTTTGTAAGCAAATGGTGTGTTAGGATATTTTGTTTCTTCAGATGCTGTGTAGGTTGCTATTTTTAGATTTGTATATAGATTAAAACGCTCTCGGTTTATAAATCTGAATCTATAACCAATAGCTAGTTGAGTAGCTGTATATTTAAAATCATCGCTTTCTAGAGCGTGTTCTAGATTAAAAAATAAAGCGTGTCGAGCTAATTTTTTTTGTTCAAAAATTTCAAATTCAAAACCAAAAAATGGCACAGATTTGTTGTCAGGATTAACAACAAAAGGTTGATTAGTTAATCCACCAAAAACACCTAATCTTGCTTGTAGTTTCGCTTTTTCTTCGTAATTAAAATTTAAATCTGTGGTAGCGTTATAAACATTAAAAAAATCTCGTAAACTTGATAGCGTAAGTTTAACTTTCTCAACCGAAACACCATAACCTTCGGTTAATGATTTTAATACGGTCTTGTATTCTTCTTGATATTTTTTGTCCTCGCCTTTTGTGTTTTTTAACTCCTGAATGTTGCCATTTTGCGTTTTTACAAAATAACGATATTCGTTATCAATAACATTCCACAGTAAATCTAGATTACCATCAACTTCAGTTTTTAGTTTTAAAGTTTCGTTGTTTATGGTATATGACTCTTGAGAAAATGCAAGAGTATTTATGATAATAAAGAAGAATAAAAGTAACTGTTTTTTCATGGCAAGAATCATTTTAAGATACTTGTAAAACTAAAAAAATAAAATGAAATTTTATGTGTTTGTAATATTATTTGTTAAATGATCTGTCTTTCCATTTGTAGCCTTTAAACGTAGATAATACAGCAATATAGACACAGAAAAACGGATAAAACACAGTGCTAAATAAATAAGAAGAAAGGAGTTGTTCTTGATTTAAAAAACGTGCTGTTTTAAAAAGTAATAAAAAGTCAATACCACTTTTTATTATAAAAATATAACCGATAAATTGAGGCTTCAAAACTCCTGTAATTCCCAAAACTATAGATGCTAGTAATAGCATGTTCATAAGTAACACAGCAACACCAATAAATGTGGCATACATGCTGGAGTAGCTTGTGGTTTTTGATGCCCAACGAATACGTTGAGATATTAGGTTTTTTAGATTTTTTTCAGGCGTTGTTTTCACAACAACCCTATCAGATTTAAGGTAAGAAACAGTTTTTTGGTTTTTCTTTATAGCCTTTTGTAATAAAAAAACATCATCTCCACTTGCAATATTGTTATTGTTCTCAAATCCATTTACACCATTAAAAAGTGTTTTTGTATAACCTAAATTGGCACCATTACATAAAAAAGGTTTTTTAATACCAAATGCTCCTATGGTTGTGCCAATTAAGCTAAAAAAATCTAACGTTTGAAACCTGTCTAGAATACGTGATGAGCTATTGTAACTTACAGGAGCAACAATCATCTGTTTCTGCGGGTTGTTTTGTATAAAACAATCATAAGTGTCAAGCCAATATTTAGGTAATTCGCAATCAGCATCAGTAGTAATAATCCACTCGGTTTTTACATGGCTAATAGCCGTAGTAATAGCATCTTTTTTAGGCGAGTTTGAACTCCGCTTATTTTTTAAAATGGTAATAGGTAATTTATGAGTTTTAGCGTATTCTTGAATAATACTCACAGATGAGTCACTAGAATCATCATCAATAAAAATAAACTCTGTTAAATGACTCGGGTAGTTAAGTTGAGATATAGATGCTAGTAATTTAGGTAAATCTGTAGCTTCATTTCTAAAAGGAACGATAACCGAAAATTTTGTTTTAGCAGGCATATCTTCAAGATTAAAAGCAGGTACTTTATCAAAACCGTATATAAATCTGCCTATAACAAGTAGGTATAGTATAGTAATGCTAATAAAAATAACGCTTACTATCATAACTGATCTTTAGATTGATTAAAAACCATAACGTAATAACTACCTATAACACTTGGTATAACAAAATTTAAAATCCACATAAGTGTAATAATACTCAAAATAGTAAATGCATTTATACCAACAATTGAAAATAAGTATAAAGCAACACTTCCTTTTATTACAACATCAAAAATAAAAATAGAAGGAATTATAGAAGATAATAAGTACATAGATGTAATAACGATCATGGCGTTGAAATAAGAAACATCAATGCCAAATATTTGTAGAAGTATAAAAAATTGATATGAAAAAATAAGATAGCGTATTACGGATAGTGAAAAGTTTGTAGCATAAAAACGTGTTGAAATTTTCTTAAAAAAATCTATTATACGCTTGACGCTAACACCTTTTATAGAAACATTTTTTTTAGAAAGTCCAAAAGCAGTAGCAAACGCTATAATAAGTAAAATACCAGCAAATCTTACAACCTTATAATAGTTAATATCCATCGGGTATTTTAAAACAAAAAAGTACAAACCTATGCAGCCTAATATAACAGTAATAAGCATTTGCATACTGTTTCCTAATACATTTAGAGCGACTATTTTTTTTCTGTGTTCCGGTTTGTAAAACAATGCTTTTGCGCCGTATTCGCCTATTCTGTTAGGAGTAAAAATAGATGCTGTTAGTGAGCCTAAAGTTTGTTTTGTAGCCGTTTTAAAAGAAATTTTCTTGAAGAAAGAAACAAGATGTTTCCATTTTAATATTTCAAAAAACCAATTAAAAAAGCTTAAACTAATCAAAAAGTAGATGTTTTTTAATGAAAACACGTTATTTTCCTTTAAAAAACGCCAAAAAACAATGAAGTCTAATTGTTCGTTTGATGTAAGCTTTTGATAAATAAAATAAAAAGCACCAACAACAATACTTAATTTAATAAGTACAAAAAAGAATTGTTTAGTTTTGTAAGGTAGTGCTCCAAACATCTAATGCGTAGATTATTTAAGAGCACAAATTAAAACAATAAAGTTATATGAACTCATCATTTATAAATTATAAACTTTTCATTGCTTGTTTAGCATGTTTTATTTTTGGTTTTTCTGGATTTTCTCAACGTGAAACTAGCAAGTGGAAAGCACAATTAGCCCTTGGTGTAAACAGTCCGTCGCAATCAGGTTTTGTAACCAATTTTGAAGGAAAAAGCCTAAATTTACCTACTGTAAATTTAGGCTTACAGCACATGCTAAAACCACAATTTGGAGTAAAATTAGATTATGGTTTTAATAGAATTACTAACGATGGTAGCTCTCCATATTTTAAATTGAATTACTCAAGAGTAAATGCCCAAGCTGTTTATGATGCGTCAAGATTACTTATGTTTTTACCAGAAAATATGGGTGTTGTTGGTCATGCAGGTCCAGGGTTTTCATTTGTAAAACCATTAGCAACCTACGGAAGCAATAAGACGTCTTTTTTTAATGCAACGGCTGGCGTAGAAGTACATTATGGTATTACGCAATTACTTTCAGTGTATTTTGATGCGTCTTATATTTATGGATTCTCAAAAGATTTTGACCCTGTAATTGATGGTTATGGTTCTTTTAATGGAAATTTATTGACAGCAACTATAGGAATATCTATATCTTTGAGTGGTTGCTATTATTGTGATTAATGAGTAAAGAAAAAATAATTTTAGGTATTGATCCCGGAACTACAATTATGGGTTTTGGACTGATAAAAGTAGTGGGAAAAACCATGTCTTTTTTGCAACTCAATGAGTTAGATTTAAAAAAGCATAGCGATCATTATTTAAAGCTAAAACTCATTTTTGAGCGCACCATAGAACTTATAGATACACATCATCCAGATGAAATAGCTATTGAAGCGCCATTTTTTGGAAAAAACGTACAAAGTATGCTTAAGCTTGGTCGCGCGCAAGGTGTTGCAATGGCAGCAGGTTTGTCTCGAGAAGTGCCTGTGACTGAATATTCTCCAAAAAAAATAAAAATGGCTATAACAGGTAGTGGAAATGCCAGTAAAGAGCAAGTAGCAAAAATGTTACAAAGCTTATTGGGATTAAAAACATTACCAAAAAATTTAGATGCTACAGATGGATTAGCTGCTGCAGTTTGTCACTTTTATAACCAAGGTAGAATAGAAGTAGGTAAGAGTTATTCTGGATGGGCAAGTTTTGTAAAACAAAATGAAGACAGAGTTAAAAAATCGTAAAGGCTTATTTTTGTTTTCTACAAGGCATAAATTAATTTAAAAAAAACTAGTCACTTTTAGTTGTCAGGAATTTATATTCATATCCCGTTTTGTAAACAGGCGTGTCATTATTGCGATTTTCATTTTTCTACATCTTTAAAAAAGAAAGAAACGTTAATTCAAGCATTAATAACCGAGTTAGAATTACGTAAAAAAGCGTTTGATAACGTCATAGTTTCTACCATTTATTTTGGTGGCGGAACACCTAGTTTATTATCTGATGAAGAAATACAAGCTATTATAAAAGCTGTTTACAAAAATTTTGAAGTAGCAGAAAATCCAGAAATTACATTAGAAGCAAACCCTGATGATTTAACAGATGCTAAAATTAAAGAACTCGCAGCATCACCAATAAACAGGTTGTCTATCGGGATTCAATCTTTTTTTGAAGATGATTTAAAAGCGATGAATCGTGCTCATAATGCATCAGAAGCTCAAGCTTGTTTAGAAAAAGCAACCCGCTATTTTGATAACATTACAATCGATTTGATTTACGGCATACCAAATATGAGCCTAGAAAAGTGGCAGCAGAATCTTGATATTGCATTTCAATTTGGCATCAATCATATTTCTAGTTATGCATTAACAGTAGAACCAAAAACAGCGTTAGATAGTTTTATAAAAAAAGGAATCTATCCGCCAGTAAATGAAGCTTTAGCACAATCACATTTTAATCATTTGGTTGCAGAAACTAAAAAACAAGGCTTTGTGCATTATGAGATTTCTAATTTTGGTAAACCGCATTTCTTTTCAAAACACAATACAAGTTATTGGCAAGGAAAACCGTATTTAGGTATTGGACCTTCAGCTCATTCTTTTTTAGGAAAAACAAGAAGTTGGAACGTTGCAAATAACACAAAATACATACAAGCAATATCTCAAGGAGAATTACCAGCAACTTCAGAAGTATTATCAGTAACAGATCAATATAACGAATATGTAATGACTGGTTTGCGAACCATTTGGGGTGTTTCTCTTGATAAAATTGAAAATGATTTTGGAACAGTCTATAAAAATTTTATCTTAAAAGAGGCAGAAATATTTTTGTCTAAAACGTTACTGGTTGTAGAGCAAGAAAACCACCAATCGGTGCTGAAAACAACATCAAAAGGAAAGTTTTTAGTAGATGGAATCGCTTCAGAGCTATTCATGATTTAGTATCTTTGATACACGTTTTGTCATGTCTTGTTAAGGCAAATAGTAACGTATTTCTATTAATATAATTTTAAAAAAACAATTAGTGAAAGCAACTATAGAGACCAATTCAAAAAAGTATAAAATAGATTTAAAAAAACCACTAGATATATCTATTCCTTTACAAGCTTCAGAAAGCAATGTAAATGCTTGGTATCAAGATGCACCAAAAATTGAGCCTGTAAAAGATGAAGATTGGGTTGGTAGCGTGGCACAAGGTTCTAGTGTAAATTTTAATAACATTTTTTTTAATCCGCATGCGCATGGTACTCACACCGAATGTGTTGGTCACATTACAAAAAAAGTACACTCTATAAATCAAAATTTAAAACAATTTTTCTTTTTAGCAGAAGTAGTAACTGTTGCGCCAGAAAAACTAGATGATGATTTTGTGATATCTAAAAAGCAGTTGCAATTTGCTTTGGGTAACAAAAAACGAGAAGCTCTTGTAATTCGTACTATCCCAAATATGACTGATAAAACATCAAAACAATATTCTAATACAAACCCAACATATTTACTAGAGGAAGCTGCAATTTATTTAAGAGAAAAAGGTGTGAAACACTTACTAATAGATTTACCAAGCGTAGACAAAGAAAAAGACGAAGGGAAACTTCTAGCGCATCATGCCTTTTGGAATACCGCAGGAAGACCGCGATTAGATGCTACCATTACCGAGTTTATTTTTGTGCCAAATAACGTTTTAGATGGTACGTACTTTTTAAATATTCAAATTGCACCTTTTGAGAATGATGCATCACCTAGCAAACCTGTTTTATATCAAATTTTAGAATAGTGATTTAATATGAATATTGAACAATTATACACATATTGTCAATCTAAAAAAGGTGTAACCGAGCATTTTCCTTTTGATGAAGATGTTTTGGTGTTTAAAGTAGGTGGCAAAATGTTTTTATTAACTTCTTTGAAGAGTTGGGAGCAAGAAGAGCAAGCCATTAATTTAAAGTGTGATCCAGACTATGCTTTAGGGTTACGAGCTATGTATGAAAGTGTTGAGCCAGGTTACCATATGAGTAAAAAACATTGGAACACGGTTAAGCTGTATAAAGGTGAGATAGAAGCACAGCTCATAAAAACGTTGATAGATCACTCATATGATTTAATTGTAAAGTCATTACCAAAAAAAATACGAGAAATGTTATTATAAAAAAAGAGACTGTTTACAGAAACAGTCTCTTTTTCTAACACTAAAACAACTTACTGTTTCTACTTCCAGCCACCACCAAGATGACGATACATAGAAACTCTAGCAAGTAATTGGTCTTTTTTAGTTTCTACAAGTTCCATTTTAGACTCTAAAGCATCTCTTTGAGTCAATAAAACTTCCATATAGTCCGCTCTTGCAGATTTAAAAAGTTTATTAGTAATATCAATAGATCTAGTAAGTGCATCAACTTGCTGCGCTTTTAGATTATAGCTATTTTTTAGATTGCTTATGTTTGATAACTCATTAGCAACGTCAACATATGCCTGTAAAATAGTTTTTTCATATTCAAAAACAACTTGTAACTGCCTATCGTTTGCAGTATTGTATTCTGCTTTTATAGCATTACGATTTATCAATGGCGCAACCATGTCACCAACTACAGAATATATTAAAGATTCTGGAGTTGAAGTAAGGTATTTTGTGTTGAATGCTTCAAAACCTATACCAGCTCTGATAGTAAAAGCAGGGTAAAAATTAGCTCTAGCTACTTTTGTGTTTAATTTGGCAGCTGCTAGCTCATATTCAGCTTGCCTTATATCAGGTCTGTTTAGTAAAAGTTGAGAAGGAATACCAGTAAAAATAGTATCAATTTTTTGCTCAATAAAGCCATTAGAATCGCGCGCTATTTTTTGTGGTGTTCTACCTATTAAAAAGTTGATTTTATTTTCTGTTTCAACAATTTCTTGTTTTACTGAAAAAAGTTCGCTTTTATTTTTAAAAACTTCAGCTTCTAAACGTTGTACACCAAGTTCTGTGGCTCTGGCAGCTTGTTTTTGAAGCTTAATAGTTTTTAATCCAGAATTTTGAAGCTCTAAATTTTGCTCTATAATAATCAGTTTGTTATCTAATGCTTGAAGCTCGTAATAAGAGTCTGCAATTTCAGAAATAAGATTGGTTACCATAAAGTTTTTGCCTTCTACGGTAGATAAATACTCCATAACTGCTGCTTTTTTAGAGTTACGAAGTTTTTTCCAAACATCTATTTCCCATGAAGCTGATAGACCAATATTATAATTAGGTAAAGGTTCAGGGAATTCTTCTCCAGGCTTTATGTTAGTATTAGAATCGTTTGCACCTTGACTGGTATAGCGCCCTACTTTTTCTACTTCGCCAGCAGCTTGAAGACCAATAAATGGTAAGTATTCTCCTTTTCTTGCTTTTATTTCGTTTTTAGCAATTGCTACTTGTTGAAGCGCTATGTTTAACTCTTGGTTGTTTGCTAAAGCAATATTTATTAGCGAATCTAAATGCGCATCATTAAAAAATGATTTCCAATCTATATTGGCAGAGTTTAAAGTGTCTGTAGAAACTGCATTTTGATAACTTTCAGGAAGTGATGTGTTTTCTTCACGAATGTTCTTCACTGGTACACAGCTATAAAACAGCAGTGTTGCTATAGCAGTGATGGTACCAATTTTATATATATTAGACTTAATGTGCTTATTCATTTTCTTTGCGTTTCATTAATTTTTTCAATTGTTTGTTTATGGTTTTAAGCTTATGTCTTATGCCACTTTCTCCTTCGCTATATCTAATAAATTCTTCAGATACAGGTTCGTGCTCTTGATCTTTAATTAAACTGCGGCCATCTGCCATTTTTCCAAACATATAGTATAAGCCAGGAATTATGATAACACCAAATAGAGTTCCTATAAGCATACCACCTAATGCAGAACCTCCTATTGTTCTATTTCCAATAGCACCAGCTCCAGAGGCTAAAACAAGAGGGATTAAACCGGCTATAAAAGCAAAGGATGTCATAAGAATTGGTCTAAAACGCATTTTGGCTCCTTCAATGGCTGCTTCTAGAATTGTTGAGCCTTGCCTGTTTTTTTGCACAGCAAACTCTACAATTAGCACAGCGTTTTTACCAAGTAAGCCTACAAGCATTATGACGCCAATTTGTGCGTAAACATCATTTGATAAGCCCATGAGTTTTAAAAGTAAAAATGAGCCAAAAACACCAACAGGAAGAGATAACAATACGGCAAATGGAAGTAAAAAGCTTTCGTATTGTGCCGCTAAAACTAGGTAAACAAAAATAAGTACGATACCAAAAATAACAATGGCATCATTGCCTCGGTTGGCTTCATCATAAGATAATCCTTCCCAAGCTATATCATAACCTCTAGGAAGCTTTTCTTTGGCAACTTCTCTAATTGCATTAATAGCATCAGCACTTGTGTGTCCAGCAGCAGGAAGTCCGCGAATTGCAGCAGAATTATAGAGGTTGTAGCGTGTAATTTCATTTGGACCTAAACGTTTTTCCATTTTCATAAAAGCTGAATATGGAACCATTTCTCCTTCTTCGTTTTTTACATATAATTTTTCTAAATCTGAAGGTAAGCTTCTGTATTCAGGAGCTGCCTGTGTGTAAACTTTAAAGAATCTTCCAAATTTAATAAAGCCTTGCTCGTAAGTACTACCAATAAGAATGTTAAGGTTTTCCATAGCTTTACCTATTGAAACGCCTTTTTGCATAGCTGCTTTATTGTTGATTATTAATTCATATTGCGGATAGTTAGCAGCAAAGAATGTAAATAAGCCGCTTAACTCTTTGCGTTTTCCTAGTTCATCTAGAAAGGCATTGTTTATTCTTTCAAATTCATGGTAGTCAGTGCCGTTAGTTTTATCTAGAAGACGTAAGGCAAATCCTCCTGAAGATCCAAAACCTGGTACAGCAGGTGGTTCAAAAAATTCAATTACAGCACCTAAATCTTTTGATTCTTCTTCTAGTTCTTCCATGATTTCATGAACAGAATGCTCTCTTTTAGACCAAGGTTTTAAGTTGATTAAACATGTACCTGCGTTAGAACCTCTACCTTCTGTCATGATTTCGTAACCCGCAAGAGACGAAACAGATTCTACACCTTCCATTTCTTCACAAAGTTTTTGAAGCTTATGTGCTACTTCATTTGTGCGTTCTAGAGTTGCTCCAGGAGGCGTTTGTATAATAGCATATATCATACCTTGGTCTTCACTAGGTATAAAGCCAGCAGGAAGTACTTTATTGGTAATAACAATACCAGCGCAAAAGGCAATTAATATTCCGAAAGTAACAACTCTTCTGCTAACAATGTGTTTTAGGAAACCAGTGTAGCGACCAGTTAGTTTTTCAAAACCATTATTAAACCAATCTATAAATCGGTTTATAGGTGTTTTTTTTCTTGCTTTACCATGGTTGTTTTTTAGTAACATAGCACAAAGCACAGGTGTTAATGTAAGAGCAACAATAGCTGAAATTATAATTGATCCAGCCATAGTAATAGAGAATTGTCTATAAAAAACACCAACAGGACCTGACATAAACGAAATAGGAATAAATACAGAAACCATAACTAATGTAATAGCTATAATAGCTCCACCAATTTCTCCAAGAACTTCTGTTGAGGCTTTGTAGGGAGACAGGTTTTCTTCTTCCATTTTAACATGTACTGCTTCTACAACAACAATAGCATTATCTACCACAATACCAATAGCTAAAACAAGAGCAAATAATGTGATTAGGTTTATAGATAATCCAAATATTTGCATAATAAAGAAAGCTCCAATAAGCGAAACAGGAACTGCAATAATCGGGATAAGTGTTGATCGCCAATCTCCTAAAAATAAAAACACAACAATAGCTACTAAAATAAATGCGTCTCTAAGAGTATGAATTACTTGCTCTATTGATGCGTCTAGAAAGTTTGATACATCATAACTTATTTTGTAATCTACGCCTGGAGGAAGGTCTTGTTTTAGTTCGTTTAGTTTTGCTTTTACATCTTTTATTACATCGCTACCATTACTTCCAAACGTTTGTTTAAGTACTATGGATGCTGATGGATTTCCGTCTAGATTAGAATAGATGTCAAAAAACTCACTTCCTAATTCAACATCTGCAACATCTCCAAGAGAGATTGTTCCTCCTTCAGCATTAGCACGAATTATAATGTCTTTATATTCATCAGGTTCACTGTATCTGTCTCTGTAGGTAAGTACATACTCTAGTGCTTGAGATTTTTTTCCAGAACTACGGCCAATTCTTCCAGGTCTAGCTAGAATACTTTGATCTTCCATCGCTTCTAAAACTTCTTCGGCAGAAATATTATAAGCACGCATTCTGTCTGGTTTTAACCAAACTCTAATAGCAAACTTACGGCTTCCTAAGATTTTTGCACTTGCAATTCCGTTGATACGTTGAATTTCAGGAACTATTCTTGTGTATGCGTAGTTGTATAAAAACTTCTCATCGTTGTTTTTGTTTTTACTAAACAAGTTTACATACATAAGCATACTAGGTTGTACAGGAGTAATAACAACACCTTCTCGCTGAACAAGTTCAGGAAGTAAGGGCATAACTTGATCTACGCGGGTTTTTACTCTAACAACAGCATCGTTAGGATCTGTGCCTGGTTCAAAAATAACACGCAGTGTACCTTCTCCAGCACTTGTTGCATCTGAAGCAATGTAGCGCATGCCTTGTACGCCATTTATGGCTGTTTCTAAAGGAATTAATGTTGATTTTACTAATACATCTGCACTAGAACCGGGATATGCGATAAAAATATTTACTGTAGTAGGTGCAATTTGAGGAAACTGCGAAATAGGTAATTGTTTTATTGCTAATAACCCTGTAAAAACAATAATTACCGATATGACAATAGCCAAAACCGGTCTTTTAATAAATTTCTTAAACATGAGTTTATGATTTTTTTTTAAGGTTACTCGGCATACATATCTAGATGCGATAGTACTTCATCCGGACGTTCTAATTCGTATTTTATTTTTTGACTGTCTTTAACCAGTCTTATGCCATCTAAAAGAATTTTGTCATTTTCACTAAGGCCATTTTCAACTACAAATAAATGCGGAAGCTCTGCACCAATGGTTATTTCTTTTTGTCTAACAATGTTATCGTTATCAATTACAAATACATAGCGTTTGTCTAATATTTCAAACGTGGATTTTTGAGGAACAAGAAGCGCATGTTTTAAAGGAATAGTCATAAGTACGCTTCCGGTTTCGCCATGTCTTAAAATGCTGTCAGGATTTGGGAATGTTGCTCTGAAGGCAATGTTTCCTGTTTCGTTATTAAATTCGCCTTCAATGGTTTCTACAATACCTTTTTGGTTAAATACCTTGTTGTTTGCCAGAAGTAGAGAGACTTCTTCTTTTTCATTTTTTTGGGTATTCATCATGTAATCTAAATATTCAGCTTCAGGAACATTAAAATAGACCCACATTTTACTGTTGTCTGATAAGGTTGTTAGCAACTCACCTTCGTCTAGCATGCTGCCTTCTCTTACATGTAAATGATCAACAATACCCATAAAAGGAGCTTTTATGCTTGTAAAACTTAAATGTGTGCTAGCTAGAGAAACTTCAGCTTTTGCTTTGTCGTAATTGGCTTTAGATAGTGCTAACTCATTTTGAGAAACAACATCATTGTCAGCAAGTAGTTTGGTGTTTTGATATTCTATAGATGCAGCATCGCTTTCTGCTTTTGCTTTTTGTAATTCGGCTTGGTAAATATTAGGCATAATTTGAAATAATGCTTGCCCTTTTTTTACTGTTTGTCCTTCGTCTATAGAAATGTTTTGTAAATACCCTTTTTCCATTGCTCGAAGTTCTATGTGCCTAATAGCATGTATTTGTGATACATATTCTTTAGTTATGGATGTGTCTTTATAAACCGGGTTTGTAACCACAAAGGTTCTTTCTTCATGTTTTTCTTGCTTATGTGTATTGCAGCTTGTGCTAAATACCATAGCAAATAGCCCTAAACAAATAGGAATTTTTTTCATAGTAAAATGAATTTTATTTAGATAGTAATAAGTGATTGCTGCTAGTTAGGTAACAGCAGCGTTGTTTTAATTGTTTGTTGAGAAGAGAAACAAGTTTGTGTTAAAACTTGCTTGCAGGAAAAGGTTTATATCCTAAAAACTTCGAATTGGATATATTTCTTACAGAGATTACGATTAATAATCCTATTGTAATAGGTTGTTTGCTTTTTTCTTTTATTAAGAAATTCAGAAAAAATTAATACACATAAAAAGAAGCTGTAACTGCTTGTGTAGCTTAATGTCTCTTTGTTTGCAGTGTCTTTGTAGTTTTTAACTTCTTCATTTTCTATTTCTTCAGCTATTATTTTTTCAAATTCTATACTGCCTTTTGAAGAGTGCGAAGAAATATGTTTTTGTTGTAAACTACTATTTTCTTGAAAATGGCTTATGTTTTTTAAGGATGTGTTTGCTTGTAGTTGAGCACCAATCCCTAAAAAAGTAATTATAAGAAGTAGGTATTTTATGTAAGCCTTTTTCATATAGCGCACAAAACTATTTTTGCAATTGGTATCTCACAAATTTTTGATGTTAAAATTGTTTTAACTTTTTTAATTTAATTTATAATCTAGCTAGGTTAGGAGTTGTTTAAAGCTTTAATTAACTCTATTATTGCAAAATAATATTTTATAACATGAGCGTTTTACAAACATTACAAGAAAGAAGCAATACCAGCTGTGAACTTTGTGGTTCAAAAACAGGTTTAAAACAATACAATATTCCGCCAGCATTAAATGAAACTGTAGATACAAGTATTCTTGCATGCGAAACCTGTTTTAATCAAATTGAAGGTAATGAAGATATGGATGCTAATCACTGGCGTTGTTTAAACGATAGCATGTGGAGCGAACACAAAGCAGTACAAGTAATGGCTTGGAGAATGTTACAAAGACTTCGTAAAGAAGGTTGGCCACAAGACTTACTAGATATGATGTATCTAGATGACGAAACAATGGCATTTGCAAAAGAAACAGGCGAGCATAAAGACGACAGCGAAAAGATTATTCATAGAGACTCTAATGGTGTAATATTAGAACATGGTGATTCTGTAGTGCTTATTAAAGACCTTAAAGTAAAAGGCTCAAGTATGGTAGCTAAACAAGGAACAGCCGTTCGTAACATTCGTTTAGATCATGAAAATGCCACTTATATTGAAGGAAAAGTAGACGGACAACAAATTGTTATTGTTACCGAGTATGTCAAAAAATTATAGTTTTTTAAGATTTTTCTTTCATTAATTTTTACCGTTTATCCTAAAAACAAGTAAGGTTACTTCATTAAACTAATACTCTGGTTTTTTATCGAACAGTTTGTTTTATAAAGAATTAAGGCATTATATTTACATACCTTATAAATTGATTAATAGCATGATGTATTAAGAGATTAAACAAATGTTATTATGAACCTTACAATTACCAATAATCAAGATTTTTTTAAAGTAAAAGGAATCTTAAATAGGCATTCTGTTGCGTTTTTTCAACAAGAATTAGAGAGAGCTTTTGAAAAGCAAGCAAAAATTACCATCAATATAGAGGGAATAGAAAGTATTGATAGGTTTGGTGTTATGGCTTTTGCAAAACTTCACAACAGCGCATTGCAAAACAATAAAAGTTTTTCAATTATAGGTTTAGGCTGCAAAGATCTTTATGAGCATTTTAAATCTGTTGAAGCAGCTTAATTAGGTTGACATGTCGGCAATTATTTTCCAATGACCATCAATTTTTTTGAAAACAATTAAAAATGTTCCTTCTGCATTACCACTAACAGAGCGTTTTAAATGATATTGTCCCATAACATAGTAAGAGTTTTCTTCTATAGGAGATATAGATTTTATAGTAAATTTTAATTCTCCTGTATGGTCTTTAGTAGGGTATCCCTTTTTATAATTATCTAGTGTTTTTTGCCAGCCTTTTTTAACATTATTACCGCTATAAAATTTCAAAGAATCATTTTTCCAGTAGCCTTGCATAAAGGTTTCTAAATCATGATTGTTCCAGGCTTTTATTTGCGAGTTTAAAACATTTCTAATAGCCGCTTCATCTTTCTGAAACTTACTTTGTGAAAAAGTAGCTGTTGATATTATAAACAAAACTATAAGGTGAAATTTTTTCATTATGTTGGCTTTTTATTTCTTAAATGTACTAACAAAATAATTAAAGTCCCTTTTTTTGATGTTGAAAAAATGCATCTGCTTGTAATTGCATTAATTCTCTAGCTTTTTTGCGTTTGTAGTTGTAAAGTTCATCCTCTTCAGTAATGTCAGTATAAATTCTATTGTTTAGATTCATATCGGTTTCTAGTAGTTTTTTTCGCTCATTAACTTTTTGGTTTGCCCAGGTTTTTGTAGTGGTTTCAGCATCTTCTAACTTGTAATCATATTCACCTTGTGAAGCTAATAGCTTGGCAAAAATAGGAGAGGTTTCAATAGCTAAAAATAGAAGGAAAATAAAAAATGATGGTAGCCAAGGCAAGCTGTTCAAGGCATTAATACGAGACATTAGGCCATCAAAATTATTAATAATAGGTTGTGTAGATGCTATTTGAGATTCATAATTGTTTTTTAGTAGTGCAATTTGCGATTCTGCCTCTTGTATTTTTGATTTATTAGTTTCTTTAAGCTGGTTAAGGTCAGCTAGGGCTGCATCGTGTTTTTCACGTTTTTCTTTATAAACAGGGCCTTTTCCTAATAGTTTTGATCCGGCAGTTCCTTCGGCTTCAGAAATATAAGTGTTATATAATGCGTTAACTTCAGCTTCTTTATTAATGATTTGATTTTGAAAAGCTATAATATCATTTTCTAAAGCAGAAATTTCAGGGGTGAATTGTTCGCCAATTTGATTTTTATTGGCTATGGTTAATTCATTTTTTTGCTCAAGTAATACTTGATTAATTTCTTTTTCAAAAATCTTGAGTTCTAATGGTTTTGATATAACTACGGCAATAATAACAGCGAGCAAAATTCTAGGTAATGCTTGTATAAGTTCATCAATTATATGTCCACGTTTTTTTATGGTTGAGACAATAAATCTGTCAAGATTGAAAATAAGTAAGCCCCAAATTAAACCAAAAAATATTGACGTGTAAAGGTTGTCAAAAACTGTATAAAGTGCATAGCTTGCAGCTATAAATGCCATGACAGCTGTAAAGAAAACTGTTGCGCCAACACCAGCATATTTATTTTGTTCGCCATTAGAGCAGCTATTTAATATGTTAGTGTCTGCTCCTGAACACAGAATGAAAAATTGTTTTAACATGATTGATTGTTTTTTGATTGATAGACTATTAGAACGTAAAAAGCTGTGAATTGTTACAAAAAAAGCCTCGAATTATCGAGGCTTTTTTTAGACATATGTTTAATAAGCTATTTAACTGACCAAAACTTAACAGTTCCTTTGTTGTTTTTAATGTTGGTAGAGATATTGATATTTGGTTCTTTTTTTACGATTTTTAAAATCTCGTCATAAGACACTTTTTTCTTATTGTAATAATAAGTGATATCATCATTTTTTAAGCTTTGTACAAATTCAAAAGCAGATTTTGTTGATGATGGTGACGGTATGTTATGCTCTTCAACGACCTCTATTACTTCCGGTGCTTTAGGAGGTTTAGGTGCAGATGCTTTAGGTGCTTTAGGTGCAGACGGTAAAGGCTCTCGCTCACTTACTTTACCATTTTCAACTTTGTACTTTTTATAGTATTCCTCACTTATTTTTTGATATTTTTCTTTTTGTTCTTTTGTAGCGTTTTCAGGAACAGGTGGCGGCGGTGGCGGCGGAGTTTTAGCATTTTTTTCTACTACTTCAACTTTTACAGCTTTTCCATTTTCATCAGTGTATTTGTAAGTATGTGCTTTACCTGCTTTGTCTTTTTCACTAACAGCTTCAGGTGCTGGAGCAGGTGGAGGCGGCGGTGGGAAATTAGGCAAAGGTTCAGCTGATTTTCGTTGTTTGTCAGTCATTAAATCGTATAAATATTTGATACGATTCATATCTGAAAGCTTGATAGTGTAGTTTGAGCCTTTTTGAGAGTTATAATATTTTGCTAGTTTATTGTATTCAGCAATTTGTTCTTTGGAAGCATTTGCGTTAACTGATGGCGAAGTTTCACTTTTATCAATAAGTTTAATAACAACAGGAGACCTAACAGGAGTAGTCGGAGTTTTTATTAGGGTTGTTGCTGTTTTTAAATGAAATAACTGAATATAATCACCGCTTTTTGAATTGTTTAAGTAAGAAATGGCTTTGCTGTTTAATCTGTTGCCTGTTACATTAACAGTTGGTTTTTCAGAAAATTTTATGTTGAAAGAGATTATGGGCTCTTTTGTGTTGGTTTCAATGGTTAATTTTTCTAAATCTTCTTTAGTAAGACTCAACTCGCAACCATCACAAACACGCCCGTAAATTTTTGTAAGCGGATTGGTTTGTATAAGATTGTTTTTTTCAATTGCAAAAGGTTTATTACCTTTTTCGCTAACAATTTCTTGGTTATGTGTTACAATGCGATGAAACCCGTATTCTATAAATGAATTATAAATAAACCAAACGTCTTCATCTGAAACAGACTTTTCACTCTTTACGTGTACATTAATTATTTTTTCTCGTATTTCTTTAGAAATATCTTGGTGTAGTTTATTTATAACAGAGGTAAATGTTTCTTTTGTTGCGGCAATATCGTCTATCAAGTAATTTTCATTATCTAATATATTCACACTAATGCTTCTGGCTGTGTGGTTTGTGTCATGGGAATTAGAGATTTTCTCTACTTCCTTTGTTGTGCTAAAACTATAAATAAGTGTAGCTAATAAAGGTAGAAGCACTAAACTCCTAACCCAAATAATGTGTTTTGATGTGTGTGTTTTCATAACTGTAAATCGTTTTTTGATTGATGAATAATTCATGGCATTTGCCAATTGAGGTTCTGTAGCATTTGATGAGAATGCCAATAACGTATTTTGATATTTTTTAAGCTCAAAGCCATGGTTTAAAACAGCTTGGTCGGCTAAAAACTCATGATTGAGTTTGATATCTTTTTTAATGAAATAGATTAGCGGATTAAACCAAAAAAGGATCTGTAATATTTCAATAAACAAGATGTCTAAAGCATGCTTTTGTTTTGCATGGGTTTCTTCGTGAAGTAGTACTTCTTCAGGTATTTCATGTGCTTCATATTTAGATTTGTTTAAAAATATATAGTTTAAAAAAGTGTGCGGATGCACCAAATCGTTTAACAATACATGAATAACCGAATGGTTTTTAAATTTTGGATTGTGTTTAATACGTTTGAGAATATTGCTTAAGTTCATACCGAAGCGTATTGTAAAAACTAAAACACCAATAAGGTAAACACTCCACAAAATTATAGACCAAAATTTAGCAGATCCTTCAAGCATATGTTCAGGAACATAAGGTGGTGTTGCTATTTCGGAATTGTAAGCGGGAATTTCTATTGAAGCTATTTCAACGTAGGTTATAAATGTAATCAGAGGAATAATAGCTGATATAATTAATATAACCAATAAGTAGCCACGTTTGAATTTGTGAAAGCTCTCTTTTTCTAAAAAGAATTTATAGAACAGCATAAAAACTGCCAAACAAGCACTAAATTTTAAGAGATAGCTTATCATAACTATTTGTTTTTTATTTCGTTGTCTATCAGTTTTTTCAACGCTTCCAGTTCGGTTTTGGATAAATTGGTTTCTTTGGTGAAAAACGATGCAAATTGCGAAGCACTATCATTAAAAAACTGTTTTATAAGTCCGTTTACATGTTTAGAGAAATACTCTTTCTTTTTAACTAACGGATAGTATTCGCGAGATTTTCCATAGAGCTTATAAGCAATAAATCCTTTGTCGTTCATACGCTTTAATAGGGTCGCAACTGTAGTGGTTGCAGGTTTAGGCTCTGGGTAAGCATCTAGTAAATCTTTCATGAAAGCTTTTTCAAGTTTCCATAAATGATTCATTAGTTCTTCTTCCGAATTTGATAATTGCATGTTTCTACAATGTTAGAGTTTGTTCTACAAATGTAGAATAAATATTTGTATTCTACAAATGTAGAGTAAAAAAACATTATCTATTGTAAGGCGTTTCGTTTATCCAATTAAAGCCGCGGCTATTTAAAAGAAAGGATTCGTGGTCAATTTTATTAAAAATAATATTCAGAGAGTCATTTTCTAATACACCGTTAAGTTCTAAATAATGACTGTTTGGATGTTTGAAGTTAAAGTTATAATGAAGTGTATCTGCATTGCGTTTGTACATGCTAATTTTTTTTGATGTAGAATCTACAATAAATTCATAATACAAAACATTATCAGTCATCAGCTTTACAGAAGCTCGATCTTTATAATCTATAATTAAATATCGCCAACGATTAGAATCTGTTGTAAGTGGTGGTAGCGTGTCATTGTTTTTTATAAAATAGGATGATTCCCAAATTCCGTAAAGATGAGGTTTGACTCTTTGATCTCCCCATTTTTTTTGATTAGAGCATCCTTGAGGAACAATGAGTGCTAATACTAAAAGTAGGAAAGAAGCTTTTATCCAAAAGGTTAACATGCTATAAAAAGTCTCTTTTGTTGGTCTGTAATACTGATATTTGTCTGTTGGTTTGTTAAGAACAAATACGTTAAATAGACGTTTTATATCTGTGCTAAAAATAAATATAGCCATTAAAACAAGGTGAACCGAGAAAATTTTAACCGGAATATCAAACATGAAATTCATAACGGCAACATGGGTCATAACTCCAGCAACCATTAGTGCACCTAGGCTTTGTGTTCTTTTTGGGATTAATAGCAACCCTGCAATTACTTCAAGACTTCCTGTGAAAATATTAAACCCATTAGAATATCCCATATAAGTCCAGGCTAATCCCATTGGAGAAAATTCACCTAAAGGTTGAAGCATTCTTGTTAGCGAAGGATAAGGAAATTGTGATTTAAATACTTTAATAAACCCATAAACAAGCATAAAGTAAATAATGTAAATGCGAATTATAACTGTAAACCAGTATAATAAAGCATTATAAGATGCCCGTTTTCTATCAATGACACTCCAGATAAGTGTTAGAATTATAGAAAGTAAAAAATTGGTAAATAAAGAAACATATGAGAAAGTATTGTCTCCGCTTCCATAACCACTTACATCATATTTATAATCAATATTTAAAAACACATCACCAACCCAACGAATGGGAGCTTGAAATAATGAGCCAGTAAACGATAGTAGTATGTAAAGAGTAAAATAACAAAAAGCAAATCGGAATACAATTTTAGCCATTGTACTCCAATTTGCTTTGGGTTCTAATGATAATATCATTTATAAAAATGAGTTTTTAGATTGGTTTAGTTAAATGTTTACCTAAAAACGTTTCGGGTTATCAATTAATTGTGTAGTTCTGTAAAATATTTGTAGAACAGTGGTATGGTTTCAATGCCCTTTAAATAGTTCCAAACACCAAAATGTTCATTTGGAGAGTGAATAGCATCACTATCTAGACCAAAGCCCATTAAAATTGTTTTGCTTTTTAATTCTTGTTCAAATAATGATACAATTGGAATACTGCCACCGCTTCGTTGCGGAATTGGTGTTTTTCCAAAAGTGTCAGCATATGCTTTGCTAGCGGCTTGATAACCAACGCTGTCAATTGGAGTTACATAGCCTTGTCCTCCATGATGCGGATTTACTTTTACGGTAACACCATCTGGAGCAATACTTTCAAAATGTGTTTTAAAAAGCTGTGTAATCTCTTTCCAGTCTTGGTTAGGTACCAATCGCATAGAAATTTTTGCATAAGCTTTACTTGCAATGACAGTTTTTGCACCTTCACCGATATAGCCGCCCCAAATACCGTTAACATCAAGTGTAGGACGAATGGAGTTGCGCTCATTTGTAGAGTAACCAGCTTCACCGTAAACAGCATTAATGTCTAATGCCTTTTTATAGTTTTCTAAACTGAAAGGTGCTTTTGCCATTTCAGCGCGTTCTTCTGTTAATAATTCTTCAACCTTATCATAAAACCCAGGAATTGTAATATGGTTGTTCTCATCATGAAGAGATGCAATCATTTTAGTTAATACATTTATAGGATTTGCTACAGCGCCTCCGTATAAACCTGAATGTAAATCACGATTTGGACCTGTTACTTCAACTTCAACATAACTTAAGCCTCTTAAACCAGTAGTAATAGAAGGAACATCTTTTGCTATCATTCCTGTGTCAGAAATTAAAATGACATCATTTTTAAGTTTCTCGCGATTTTCCTTTACAAAATCAGCAAGGCTTTCGCTACCAACTTCTTCTTCACCTTCTATCATGAATTTTACATTACAAGGCAACTGATTTGTAGAAGTCATAAACTCCATTGCTTTTACGTGCATATACATTTGACCTTTGTCATCACATGCGCCGCGAGCAAAGATAGCGCCTTCAGGATGCAATTCAGTTTCTTTTATAACAGGTTCAAAAGGTGGAGAGTTCCATAAGTTTAACGGATCAGGTGGTTGCACATCATAATGACCATAAACTAGAACTGTTGGTAAGTTTTTATCAATGATTTTTTCTCCAAAAACAATAGGATAGCCTTTTGTTTGACAAATTTCTACAGAATCGCAACCAGCTTTTTCTAATTGGTTTTTAACAGCTTCAGCTGTTTTTAAAACGTCATTTTTGTAAGCGGAATCAGCGCTAATTGACGGTATTTTAAGGAGTTCTATGAGTTCGTTTAAAAAGCGATCCTTATGTTCCTGCACATAAGATTGTATGTTTTTCATAAGTTATTTTTTGCGTTTGAATCAAAAATACGAAAAGAAGAAAGATTTTTATAAAAATAAGCGTTTGTATATTAAAACAAATTTTTATATTTGCACACCTTATTGCGGGCGTGGTGGAATTGGTAGACACGCTAGACTTAGGATCTAGTGCCGCGAGGTGTGAGAGTTCGAGTCTCTCCGCCCGCACAATAAGCAAAAAAGCCTCTCATTATTGAGAGGCTTTTTTTATTTTAAAAAGGTTGTAAACTATTTGTCAGATTTCAATTTTAGTTTTCCTTTTTTAAGTCCTTTACCAGTAACGGTTAATTCTATATCGCCTGCGTCTTCGGTAGATTGAACTAATACTACCAATTTACCACTGAATAATTTCATAGTTGGTAAGTGAAATAATTCAAGTGATGTGGCGTCGCCATTACAAGCAGCTCTGTAAGTGCCATTACCTTTAACTTTAAAGTTAAGTTGATTGGTTGCTGTTGGGCAAGGAATACCATTTTTATCAACAACAGAAACCGTTACAAAAGCCAAATCTTCGCCATTTGCTTTTATGGTTTTTACGTCAGAATCAAGTACAAGTTGATATGGTTTGCCTGCAGTTTTAATTTCTTTTTCTGCTGCCGGATTACCGTTGTCATCAAGTGCAACGACTTTTAATGTACCTGGCTCGTATTTTACATCCATCCACATTAAGCGATAACGATTTTGCTTGGTGTCTTTGTTTTTATTTTGAATACCTAAACTTTTTCCGTTTAAGAACAGTTCTGCACTATCATAACTTGTGTACACAAAAACAGGTGTGGTTTCGCCTTTGCGACCTTTCCAATTCCAATGTGGCAAAATATGAAGTGTTTCATCGGTTGTGTTCCAACGGCTTCGGTATAAATAATATCGGTCTTTTGGTAAACCAGCCAAATCATTTATGCCGAAATACGAACTGCGAGAAGGCCAAGCTTCATCATAAGGTGTAGGTTCTCCTAAATAATCAAAACCAGTCCAAACAAATTCGCCAATAACCCAAGGTTTATCATCTTGTAAAACAAAATCATCATCAGGAAGATTAGACCAGCTGCAATATTCTAAATCGTAAGAAGAAGACTGAAAATCTGGATAAGTTTTCATACTAGCTATCTCTACAGGAAACTTATAAATTCCACGAGAACTCACAGTTGAAGCTGTCTCGGAACCTAAAAGAAACCCTTGCGGAAAACGTTCATAAGCTTCTTCATAAAGATGCACACGATAGTTTAAACCGGGAACATCCATAATAGCGCCAAAGCCAGATTCCATAACGGCTTTTACTTGGTCCATACCAACCGTTACAGGTCGTGTTGGGTCTTCTCTGTGGAAAATATCTTGCAACCATTTAGCACGTTTTACACCTTCGCTACCCCATTGGTCTGGTACTTCGTTGCCAGAACTCCACATGACAATACTTGGATGATTTCTGGTTGCTCTTACCAGATTTACAACATCTTTTTCGGCATATTCATCAAAAAAGCGATTGTAACCATTTTCAACTTTTGGTTTTTTCCATTCGTCAAAACTTTCAGCTAAAAATAGAAATCCCATTTCATCACAAAGCTCTAATTGCTCAAAAGATGGCATATTGTGTGCGCTTCTAATAGCATTACAACCCATATCTTTTAAGATTTTGAGTTGACGTCTCAAGGCAGACATATTCACTGCAGTACCAATAGGACCTAAATCGTGATGCAAACAAACACCTTTAAATTTTCGGGTTTCGCCATTAAGACTAAAACCAGTTTTTGGACTGTAATCTATGGTTCTAATACCAAAGCGTTGCGTTATTTCGTCTTTAAGAACGTTGCCTTTATAAAGCTTTAAAACTGCCGTGTATAAATATGGTGTTTCAGGACTCCAAAGTTGAGGTTGGCTAACTTTTATGTTTTGTTCAAACTCATCATTGATAATGGTTGAGGTTTCTTTGGAAGTAATTTTGTTTCCATTAGCATCAAAAATTTCGGTTACTAATTTTAAGTCAGTTCCAGAAGCTTTAGTTTTAATGTTGACTTTAGCTTCATCTTTAGTAATTGAAGGTGTAGTGATGAAGGTTGACCAATGATTAAAACTTTCTTTGTCTTTTACAATAAGTCTTACATTTCTATACAAACCAGCACCAGGATACCATCTAGACGATTTGCCGACATTAGTGAGTTTTACAGCTAAAGTATTTTCAGATGTATCATTAATGTATTCTGAAACATCAAAATAAAAATAGCTGTAACCATATTTCCATTCGCCAACTTTTTTGCCATTCAAAAAGATTTCTGGTTCGCTCATTGCACCTTCAAAAAGTAATAATACCTTTTTAGAGTCGTCAAAATTTTCAAGTGAAAATGTATTTCTGTACCAAGCTTCTCCGATATATGGTAAAGCGCCAGTTCTGCCTGTTTTTTCTGTGGCAATGTTTTCGCCATTTTGGGTAATGGCAACGGTTTGCTTGTCAACTTCTTTGTCAAAAGGACCATAAATTGCCCAATCATGTGGAACGGTTATAGTTTCCCATTTGGAATCATTAAAGTCTATTTTGGTGGCATTAGGATGTTGTCCTTTGTTGAATTTCCATCCTTTTTTTAGCGTGATGACTTCTCTGGTTTGAGAAAAGGATTTGCTGAAACAACATAAAAATAATGCAATGAAAATGTATAGGTTAAGATTTCTCATGAAAGTGTTTTAAAAAGAACCGTTATAAAATTGCATTCCTAAAGTTGCTTTAAAATCAAAATCAAATAAAGCAGCATTTTCCCAGGCAGAACCTTGGCAACCATTTGATGTTGCAGAAATCCAAGCTGGTTCCCAGTAAACAATACCTTTTCCACCGGAACTTTCAACAATGCTTTTAAGTTGATTTAAGTAATTTAATTGCCCTTGCTGTGTAGCTTCATAGCCGTTAACTAATGCGTTTTCACCTAGAATATTATTGTTAGAATCAGCATAATCTAAAGTAAAAGGATAAGCTGTTTCTACAATCATTAGTTGCTTGTTATAGGTGTTTATTAAAGTGCTTAAAGCTGAACCAAGGTTGTTTAGGTTGTATTCTGACCAAATAGGGTAGTAAGAAAGTCCAATCCAATCAAAGTCAGTAACGCCATTTTCAGTTGCTTGCTCAAACCACCAAAGTCCGTTTTCAGGTTGCGCAATGTGTAACATAACTTCTATTTCTTTGTTTTTTTCTTCAGAAATATCTCTTACAGCTTGTATACCTTTGTTTATTAGGTGTGAGTTTCTAGACCAATCTATAGGCCAAACAAGATCACCTTGTTGTAAAATCATACCATTTATTTCGTTTCCAACTTGAACCATGTCTGGAAGTAGGTTTAAACTAGCTAAATTGTTAAGGGTGTTATATGTGTAATCGTAAAGTAATTGTCCTAAAGCTTCAGTATTGTTGATTTCGCTAGCCCATGCAGCAGGTATTTCTTGCGAGTCAGGATCTGCCCAAGTATCAGAATAATGAAAATCTAATAATACTTTCATGTTATTTGATTTTGCTCTTTGTATAGTAAGTTTTACATCATCATAATTAGAATAATTTGTCCATGTTGGGTTATGCCATAGTCTAACACGAACTAGATTTGCACCTGAATTACTAAATATTGCAAAAGGATCTTCTGTTTGATTGTTTTCGTTTTTATAAGTGATACCGCAATCTTCCATCTGGTTTACATAAGATAAATCTGCACCATAGAAGAATGGAATTTCTTCTGGTTCCGGATCTGGGTTTGAACCAGAATCTGGGATGTTATTTATTGGGTTGGAATCATCACTTGATGAACAAGCATAGAATAACGTAATTGCTATTAAACATGCTATTGGTTTGAAATTTAGATATTTCATAATATTTAGGCCTTGAAAATTTTATATTGATTTAAACAACGTATGTTTTTTGCTAAATTATAAATTTTTTTCAAAAACCCAACCAGTACCTACCAGTTTTTATTTATATTTGTTGCATGAGTTTAATAACAATAGAAGATACTATAGGGATTCCTAAATACAAGCAAATTGTATTGTCTGTAGAAAAAGGATTAACCGATGGGTCATTAAAAAAAGGCGATAAATTGCCTTCTATAAATAGTGTTAGAGATAGGTTTTTGCTGTCTCGAGATACGGTTATGATGGCTTTTAATGAGCTTAAAATGCGTGGTATTGTTGAGTCTATTTCAGGAAAGGGTTATTATATAAAAAGTGAAGATATAGCAGTTACACAAAAAGTGTTTTTGTTATTTGATGAGTTAAATGCTTTTAAAGAAGATTTATATAATGCGTTTTTGAATAGTTTAGATGACGGAATTCAAGTAGACATATTTTTTCACCATTTTAGTTATGATGTTTTTAAAAAGCATATCTATGATAGCATAGGTAATTATAACTATTATGTGATAATGCCTGCTAACTTAACAGAAACTGAACTTGTAATAGATAAGCTTCCAGAAGATAAAGTGTTTATTTTAGATCAAACACATGAGGCTTTAAAACAATACCCATCTATACATCAAAACTTTGAAGATGATATTTATAAAAGTTTAAATCAATCTTTAGATCTTCTTAAAAAATATCAAAAAATAGTGCTGCTATTTCCAGATAAAAAACAACCATTAGGAATGCTAAAGGGATTTCAAAAATTCAGAAAATCTACAAGCTTTCCTCAAGAAGTTATTAATTCATTAGAAAATAGAACGCTAAAAAAAGGAGAGGTTTATTTGATATTAGATGATAGAGACTTAATTGTACTTATAAAAAAAATAAAGGAGCAGCAATTAGAGATAGGAAAAGACATAGGTGTTATTTCTTATAATGAAACATTACTAAAAGAGATTGTAGAAGGTGGTATAACAACTATATCTACAGATTTTAAAGCAATGGGAAAACGTTTAGCAACTATGATTGCAAACAATGAACGATCTCAAATTGAAAATCCCAATGCGCTAATTATAAGAAACTCCCTTTAAGTTTAAGAAATGGCTGTAAAACAGAAACAGAAAGAACAATTAGATACTATTGTTAAGTTGGGTAATTTAGACAATACGTATGCAAAAATTAACCTTACACAAGGAGGTGCAATACAATCGCTGGTTTATGGAAATAAAATTATTATTGATGAAAACCAAAGCTATCCTTATGCATCATCGCTATTATTTCCTTTTGCAAATAGGGTTGAGAAAGCAAAATATACTTTCAATAAAACCTCATATGAATTAGAAACAAGTGCTGTTGACAATGTAAACGCAATTCATGGATTAATTTATAACAAAACATTTCAGGTTTTAGATAAAAATGAATCTTCGGTAAAACTTGTCTTTAATCAAACAGAAAAACACAAAGGATATCCCTTTTTATATCAAATATTACTTACCTATACATTAAAAAGTAATGGGTTAGAGTTACAGATGGATATAAAAAATTTAGATAGCCAATCAATACCTTTTAGTTTAGGTTGGCATCCATATTTTAATACAAGTAATTTACAGGAAAGTTTCTTGATTATGGATACATCAAAACGCTTTTTAGTGAATGAAATAATGATACCTACGGAGCAAGAAGATATTCAATGGAGTAACACCAATGTAATAGGAGATAAAAGTTATGACGATTGTTTTGAGTTAAATACCAATCAAGTCATTTTAAAAACACCGGACTATCAGTTGAAACTGACATCGCAACCTAAAGCAGACTATTTGCAGGTATATACGCCAAACGATAGAAATTCTATTGCGATAGAACCACAAACAGCACCAGCAAATAGCTTTAATAGTCAAATAGGTCTTCAGGTAATAGAACCAAATGCAACATATACTCAAAAATGGTTAATAGAAATTAAATAACAGTTAATGAATCCCAATTTAAAAAGATATATAAACACCCAGTACCAAGAGAAATTTAATGAAAAGCCAATCATAGTGTGTTCTCCTGGAAGAATTAACTTAATAGGAGAGCATACAGATTACAATGAAGGTTTTGTGTTTCCTGCTGCTATTGACAAAGGAATTGTTACAGCTATAGAAAAGAGTCAAACAGAATTATGCACCATTTATGCAAGTGATTTAGATGAGATATTATCATTTTCATTAGGCGACGTGCAGCCAATTCCTAATGGCAATTGGCGAAATTTTATTTTAGGCGTTGTGGGAGAACTTCAAAAACTACATATTGAAGTAAAACCATTTAACATGGTATTTGGCGGTGATTTACCTAAAGGTGCTGGATTATCTTCATCTGCTGCATTAGAGAATAGTATTGTTTACGGATTGAATACATTATTCAATTTAAAACTTTCAAAATCTCAAATGATTTTAATATCTCAAAAGGCAGAACATAATTATGTAGGAGTTCGTTGTGGAATTATGGACCAATACGCAAGTATGTTTGGTGAAGAGGATCATGCTTTATTATTGGATTGTAGATCTCAAAAAGCAACATCTTACAAGATAGATTTTAAAGATTACGAACTTATGCTTATTAATTCTAATGTAAGTCATAATCTAGTTGATGCTGAATATAATGACAGGCGCCTTGTTTGTGAACATGTAGCCAAGTTACTCAATGTACCTTTTTTAAGAGATGTAAATGAAGACATGCTTTTGCAAGTGAAATCGCAGTTGTCAGAATCAGATTATCAAAAAGCACTGTATGTGGTTCAGGAAAATCAGCGTGTAATAGAATCAGGAAAAGCATTAGAAAATAACGATTTACAAGCATTAGGAGGTTTGCTTTATGAAGCTCACCATGGCGCGCAATATCAGTTTAAAATAAGTTGTAAAGAGCTTGATTTTTTAGTAGAAGAAACAAAAAAGCATCCTGAAATATTGGGAGCAAGAATGATGGGAGGCGGCTTTGGTGGTTGTACCATAAATATCATAAAAAAATCGGCAGTAACTGATTATTCTAATCACATATCAAAAACATATCAAGATACTTTTGGCATTAACTGTACTATTCATACAGTAAAACTTTCTCAAGGTACCCACATTATAGAACTATAATTATTATGGAAACAGACATTCAAAATTATTCACATAAACGATACAATCCCTTAACAGGTGAATGGGTTTTAGTATCTCCTCACAGAGCAAAACGTCCTTGGCAAGGACAGGAAGAAGAAGCGGTTAGTCAAGAACGACCAAAACATGATGAAACCTGTTATTTATGTGCTGGGAATAAAAGAGCTAATGGAGAAGTAAATCCTAATTACGAAGATGTTTTTGTGTTTGTAAATGATTTTTCGGCGCTACAAAAAGATTCTAAAACATTTAATATAAACGAAGGCTTACTAAAAGCTGAAAGCGAGCAAGGCATTTGTAAGGTTATTTGTTTTAGCCCTGATCATTCTAAAAGTTTAGCACAAATGACAGTTAAAGGTATTCAAAAAGTCATTCAAGTATGGCAAAATGAGTTTATCACTTTAAGTAAACAAGAAACTATAGAGTATGTGCAAATTTTTGAAAACAAAGGCGCTGTAATGGGATGTAGTAATCCACATCCTCATGGTCAAATTTGGAGTCAATCTTCATTGCCAAATGAGGTTCTAAAAAAAGACAAACAACAATTAGCATATTACAAGCAGCAAGAAAAAACACTACTTCAAGATTATTTAAAGCAAGAGCTAAAACTTAAAGAGCGTATTGTTTTTGAAAACAGAGCTTTTGTAGTTTTAATTCCTTTTTGGGCTGTTTGGCCTTATGAAGCAATGATTGTTCCTAAAACACCACAACGTGATATTTCAGAATTACCAGCTGAAGAAACCATTTTATTTGCCGAAGCTATTTCTGTATTAACAAAAGTATATGACAAACTTTTTAATACATCATTCCCTTATTCTAGTGGTATTCATCAAGCGCCAACAATCAAAAAAAATAATGACCATTGGCATTGGCATATGAGTTTTTATCCGCCATTATTACGCAGTGCAACAGTAAAGAAATTTATGGTAGGCTATGAAATGTTTGGTATGGCACAACGAGACATTACCGCTGAAACTGCTGCTCAAACATTAAAACATTTAGCAGATAATTTATACACAACAAAATACGCCTAATTATGAAAATTAAAAATTGCCTGTTTTTACTTATTTGTTTTATCTCTTTCTCTTTAGGTTTTAGTCAAGACAAATCATTAAAAGGAAATGTTATCATTGATGATAGTGGTGTTATGCGTTGGGAACACTCACAAGAAGAAGTACATGGTTTTGGTGTAAATTATACCGTGCCATTTGCTCATGCTTATCGCACAGCTAAACGATTAGGTGTTGATGTTAAAAAAGCTATTGATAACGATATTTATCATTTTACAAGGTTAGGCTTTGATCTATATCGTATACATGTTTGGGATACCGAAATAAGCGATGTAAACGGTAACCTAATTGTAAATGAACATTTAGATGCTTTTGATTATTTATTAAAAAAACTAAAAGAAAATAATATCAACTTTGTTATTACGCCAATAGCCTTTTGGGGTAACGGTTGGCCAGAACCAGATACAGAAAGTCCTGGGTTTTCTAGCAAATATGGTAAAGCAGACTGCCTAACAAATCCCGAAGCTATTAAAGCCCAACAAAATTATCTTTATCAGTTTATAAACCATGTAAATCCTTATACAGGCATTGCTTATAAAGATGAGCCAAACATTATTGCTTTTGAAGTAAGCAATGAGCCACACCATAAGGGAGAAGCAAAAAATGTTACTGATTTTGTTTCTAAAATGGTTACGGCTATTAAAAAAACAGGGACTAAAAAACCTGTTTTTTATAACATGAGTCATGCTGTACATTTTATGGATGCATACTTTAAAGGAGGTGCGCAAGGCGGAACTTTTCAATGGTACCCAACAGGCCTGGGCTATGGTAAAGAATTGTCAGGAAATTTACTTCCTAATGTTAATGATTATAACATGCCTTTTGACTCTATTATAAAAAAGCATAACGGGGCGAAATTAGTTTATGAGTTTGATGCAGCCGATGTTGGAAAATCTTATATATATCCAGCTATGGCAAGAAGTTTTAGAACAGCAGGAATACAAATAGGTACTCATTTTGCTTACGATCCTACATTTCTGGCACCTTTCAATACCGAGTACAATACGCATTATATGAACTTAAATTATGCACCGCAAAAAGCTTTAAGTTTAAAAATTGCTTCGGAAGTATTTCATGAAATTCCTATGCACTCTCAATACGGAACTTATCCTGAAAACAATGAGTTTGGAAACTTTAAAGTGAATTATGAGCAAGATTTGGCAGAATATAATTCAAAAGACAAGTTTTTTTACACTAATACAACAACATCAACGCCAGTAAATGAAAAACACTTAAAAGAAATAGCAGGTTATGGTAATTCAAAATTAGTGTCTTACAATGGACTTGGTGCATACTTTTTAGACAAAATAGATAAAAACTCATGGCGATTAGAAGTTATGCCAGATGCTATTTGGGTAGATAATTTATTCGGAAAAAATAGTTCTAAAAAAACTGTAGCTGTTATTAATTGGGATATACATACAATGTCTTTAAATATAAAAGATTTAGGTACTAATTTTAATATAGAAGCTATAAACGAAGGCAACACACATAAGGTTAATGTTTCAGAAAATACTTTTATAATAAAACCAGGAACTTATATTGTGAGTAAAAGCGGAGCAAAAAAGCGCTGGTCTAAACAAGATGTTTTTAAAACCAATACGTTAAATGCCTTCTACGCTCCACAAACAACTGTGAGTAAGCCTTGGTTTAATCATGCTTCTATTGAAGAGGTTTCTGAAAATACTCTGCTTAACATCAATTTACAATATGTTGCACCTGAAAAACCAGATTCAGTAAAAATGGTAGGGTATTTAGGGTCTAAGAGATTTACATTAGACATGAATGAAGTTACTCCTTATCAATTTAGTGTAACTATTCCAGCAGAAGCGATTAAAACAGGATATTTGTATTATCATATTCTTGTTGAAACAGGAAATAAAACTGTGACTTATCCTGCCGGAAAAGAAGGAAAGCCAAACGAATGGGATTTTTACGACACAACAAGTTACAAAACAACTGTTGTAGGGAAATCTAACCCAGTTTATTTATTTGAAGCTATAAACGACTCTGATAACCTTGTAAGGCAATGGAAGCCTGGTTTTAAGCTAATGCCAACGCAAAATAATAATGAAGCGGAATATCAAATACATTTAAAAAACCTGTTTGAACCTGATGTAGAAAACCTAAATGCGAAACCAATTTATGATTATACATTTAAGCACTTTGTTTTTGAAAATATTAAAGGAAGAGTTCAAGATTTAAATAATAAGAACACAATTGTTGTAAAAGCAAGATCTTTAAATAACAAAGTATGCAAACTACAAGTAGCTTTAGTACTTAATGATGGATCAGCTTACGGAACTATAATAAATATTACTCCTGAAATTAAAGAACATAAACTTGAGGTTCAAAATTTAAAACCAGTAAAAACAGTGACACTTCCTAGACCTTATCCTAGTTTTTTACCATACAATTTAGAGCATCATATTTCAAGTGATTTTGATATTACAAAGTTAGAAAGTATTCAATTTTCAATAGGCCCAGAAATGTCAAAAGATGAGCAAAAAGACACTTATAGTTTGGGACTTATAAATGTAAGATTAGATTAATAGCAGAGATTTATTTTGAATTAGATCTTTAAACTTAAAAAGGTTCAACATTTGTTGAACCTTTTTTTACCCAGAAAAAATTAATTGGTGTTAAAATCTCTAGCGTTTCACAAGTTTAGTGGTTTTAATTGCTCCTGAGTTGTTTTGAGTTTTTATGATATATATGTTTTTATCAAGGTTACCTCCATTGTTATTAAAAAAAGCAGTATAGTTCGTAGCTCTTTGGAGATATTGAATTGTTGTTTGCCCATAATGTGCTAATGAGACAAAACAACAAACTATGATAAAAAGCTTTTTCATAATTGTTGATTTAGTTAATAATCAGTTTTCTTGTAGTTGCATTATTATTCTCACTTAATTTTACGATGTATAATCCTTGAGTCAGGTTTGATACATTGAATTCATGATTTTTTTCAAAACGACCAGTTTCACTAAAAACTAATTTACCGGTAGTATCAAATATTGAAATTTTATCTAAAGCTCTATTAGCTTTAAAAGTATTTGATGTTGGGTTCGGATAAATTGTTAGTGTTGAAATATTAGTGAAATTTTCTGTAGATAGAGTAGAAGATGCATTACCGTAAATTCTAAACGATCCAGCAGGAATGTTTATGGCAGTACTTGTGTTTGAAACATTAATTGATGTGTTTCCTGTTTCATCCATTAAGTCATACCATGTTCCTGTGTAAGGAAAATCTGGTGTAATATTTTGAGCAGTTATATCAAAATTTGCTAAAATAACAACGTTTTTTAATTCAGTTGATGGTAAAGCATCATTCCAGATATAAATACGTGGCGTTAAATTACCAGAGTTTATGGTGTAGTTTCCTTCAAAAACAGCTTCATTAATTTTTAAATCATTAAGTCTAGCCCAATCATTGTAAATCTGACTTCTGTTAGCATCTTGAGTCCAATTGTTTACCCATTGAGGTTGAGGTTTTGTGTCTAATTTACAATCTCCATCTGTACCACTTGAATCATTTACGCTTCCATCATTACAGGTAAAAATAGAGTTTTCCATCCCTAACTCACCAAAATGCCAAATCATTTTAGGCCCAGGAATAGTTAGCGTCACGGCACCTAAAGCAGACATACGTTGTAAGGCTGTTTCTAGGTTAGTAACATCATAGCTTCCAGAGCTATTACCGTATAGTAAGTTTTTATACATTAAACGTTCTTCATCATGGCTTTCGGCATAACCAACAAGTCTTGGTGCATTAAAACCTCTTGAGTTGTGTCCCATTCTGTTTATGTTTGCTGGATAACCCATAGTAAGTTCGTTATAATCGTGGTTCATAATTCCCCACATCATAATACCTTTACTTACAGCATCATTAATTCTGTAGTTTGCCCATTCTTGCTCTTCAGCATCAGTACCTAAATGTTCAAAAATCACATAGTGTGTTTCGTCTAAACTCCAACTATAATCAGCATAAGATTTTAAAATATCAACACGATCTTGTTGGTATGAATTTGTACAGCCTTCATCGCTTCCAGAACAGTTTTGAGTAAATCCTTTTGTTAAATCCCAACGGAATCCATCAATATTAAACTCTTCTATCCAGTGTTGAACAACTCGCTGAACGTAATATTGAGTCATAGGTTGTTGATGATTGAAATCATTACCAACATTATAGCTGTGTCTTGCTGTTTGGTTAAAATATGGGTTTTCACTACTTGGTCCGCCCCAACCATCACCATCAGGATCATCCATCCACATGCGTACCATTGGATTACGACCAAAAGCATGATTTAATGCAATGTCAAGAATTATAGCAATTCCATTTTGGTGACATACATCAACAAGTTCTTTAAATTTATCTTTTGTTCCATAAAACTTGTCTAAAGCCATATGAAAAGAGGTGTTGTATCCCCAGCTTTCATTACCTTCAAACTCCATTACAGGCATTAGTTGTATGGCGTTAATATTAAGGTCTTTGAAGTAATCTATTCTATCTATTAAATCTTGAAAGTTTCTATCTTCATCAAAATCTCTAATTAAAGCTTCGTAGATAATTAAATCTTCTTTTTTAGGTTTTTCAAAGTTTGTTACTTGCCAGTTATATTCTGATTGACCGGTTTCTAAAACTGTAACCTCTCTTTTTTGTCCTAAAGGATAAGTTGGTAAGTTTGGATATGAAGATGAAGGAATCCAAGGGTCGTCATCAGGGGATAAAACTAATGTAGAAAAAGGATCAGCTGTTTTAACTTCGTTAGGAGAACCATTTACAGGGTTGTTATCATATAGCCAGTATTGATATGTATAAGCTTCACCAGGTGTTAAGTTTGTTAGTTCAAGCCAAAATTTTGAACTTGAAGGGTCTTTTTTCATTAGATAAGAGTCATAAGGATCCCAGTTGTTAAAGCTACCAGCAACATATACAAAGTCTTTATTTGGTGCATTAACTACTAGGGTCGCTTTTGAAGGATCTGTTTCATCATAATTAATCCCATCAACAAGACCAGCAGGTAATGTTTCAAGTGTTAATGAGGCTATAGCAACTTCAAAAGTAGCTTCACCAGACTCTGAAGAACCAACAGGTGTTCCAACAACCCTCATAGTACCTGATTCAGTAATATTGTTTACGGTAGTTCCAAAGTTAGGAAATCCTGTTCCCGTAGCTACGGAGTTATTGTTTAGAAAAACCTCAAAGTTTCCAACCTCTGTGCTTCCACCAGATTGCATGTAAGCATTGATAGATATGTTTCCTCCAGATTCAATAATAACTGTTTCAGACGTAGGGTTACTAATTGTTACAGTAACAACGCCTACATAGTATAGTTCATCTTGAGATTGTTGCGAGCCATCATTACTTTTTATTAACATTCCTATTTGACCAATTCCTGTGTCGTTAAAAAAGGTTGTAGGTGTTAATGTTAATGTGTATGTACCGTCTCCGTTGTTTGTGAATTTTTGTGATTCATTTGAATCTGACCATGAACCATTGTTTGGAGCATCACCAACTTGGTTACCATTAGTGTCAAAATACCAAGCCCATAGATAAATGTCTTCACCATTTGTACTTCCCCAAATACTTGCATCTAAATTTGATATTGATATTGTTATTTCTTCATTTTCTTCAAATGTTGAAGGAGATATATCAAAACTAACATCCGTTTGAGTTTGCGCAGAAAGTGTTAATGCGCAAAAAAAGAATAGAATAGTATGTAGTGTTTGTTTCATAGTGCTTTTTTTAAAAGAAAAAGGCTATGATTATTATTACCATAGCCTTTGTTTATATTAAACCAATTATTGTATAGATATGGTTTTGTTTACAGTATCCATAGTCAAAGTATAGGATCCAGGTGTTCCAACAAATTGGAAATTACTATCACCATCTAAAGCATTAACAAAATTGCTGTCTATTGTATAGCCTTCACCTTCGTAATAAGGGAAGTTTCTTCCAGAACCCCAATCACCTTCAGTTGTAAAAAACCTAAAGGCATCATTAGCAAATGTTACATCAGCCGAATATACTCCAGCACCTATACAAGCTAATTCTACAGGAGAGTCCCAACCCCAACCAGCATCAGGTACACCAGCTCCAACTAGCCATAGTTGGTCAAACTCACAGTTAACTTGAGCTGCATCTAAAACTATTGTTTTATTAACCGTGTCTACGGATAAGAAGTATTCGCCAGTAGTTCCAGTAAAGGCAAAGTTACTATCGCCATCTAAAGCGTTTGTGAAATTTGAATCTATTGTGTAACCTTCACCTTCAAAGTAAGGGAAGTTTTGACCAGATCCCCAGTCGCCTTCAGTAGTGAAAAATCTAAAGTTATTATCTGCACCACCATTGTTTTGAATCGTTACATTTCCAGAATATACTCCAGCTCCTGTACATGGTAGCTGCACAGCAGTTTCCCAGCCCCAACCAGCATCAGGTATACCAGCTCCAACTAACCAAAGTTGGTCAAACTCGCAGTTAGGTCCAATAATAGGAGGTCCTAATGTTATCGTTTTGTTTTCTGTATCTATTTCTAATAGATATTCTCCCTCTGTACCAATAAATTGAAAGTTGCTATCACCGTCTAATGCGTTTACTAAATTAGAATCAATTGTGTAGCCTCTAACTTCATAATAAGGGAAGTTATAGCTTATTGGTCCCCAGTCTTGTTGTGCAAAAAACCTGAAATTACCATCATTATCTGGACTTAATAAAACGTTTCCTGAGTAAACAGCTCCTTGTAGAATAAACTCTTGAGGTGTGTCCCATGCCCATCCAGCATTTGGCATTCCTGCTCCAACTCCATAAATAACAGGAGGTAAAGCGGTTTCATAAGGAGTAACGGTTATTGTTATAAAATCTGATATACGCTCTAAACTATTTGATGTTGTCTCAATAACTGAACGAACTCTTAAGTCTAATTGAGAAGCTGCGTCAGCGTTAAGCCCTAAGTTTAAAGCAGCTTCGTTTAAACTACCGTGAGTTGATTCTAAAACTCTATCTTGGGTGTTGCCAAGTGTTTCAATAGTGACAAAGTTAGAACCAGCTACAGCTATCTCAATATAATAATCAATTTCAGCTGAAGTGTCAACAGAAAAGTCAGGATCATCCCACTCAACAGCTAAAGCATTTTCATTTTCTGTTATATCAGATAAGACAACTTCAAAAGTGCTGTCAGGACTTATTATTACAGGATTTTCTTCTGGATAAGTAACTACATTAAGAGATATAACATTACTTGTTGTTTCCTCTGCTTTAACTCTTACGTAAATAGACGTGTCTTCATAAGCGTTAGGAGCAACTTCAATAAGTGCGTTGTTAAGCTCATTTACAGGCATTGTAAATGTATTTGAAGATGAAGATCCTAATGTGATAGAGGTATCAAAAGATGCCTCTGTAGACATTTCTATAGTATAAGAATCTGCACCAGTAATATCATCAACCCAGACAATGGTAAAAGCAGGGTTGTCAGGGTACTCATAGTTTAACACAATGTTTGATGCATTAGGAGTACTTAACTCAAATTTTTTGGCTTGAGGTACTACCTGTATTGTATCATCATCACTACATCCAAAAGGGATAATAAGTAATAGTGCTAGGCAAATTTTTAATATATGTTTCATTTTTTAAAGTGTTTTAGGGATTAAAATATATTCTCCCGTTAAGTCGTTAAACCAAACTTCGTAGTCATCTTCAACAATTACAGTTATAGAGCCACCACCTAGTGTAGTTTGTCCTGAAAATTCAGTGTCACTTCCCCAAGTATCAGAGCCATTAATTACAAATTGTAATTCACCTGGAACTAAAATAACGCTTCCTAAAAACCATATGTGATTGTCAAAAGTTGTACCGCCTATACCATATTGTTGTAGCGATGTTTCTGTACTTCCATTAGGAGTAGCAGAACCAGTTATTCCTACAGAAGATAGTGTTGGAGAAGTGCTTTCGTCATAAGGTTCTAAAGTGTAGCTTAACTCGCTTAAGTCAGCGCTAAATCTGTAATATCCAGCAGTAGCTATTTCAATAGGAGAAGGATCTGCGTCATCTTCAGTTGGTCTTGCAATCAAGTTGTTGCTAGTATCTCCACCGTATTGTGGAGCCCAAGACCCTTTGTTTTCAATGATTTTAAGCTGATCTGCATTAAAATATCCTGTGTAAGTATATTTGTTTTCATTTGATTCATCTCTAAACATTGCTGCGTTTGAGTTGTCGTTATTCCAACCAGCTGCACATGCAGGACCTACTAAATATACATCTTTAAAAGGATAGTTATAATAAGATTTTACCGAAAGAGTAATAGTGTTTGAAAAATCTTCTAAAGTATTTTGGGAGCCTAATGCAGATTTTACCCTAACATATAAAGGGTAAAATTCAAAAGGAGCAATACCAGAACCAGCAGCTATAGAATTAAGTTCTCTAACATTCCAAGAAATTGAGTTTTCTGTAGATGAACCAGCATTGTAAGGGTTTGTAAAAGCTTCGTCAGCTGAAGCTTCAACAGTATATCTGACTGCTGTAGGAACTCCGTAGTTAGCATCACTCCATGTAATTGTAATAGCTGGGTTATCAGGGTTTGTATCATCTAATTCTATAGTGCTTATATCTGCATCTAACAGAATAGAACTTGAGACATTAGAGGCTGTAAAATCCTGATCGTCATTTTCACATGAGTATAGGCAAATGATTGAAAAAATCAAAAAACCTAATATTTTAGTTGTTTTTATCATGATTTTTAATTTTTAATACCCTGGGTTTTGAGCAAGGTTAGGATTTGTTGATATTGAATTGCTAGGTATAGGGAAAACATTTCTAAAGTTACTTACAGAAGCACCATTAGGTTGGTTTCCTTTAAAAGGCCATACATAGTTTCCGGTAGTAAAATAGTTATAGCGTACTAAATCTGTACGTCTTTGTCCTTCCCAATATAATTCTCTTGAGCGTTCATCTAATACAAAATCTAAATCTAAAGCAGATGTAGAAATGTTTCCTGAATTGTCACCATAAGCTCTTACTCTCAATTCGTTAATAAGGTTTACGGCAGTGCCTAAATCTCCGTTGCCACCTCTTAATGTAGCTTCAGCATAGTTTAGGTAAATTTCAGCTAAACGAATTATAGGTAAATCAGTATCTGCAAATTCACCATTTGCATCATTACCTTGTGCACCTGTTGATGTTATATTTTTGTATTTAGTAATTGTATAACCTTCTTCAAAAGCTGAAATGTTTTGTATTTCTAAACTTTGTCCGTTAGTGTAAAACATACCTCTTTGATCATTGGTATCAAACTTATTTACTAAGGCAGAAGTGGTTCTGTTTCCTCCCCAACCACCGTTTACTCCAAAGGCAGAAGCATCCATAGTGCCTCCTATAGCGGCATGAATTAAGAAGGTAGATCCTCCGTAAGTTTGTGACTGTACTCCGTCAAAACTTAAAACAAAAATGAATTCATTTTGAGCTCCGTTAGAATTGTTATCTGCAAGGAAAAGCTCATCGTATGAAGTGCCATTGTTGTTTGCATCATTCATGTTTATAGAGTATGATGAGTTTATTACATTGTTAGAATAAATAACACAATCATCATATCTTTGAGTCCCTGTCCAAGTTTCGGCATTTAAGTAAAGTCTAGATAACAACGCCCAAGCAGCAACTTTGTCAACTCTTCCGTATTCGTTGTTGTCTGGTAAAGTGTTTTCTATTTCTAATAATTCAGCTTCAACAAAGTCAAAAATTTCTTGTCTAGAACTCTGTGTTGGTAGCTCTGTACTAATTTTAGTAACTAGAGGAACATTTGCGTAAAAATCCATAAGGTTATAGTAAGCAAAAGCTCTTAAAAATCTTGCTTCAGCCAAGAAATCCTGAATAGCAGGATCGCTTATTGCTGCTGCTTTGCTAATGAAAGAGTTACAAAATGATACTTCTTGAGCTAAACGCACATACATAGCTTGAGAGAAGTCGTTTCCAGATGTCCAATACATACCGTGTAAATCTGGTAATCCAGGATCTCCCCAACCGCATACAGCGTGATCTGTTGTTAACTCGTTTAAGTTAAACAGCATACGTGTAAACTGTGAAGCTCCTTCATCAATGTCAGCAATATCTGCTTGTCCTGTGGTAGCCTGCCCTGTAAGAGTTAAACTGGCATATAATTTAGCTAACGCACCTTTTGCTTCAGTGGCGTTAGAGAAAACATCTTCTTCGGTAAAGCTATCCGGATCAATTGGAGATTGATCTAAGTCATCATGACAAGCACTAACGAGCAAAGAAAATGTTACGGGTGCAATTAAAATTTTAAATATTTTTTTCATAATTCTTTTTTTTAAAAATCAACATTAAATCCAAGCATGAATGATCTTGGTCTTGGATAGAAACTGTTATCAATTCCTCCAGTTATTTCAGGATCTAATCCATCATAATCTGTAAAAGTAGCTACGTTTTGTACTGAACCATAAACTCTAATGTTACTATCTTTAATAGCATTATCAAAAGTATAGCCAAGCGTAATATTATCTATTTTTAAGAATGATGCTTCCTGAATCCAGTGACTGCTTAAAAAGTTTTGATCTGTTTGTTCTACAAACCCAGTTTCTAAATAATCAGAATGTATGTTCCATAAGAAATTATTTGTTGTTGGAATAACACCATTTAAGTATGAGTTTCCTGAAGCCACATTGTTGTATGCATAGTTACCAATGTTAGCTCTTGTTTGTATTGAGAAATCCCACTTTTTATAGTTTAAGTTAGTGTTTAGACCCATGATCACATCAGCATAAGGGTCTTTATATATGTAACGGTCATCATCATTTATAATGTTATCACCATTTCTATCAACAAAGGCACCTTCTATAGGGCGTCCGTTAACGTCATAAACTTGTTCAAACACATAGTAGCTATAAGGAGCTTCTCCTTCTTTGTGTATTTGAATAGTGTTTCCGGTTCCTCCACTAATTCCACCTGTATCTTGATCAAAAGGTAGATTGGTGATTTCGTTGTCATTAAGCGATATGTTATAGCTTATAGACCATTCTAAATCTTCAGTACGAACAGGAACTAAATTAAGTACAAATTCAAGACCTTTATTTTCCATGTCACCAATGTTTTTAGATATTCTACTTCCAAAATTAGTAAAAGGATCAACAAAGGCAGAAGCAATTAAGTCTTCAGTTGTTTTCTTGTAAGCATTAATAGAACCAGATATTCTACTGTTGAATAAAGAGTAATCAAGACCAACGTTTATTGTTTTTCCTACTTCCCAACGTAAATCATCATTTGTAGGTTCTGGTCTGTATGTTTGATAAAACGCAGGCAAGTTATTAGCTCCGTTTCCAAACTGGTAATTTGCTGATGATTGACTTCGAGTATAACGAGTTAAGAATAAATAATCAGAAAGGCCATTAACGTTTGCTATTTCTCCATATCCTACACGTAATTTTAAGTCGTTAATAGTGTTTGAGTTTTCTAAAAAAGACTCATTACTAATATTCCAAGCTAATGCAGCAGAAGGGAAGAGTCCCCATCTATCATCTGGGTTTAATTTAGAAGAGGCATCAGCTCTTAAAGAAGCTGTAAGTAAATATTTGCCTTTGTAATCATAGTTTAAACGTCCAAAGTAAGATAATAATACGCTTTTCCATTTGTCTATGAACTCGTAATCTATATTAGCATTAGGATTTCTTTCATCACGTTCTTTGTCTTCACTATTAAAACTATAATTATCACCTTCAAAAGATTGATAAGAATAACCAGCAACAACAGTTAGGTTGTGAGTGTCTTTAAACGAATCATTATACGTTAAATAGGCGTCAAAAAGTTGACTAGTGCTTTCGTTTATGTAGCTAGATCTAGAACCGTTCCAATATTGCCAACCATCATTTGTTAATGATGTTGATAAACTTTGTTGTGTTATGTTTCTACCATGGCTATTAGATTTATCTAAACCAACATTTACTGTTGCAGTAACTTGAGGTAAAAAGTGTAATTTGTAATCTACTTTAGCATTTCCAAAAAGTCTTCTAACTTCAGCCGTGTCATCAACTAAATTTAATTGCGCTAAAGGGTTTTGGTTTGCTAAATTTATTTGACTTAATACTGGTAATCCTGTATTTGGGTCAATTGCGCTAGATAAAGGTTCGTACCAGCCATTATATCCAGCAAATTGAGAAATAACTTGTGGATCGTTACTAAATACAGGTTGAGTTGGATCAAATGTATTAGCTGCTCCAATAGCGCCTCTATTAGCAAAAAAGTTTTCTGTGTAACTTCCTCTTGCATTTAATTCAACTTTTAAGTGATCATCTAAAAAGCTAGGGCTTAAATTTAAAGAAGCCGTTGTTCTAGTAAAATTATCTCTTTTTAATATTCCATCATGGTTAGTATGACCAAGTGAAATTCTTACTGGTAATACACCAAAAGCTCTACCTCTTGCGCTTATGTTGTGGTCTTGCCCAAAAGCAGTTTGGTAAATTTCATCTTGCCAATCTGTATTAGCATTGCCTAATAAAGCAATAGTGTTTGCGTTAGCTCTAGGATGGGTAGTAACTACATTTCTGTAAGCATTTGCATCTAAAACATCAACATAGTCTGTTGGCGTATGAACAGTTGTTGATGAACTAACATTGAATTTAAACTCGTCGCCTTTACCTTTTTTGGTAGTAATCATGATAACACCATTGGCAGCACGAGAACCGTAAATAGAAGTTGCAGAGGCATCTTTAAGCACAGTCATGCTTTCAATATCGTTAGGGTTTATTAAGTTTAAAGGGTTTCTTGTACCTCCAACACTATCTCCCATAGGTACACCATCTACAACAATTAGCGGGTTTGCAGATAAGGTTAAAGATCCTGTACCTCTTATTATAATGTTTTGACCATCACCAGGAGCACCACTACCAGAAGTAACAGATACACCAGCAATTTTTCCTGAAATTAATTGTTGTGCTGAAACTACAGGGCCTTTGTTAAAGTCTTCACTTGTAATTAAATCTACAGCACCAGTAAGGTCTTCTTTTTTCACACTACCATATCCAATAAGGACAACCTCATCAAGTTGTGCAGCATCTTCAACAAGTGTCACATTAAGAGATGATTGTCCTTGATAACTAACTTCTTTCGTTAGGTAACCAACATAAGAAAAGACAATAATATCTCCTTCATTAGCTTCAAGTTGGTAATTCCCATCAAAATCTGTAGCAGTTCCTTGAGATGTCCCTTTTATAATTACGTTAACTCCAGGTAAAGGTAATGATGATTCTTCTGTTACTGTTCCAGAAACTTGATTTTGCGCAATCAAAAATGAGGGCAAAAAGAAGAGTAAAAACAGCAAGCTATTTAACATTGTTTTCATACAATACTTTGAATTAATTTGTTAATTTTTTAGTTATATTCTCACTTCTCGATGTTAAATCTATGTAAAAAATGTGTATCTTTTTTGTATTCCAATAATTGCGACGTTGCGAAAACGTTTTCGTGTTAAAAACTTTCTTGAAATTATAGGAAAACAACAAAAAAACACCTATAATTAAGAGATTTGTATTTAAAGTACAGCTATATTGTTAAATATCTAAAACTGTATTTCGTGTGTAGTAATTAAAAGTCAAGTTTTTAGTGTGAATTTTAGTTGTTATATTTAGAGCCTCTAAAGAATACAATGAAAAGAAAAATAACTTTAAAACAAATAGCAAGAGAATTAGATGTTTCTATCTCAACAGTTTCCAAAGCTTTAAGAAATAGTAAAGAAATTAGTGAGGATACTAGACAAAAAGTTCAGGCCTTTGCAAAACTCTATAATTACCGCCCAAATAATATAGCATTAAGCCTGAAAAACCGAAAAACGAAAACGATAGGTATCATTATACCTGAAATCGTACACTATTTCTTTTCAAAAGTTATTCGTGGTATAGAGCTGGTTGCTAATAAAAGAGGGTACAATGTAATCGTAGGGCTTTCTAACGAATCGTTTGATAAAGAGGTGATAAACATGGAGATGTTAGCCAATGGAAGTATAGATGGTTTTATATTATCTATATCTAAAGAAACATTGTTGCAACAAGATTATCATCATTTTTATGAGACCATTAATCAAGGAATGCCTATTGTAATGTTTGACAGGGTTGTTAATGAAGTAAATTGTGATAAAGTTATTGTTGATGATTTAAAAGGGTCAAAAAAAGCTGTTGAACAGCTTATAGCAAATGGTTGCAAAAACATTGCTATTATTACAACTAAAGATTATGTTAGCGTAGGAAGGTTGAGAACTCAAGGCTATTTAGAGGCTTTAGAGGAAAACAAAATGGAACCTCAATCAGAACTGATTTTAAAAATTGTTGAAGAACTAGATTCTGAAGACCATTTAGAAGACCTTGAAGCTGAAATAGAACAGTTGCTTGTGAACAATAAGAAAATTGACGGTGTTTTTGCTGTAAATGAGCTTTATGCACTTACAGCTATGAAAGTAGCAAGAAGACTCAAGAAAAAAATCCCAGAACAATTACAAGTGATTGGTTTTACAGATGGTGTTTTGTCCAAGCATGCAACACCAAGTCTAACAACCGTTAGCCAGCATGCTGAAGAAATGGGGAAAAAAGCCGCTGAACTATTAATAAATAAACTGGAGAATGAAGATGAAGAAGAATACTTTGAAACGCACATAATTGAAACGGAGATTATTAAAAGAGAATCTACCAAATAGAAATTTAACATTGCGTATTTAAAAACTTTTATATCTTTACTGCCAGAAATCAAAACTTATATTTTCACTTCTCACCATAAGTTTTGATGAGTATATGCTTATCAAAATAGTATTAATCTAAATTATACTATTAATGAAAAAGCGTTCCTTAAGTTTTTGGGAAATCTGGAATATGAGTTTCGGTTTCCTAGGAATTCAATTTGGTTTTGCGTTACAAGGAGGCTTCATGTCTCGAATATTTCAAACACTTGGTGCTGATAAAGATGCTATTCCATTGTTATGGATTGCAGCTCCTTTAACAGGATTACTAGTGCAACCCATTATTGGTTATTTAAGCGATAAAACCTGGCATCCACGCTGGGGAAGACGTCGTCCATATTTTTTAATCGGAGCTATTTTAAGTTCACTTGCGCTGTTTTTAGTACCACATTCATCAGTTTTGTGGATGGCTGCAGGTTTTTTATGGATTCTTGATGCTTCTATCAATGTTTCAATGGAGCCTTTCAGGGCTTTAGTAGCAGATAAGCTACCCAATTCGCAACGTTCATATGGTTTTGTTGTGCAAACACTTATTATTGGTATTGGTACTTGGATAGCAAGTAATTTGCCTTGGATGGTATCACAACTAGGTGTTAGCGATGCAGCGCCAAAAGGCGTTGTGCCAATGTCAGTAAAAGTAGCCTTTGGTATTGGTGCTGTTGTATTTTTAATAAGCATTCTATATACCGTATTTACTACATCCGAATATCCTCCTGAAGACATGGAGGAATTTGAGCGTGAACGAAAAAAGAAAAACCGCTTTATTCCTGATATTTTAGAAAACATAGGCAAAATGCCACTAACAATGAAAAAACTAGGACTTATACAGTTCTTTAGTTGGTTTGCGTTTTTTACTATGTGGAGTATGGCAAATCCTGCGCTTACAGAGCATGTGTTTCAAACACCTGCACCATTAGAGGCAGCATTTGATTTAACTATTGCATCACAAGCTGAAGCTTTTGATACGGCAAATACAGCATTTCAAAAATCATCAAACTTGGTAGGTTCTGCAATGGGTGTTTATGGATTGTCTTCTATGGCATTTGCATTACTACTAGCACTGTATACATCTAAAAAACGTATAAACAGAAAATTTGTTCACATGGGTTCTCTTATACTAGGAGGCGTTGGGTTTATGGCTATGTATTATGCAACACCAGAAACCTTAAAGTACTGTTTTATTTTAATAGGAATTGCATGGGGAAGTATTCTTTCAATGCCGTATGCGATGTTATCAAGTTCCGTAGATCCTAAAAAGATGGGAGTTATTATGGGTATCTTCAATATGTTTATTGTAATACCTCAAATTATAGCAGCACTTGGTGGTATTAATTATGTGTCTAGTCTTTTAGGTGAAGATGCAATTAATGCTATGACTGTTGCTGGTATTAGTTTAATTCTAGCAGCACTTTGCAACCTGTTTATTGTGAATAAAGACGCAATTTCATATCAACCAGAAAACGAAATAAATTAAAATGAATACAAAAGGATTCATATTTGACCTAGATGGTGTTATTGTAGATACTGCAAAATACCATTTTTTAGCATGGAAAAAATTAGCCAATAGTATTGATGTTGATTTTACTGAAACACAGAACGAACAACTAAAAGGTGTAAGTCGTGTAAAATCTTTAGAAAAAATCTTGTCTTGGGGAAATAAAACAATTTCAGAAGATGAGTTTATGGCATTAATGGCAAAAAAGAATGATGATTATTTAAGCTACATAGATAAAATGGGAGAAAGCGAAATTCTTCCAGATGTGCCAAAAATTTTAAATCATCTTAATGAAAATAATCAAGGAGTAGCTTTAGGGTCGGCAAGTAAAAACGCCAGAAAAATACTTCAAAAAGTAAACCTTATTTCAAACTTTCAAGCCATTGTTGATGGTAATGATGTAAGTAAGGCAAAACCAGACCCTGAAGTATTCCTTATAGGAGCAAAAGCACTTAACCAAAAGCCTGAAAATTGCATTGTGTTTGAAGATTCTGTAGCAGGTGTTCAAGCAGCAAATAATGCCAATATGATTTCAATTGGTATAGGTGACAAAACAGTGTTATCTGAAGCAGATTATGTGTTTAAAGATTTCACTGAAATAAGTATAGAATTTATAGAAGAATTAATAAAGAAATAAGTTGTCGTTGTAGCGATAACAAGACAATATATTAAAATTATGAACCAAGATTATATTAAACCAGATAATTGGTCAATCATAGAAGAAGGGTTTCATGCAGAGCGCGTAGAATCATCAGAAAGTTTGTTTAGTATTGGCAACGGAGCCATGGGACAACGCGCTAATTTTGAAGAACAATATTCAGGAAAAACCTTTCAAGGAAGCTACATAGCAGGTGTATATTATCCTGATAAAACACGTGTTGGTTGGTGGAAAAATGGCTACCCAGAATATTTTGCAAAAGTACTTAATGCGCCAAACTGGATTGGTATTAATGTAGCAATAAATGGCGAACAGTTAGACCTAAACAAGTGCAAAACGGTTCAAGATTTTAGAAGAGAACTTAATATGAAAGAAGGTTGGTTGTCTAGAACTTTTAAGGCAACACTTCAAAATGGTATAGAAGTAGAAGTTAACGCAAAACGTTTTTTAAGTCTTAACCAAGACGAAATGGGAGTAATCAATTATCAAGTAACACCATTAAATAGTGATGCTGAAATTGTATTTCAACCTTATATCGATTCAGGAATTACAAACGAAGATACTAACTGGGACGATAAGTTTTGGGACACTACTCAAGTAAGTCACGATAATAACCAAGCGTTTATTCAGGCTAAAACCATGAAAACCGATTTTTACACATGCACGTTCATGGAATCAAAGGTTTTTATCAATGGTAAGTCGGTATTAATCGAGCCAAACGTTAGTGCAGATGCAACATTAGTATCTTACAGCTACAAACAAAATGTTAAGCAAGGCGAAACATATGCCATTCATAAATTTGGAGGTTATACTGTAGATAGAAACCATGACAAAAACGCATTGGTGACTGCAGCAAAATCAGTGTTGGAAACAGCTACACAACTTGGTTTTGATACTTTGCTAGAGCAACAAAAACAAGCTTGGGCAAACATTTGGGATATGGCAGATATTACCATTAGTGGTGATGTAAAAGCGCAACAAGGTATTCGTTTTAATATCTTTCATTTAAATCAGACGTATTTAGGAAAAGATTCTAGATTAAATATTGGTCCAAAAGGATTTACGGGCGAAAAATATGGAGGAAGCACCTATTGGGATACTGAAGCATATTGCATTCCGTTTTACATGGCTACAAAAGACCAAAAAGTAGCAAGAAGCTTATTGGAGTACAGATATAATCATCTGCAAAAAGCTATTGAAAATGCTGAAAAATTAGGCTTTACTAATGGCGCAGCATTGTACCCAATGGTAACTATGAATGGAGAAGAATGTCATAACGAATGGGAAATTACTTTTGAAGAAATTCATCGTAATGGCGCCATTGCTTTTGCCATTTATAACTACCACAGGTTTACAAACGATTACAGTTATATACCTGAAAAAGGCTTGGAAGTACTTATTGGTATTGCACGTTTTTGGCACCAACGCGCTACGTTTTCAACAGCAAAAAATAAGTACGTTATTTTAGGTGTTACAGGTCCAAATGAGTACGAAAATAACGTAAACAACAACTGGTATACTAACTATATAGCTAAATGGTGTATAGATTATGCTATTGAAAATATTAGTAAAGTTGAAGCAGAATACGATACAGACTTTACTAGAATAATGAACAAAGTTAAGCTGTCTAAAGCTGAAATATCACAATGGAAATCGGTTGCAGATGCGATGTACTTCCCATATTCTGAAGAACATAATGTGTACTTACAGCAAGACGGGTTTTTAGATAAAGAATTAATAAAAGTTGATGAGCTAGATGCTAGTCAACGTCCTATAAACCAATATTGGTCTTGGGATCGTATTTTGCGTTCGCCTTACATAAAACAAGCCGATACATTACAAGGTTTCTATTTCTTTGAAGATCATTTTTCTACTGAAGAGTTAGAGCGTCATTTCGATTTTTACGAGCCATATACTGTTCACGAAAGTTCATTGTCACCTTGTGTTCATAGTATTCAAGCGGCAAAAATTGACCGTATGGAACAAGCTTATACGTTTTATTTAAGAACATCGCGATTAGATTTAGATGATTATAATAAAGAAGTTCACGAAGGCTTACATATTACATCTATGGCAGGAACTTGGATGAGTATTGTTGAAGGTTTTGGCGGAATGCGTGTAAAAGATAATACCTTGTCTTTTTCACCTAAAATTCCAAAAGAATGGGATGGTTATTCGTTTAAAATCAACTTTAGAAATCAAATCATAAAAGTGAATGTTAACCAAGGTAAAACCAACTTCGAACTAGAAGGTGGCGAAAGTTTAGACATCTTGGTAAACGATAAAAAAGTAACGATTGAAGCTAATAGCTTGGTTACTGTTTAATGAGTAAAAACACACTTAAAACTATTTAACATGAAAAAGTACACACCTATATTTTTAATGCTTCTATTGGTTTTAAGTGTGTCTTGTAAAGAGCAAACTTCTACATCAATAGCCAGCAGTCAACCTAAAGCGTTGATTAATAAAAACGATATTGATCGCGTAGAACCACCTAATTGGTGGACTGGTTTTAAAAATGATAGCTTACAGTTATTAGTACATCATCAAAATATTGGGAGTTACCAACCAAGTATTGAATATCCTGGAGTAACTATTGCACATGTAAGTAAAGCAGAAAAAAGCAATAACTACCTGTTTATAGATGTCATCATTTCAAACAGTACCAAAGCAGGAACTTTCAATATCATATTTAAAAATGATGACAACGAAGAACTCGTAACAACTTACGAGCTTAAAGCTAGAGAAAAATCAGCTGAAGATTTTGTAGGGTTTAATAGTTCAGATGCTATTTATCTAATCACACCAGATCGTTTTGCAAACGCTAATCCAAACAATGATACGTTTGATAACCTAAACGAAAAACACATAGATAGAACCAATGATTATGCACGTCATGGTGGCGATCTTGAAGGAATTACAGCGCATGTCAACTATATTAAAGATTTAGGTTTTACTGCTGTTTGGCCTTGTCCTGTGCTAACTAACGACATGCATCATGCATCCTATCATGGTTATGCTATTACTGATTATTATCAAGTAGATCCAAGATTTGGTACAACCGAAGACTACAGAAAATTAGCTGACGAATTACGAAAAAATAATATGAAGCTAATTATGGACCAAGTCGCAAACCATTGCGGTTTGGAACATTGGTGGATGAAAGACTTACCATTTAGTGATTGGGTAAATTATCAAGCGCATTACGAAGCAAATAAAGCTAATTGGAGTAATGAGATTGTAAAACGTTCATCACACAGAAGAACGGTAAACCAAGATAGCTATGCTTCAAAAATTGATAAACAGGAAATGAGCGATGGTTGGTTTGTTCAGGGAATGCCAGATCTTAATCAACGTAATCCGTTTATGGCAAAGTATCTTATTCAAAATAGTATTTGGTGGATAGAAACACTAGGTCTTGGTGGTATTCGTCAAGATACTTATCCATATCCTGACAAAGATTTCATGAGCGATTGGGCTGGAGTTATAATGGCAGAATATCCAAATTTTAATATTGTAGGTGAAGAATGGTCAAGCAATCCGTTGTTAATTGGATATTGGCAAGATGGTCATCAAAATGCAGATGGTTATGACTCTAACTTACGCTCAACTATGGATTTTGCTATGCAAGAAAAAATTATAGCAGGATTAAAAAACGAAGAAACTTGGGGAACTGGTCTTATGGAAATATACACAGCATTGGCTAACGATTTTCATTATACAAGACCTGAAGACATTTTAGTGTTTCCAGACAACCACGATATGAGCCGTATTTTTACGCAATTACAAGGTGACATTACCAACACGAAAATGGCGTTGAGCTATTTGGCAGTATTACCGCGTACGTTTCAAATGTATTATGGTACAGAAATCTTAATGAATGATTTTGATAAACCAGGTGATCACGGATTAATTCGTACCGATTTTCCTGGTGGTTGGGAAGGTGATGCTGTAAATGCGTTTACAGGCGACAATCTGGAAGAAACTAAAAAGGATATGCAGAGTTATGTGTCTAAACTGATGAATTTTAGAAAAAACTCTAAAGCCATTCATAATGGAAAAACCATGCACTTTGCACCAGAAGACAATACCTATGTTTTAGCAAGGTTTAATGATGACGAAACAGTTGTTCATATTCTGAATAAAAATGAAGACGCTTTTAATTTAAATACAAGCCGATTTGAAGAATTAGGTTTAACAGGAAAAACATTAAAAAATGTATTTACAGGAGAAACTGTAATTTGGAAAGATAGCATTGTTTTAAAAGAAAAAGGAGCCATAGTATTAACAACAAAAATTAAATGAAACAACTAACCTACATTTTATGTCTTCTTTTATTCCAAACAACGTTTGCTCAAGTTACTATTGTTGTAGAGCAAGTGCCAAAGGAAACACCAGAAAATGCTTCGATATTTATTTCAGGCGATTTTGAAGGTTGGTCTGGAGGACAAAAAGCCTATCAATTAGAGTTACAAGATGGTCGTTATACCATCACATTACCTCAAAGCGAAGGCACAATTAATTTCAAGTTTACGCAAGGTGCTTGGAGTTCTGTTGAGTGTGACAAAAAAGGTTTTGCTATTGAAAATCGTAGCTACACATTTGGTAGTAAACCAGATACTTTAAAACTAAAGATAGTAGGTTGGGACAATTTATTTGATGTTGAAAATGCTTCAACAGTCACAAAGCATGTTACAATTCTATCAGATACGTTCAACATGCCGCAACTCAACCGTAAACGTCGTGTTTGGTTGTATTTGCCAGCAGATTATAAGACCTCAAATCAATCGTATCCTGTTGTGTATATGCATGACGGACAAAATTTATTTGATAAAAAAACATCTTCATATTCAAATGAATGGAGTGTTGATGAAACACTAGATAAACTATTCCGAAATAAAAATTTAAAGCTTATAGTTGTTGGTATTGATAATGGCGCTAATAAGCGTCTGGATGAATATTCACCTTTCAAAAATGAAAAATATGGCGGAGGCGAAGGCGATGCCTATTTAGAGTTTATCGTCAATACACTAAAACCATGCATTGATTCTAATTACAACACCTTAAAAGATAAAAAGCACACAGCCATTTTTGGGAGTTCAATGGGAGGTTTAATTTCGCATTATGCAGCCTTAAAATATCCTAACGTATTTGGGAAAGTAGGTGTGTATTCACCAGCATTTTGGTTTGCACCAGAAATTGAAAATTACACAAAATCGCATGCAAATCTAAACGATACAAAAATGTATTTCCTTGCAGGAGGAAAAGAAGGTGAAAAAGCAGGTTTTGATGAGATAAGTCAGACCGTAAAAGACATGAATCAAATGATTTCTGTTTTAAAAAACAATGGTTTTTCTACTGAAAACATAAGGTCAAAAGTTGTTCCTGACGGAAAACACAACGAAACATTATGGCGAGAAAATTTTGAAGAAGCTATTACGTGGTTGTTTCAAGATGCTATAAAAACGCGTGAGTTTGTTAATGCTTCTTTTAACAATAATGAGCTAAACGTGAAAGTATCTGATGGTTCATATAACATTCAATTCTTTACATCTAAAATAGCAGAAACCACCTTTCTGCCAAAAGGTGAAACTGCAAGCGCAAAACCATCTCACGCAGTGGTTTTAAATAAAGGATTTTCAGGTGTTCAATTTTCTGAAACCAATTCAGAAGTGACGTTAAAATCTAAAGATTTATCGGTTCTTATAACCAAATCGCCTTTCAATATTTCATATTGGAAAGACGGAAAAGAAGTCATTTCAGAAAAAAATGGCTACCAAAAAAATGATGCTTTTGAGACCATTCAATTTAATCTAACACCTGATGAAGTGTTGTATGGAGCTGGAGCAAGAGCTTTAGGAATGAATCGTCGTGGTCATCGTTTGCAGCTTTATAATAAAGCGCATTATGGCTATGAAACTACAAGTGAGTTAATGAATTTCACCTTGCCAATTGTGATGTCGTCAAAACAGTATATGGTACATTTTGACAATGCTCCAATAGGATATTTAGATTTAGATAGTAAAGGCGACAATACACTAACTTACGAAACCATTTCTGGTCGTAAAACGTATCAGGTCATTGTTGGAGATTCTTGGTATGATGTCATAGATAATTATACCGATTTAACAGGAAAACAACCAATGTTGCCTCGTTGGGCTTTAGGAAATTTTTCAAGTAGATTTGGTTATCATTCTCAAAAAGAAACATTAAAAACCATTGATGCTTTTAGAGAAGAACATATTCCTGTTGACGCAGTGATTCTGGATTTATATTGGTTTGGAAAAGAGGTTATGGGAACCATGGGTAATTTAGAATTTCATAGAGATTCGTTCCCAAACCCAAAACAAATGATAAAGGAATTGCAGGCCAAAAATGTAGAAACCATTCTCATTACAGAACCTTTTATATTAACAACATCTAACCGATGGAACGAAGCGGTTACCAACAACGCTTTAGCAAAAGATAGCTTGGGCAATCCAGCAACCTATGATTTTTTCTTCGGAAACACAGGCTTGGTAGATGTATATAGTAAGTCTGGTTACAATTGGTTTAAAGGAGTAAATAAAGACTTGTTGAATCTTGGAGTTACAGGAATTTGGGGAGATTTAGGAGAACCTGAAGTACATCCTTCTAGTGTAATTCATGCAACAGGAACAGCTGATGAAGTTCATAATACTTTTGGTCACGATTGGGCAAAACTGGTTCAAGATGCTTTTCATGAAGCTTTACCAAATCAACGACCATTTGTTTTAATGCGTGCTGGTTATTCAGGTTCGCAACGTTACGGTTTAGTACCTTGGTCTGGAGACGTCAACAGAACTTGGGGCGGATTGCAAAGTCAGCCAGAAATTGCATTGCAAATGGGAATGCAAGGATTAGCCTATATGCATAGTGATCTTGGTGGTTTTGCAGGAGCAAATCTTGAAGATGAACTGTATGTGCGTTGGCTTCAGTATGGCGTTTTTCAACCAATTTATAGACCTCATGCGCAAGAAGATGTGCCAAGTGAACCGGTTTTTAGAAGTGAGAAAGCCAAAGCCTTGGCAAAACAAGCCATAGAATTACGTTACAAGTTGTTGCCTTATAATTACAACCTCATGTTTGAAAACAACCAAACAGGAGCACCATTAATGCGACCATTGTTTTTTGAAGAAGCCGCTAATTCACAGCTTTATAATTATTCAAAAACGTATTTATGGGGAGACAATATTCTAGTTGCGCCAATTCTTGAGGCTGGACAAAAAACGACATCGGTTTATTTTCCAAAAACATCTAATTGGTTTGATTTTTATTCCGATGAATTATACAAAGGAGGTCACCCAATTAATTACGAAATAAAAGAAAATAGCATACCAACATTTGTGAGAGGTGGAAGTTTTATTCCTATGGCAAAACCAATGCAATCAACAAAAACCTACAATGGTTCGGTATTAGAGCTTCATTATTATTTTGATAAAGAAGTAGGAAGTAGTGATTATCAAATGTATAATGACAATGGTTCAACTGTTAACGCTTTTGAAAAGGGGAACTACGAAATTCTCGAATTCAAATCTGAAAGCAATCAACGCTATTTAGAATTTGAGTTTAATGCAGAAATAGGTAAGCATTTTTCAAGTGAAACAAAACAAATTGAGCTTGTTATTCATAACATTTCTAAAACACCAAAACAAATAAAAGTTGATAATAAACAACAAGAAATAATACATAATACAGAAATAAAAAAAGTGCGTATTCCGGTAACTTGGAGCACTAAAAACAGTAAAACAATTAGACTAAAATTAAACCAATAAACATGAAAAAATTAATAGCCCTTTTAATGACGATTTCCGTTTTTACAGCTTGTAAAAATGATAAAAAAGTAGAGCAACCTGCGGAAGAAAAGCAGGTAGAAGCATTTCCTAATTTTAATGCTGATGTAGAAGAGCAAGCCGTGATTTATGAGGCAAACATTCGTCAGTATTCACCAGAAGGTACTTTTGACGCGTTCACTAAAGATATTCCTGTGTTAAAGGATTTAGGTGTTAAGGTTATTTGGGTTATGCCAATTAACAGAATTTCTGAAGTAAAACGTAAAGCTACCGACGGACAATTCACTAGCGATATTGAAGACGAAAATGAACGTAAAAAATATTTAGGTAGTTACTATTCAGTGTCAGATTACCGTTCTATAAACCCAGAATTTGGAACGTTAGAAGACTTTCAAGAGTTAGTTGATACAGCTCACGAAAATGGAATCTATGTTATTGTTGATTGGGTACCTAACCACACAGGTTGGGATCATCCTTGGATTGCTGAACACCCAGAATATTTCACACAAAACGACAAAGGTGAAATTATTGATCCTATCAACCCAGACACAGGAGAATCTTGGGGATGGACAGATGTTGCTGATTTAAATTATGACAACCAAGATATGCGTAATGCAATGATTGCTGATATGAAATATTGGGTTGAAGACGTAAATATTGATGGTTATAGAATGGACGTTGCACACAAAGTACCAGTTGATTTCTTTAAGCGTGCTATTGATACTTTAAAAACGGTAAAACCAGTATTTATGTTAGCTGAAGCAGAACAACCAGATTTATTGCAAAACGGTTTTGATATGCATTACGGTTGGGAAGCACATCATATTTTTAACGACATAGCTAAAGGTCACAAAACGGTAAAAGCACTAGATGACTATATGGTAAAAATAGATTCTACGCTACAAGACGATGATATTAACATGTACTTTGTTACAAACCATGATGAGAACTCTTGGGCTGGAACTTTAAAAGAGCGTATGCCAGAAAATAAAGAAATATTTACAGCATTAAGCTATACAATTCCTGGTATGCCATTAATTTATTCTGGTCAAGAATACGACATGGATCATCGTTTGAAATTCTTTGAAAAAGATTCTATTCCAAAGACAAAAGGAAACTACTTTGAACTACTAAAAAAGTTAGGAACACTTAAAAACAGCAATAAAGCATTAAACGGAGGAAAACAAGCAGCAGCTTACCAAAGATTAAATGCTGATAATGAAAATGTATTAGTTTTTAAACGTGAAAAAGCAGGAGATGAAGTTGTCTTTATTGGTAACTTTACAAAAGAGCCACAAACTATTACACCTGAAGTATCTGGAGATTTTACAGATTACTTATCTAATCAAGCTGTAAAATTAGAAGCAAGTGAGATGACGCTTCAACCATGGGAGTTTAAAATTTTAGTAAAATAAGAATGAAAAAAATCATTGCAATTCTTGTTATTGCTTTACTGTTTTCAAGCTGTAGTAGTAACAATGAATCAAAAAAATATCAAGCAACGTCACCAAACGGAACCATCGTTGTAGATTTCAACTTGAATGCTAAAGGAAAGCCTTTTTATTCAGTTGTTTTCAATAATAAGAAGGTTGTGGATAGCTCGTATTTAGGGTTTGAGTTTACAAATGCTAAAGCCTTAAAGGATAATTTCAATATTGTAAATACAACAACAAGCACGTTCAATGAGACTTGGCAAATGCCTTGGGGAGAACAAGTAGATGTAGTAAACCATTACAATGAATTAAGAGTTGAATTACAAGAAACATCAGAATTAAAACGAAAACTAAACCTTGTTTTCAAAGTATATGACGATGGTATTGGGTTCAGATATGAATTCCCTGAACAAGCTAACTTTAAAGAAGCACTGATTAAAGATGAACATACAGAGTTCAATTTAACCGAAGACTACAAAACCTTTTGGATTCCTGGTGATTGGGATATTTATGAGCATTTGTATAATACTACAAAGTTATCAGAGGTTGATGCCTTACAGTTTGCAAACCACAAAAATTTAGCACAAACATATATTCCGGAAAATGCTGTTAACACACCAGTTACTATGGTTGGTGCAGATGGAACACATTTAAGTTTTCACGAAGCAGCGTTGATAGATTATTCAGGAATGACCTTAAAAGTAGATACTAAAAACCTTGATTTAAAGAGTAGTTTAGTAGGTTCAGAAAACACCGATTATAAGGTGAAAAGAACGTTGCCTTTTGAGACGCCTTGGAGAACAATTCAAATCTCAAATAATGCACCAGAACTTATAGAATCAAAGTTAATCGTGAATCTAAATGAGCCAAATAAACTTGGAGACGTATCTTGGTTTACACCAATGAAGTATACAGGTGTTTGGTGGGAGATGCATTTAGATAAATCAACTTGGCATTATGGTATGGAGCACATAAACGGTGAATGGAAAGATACTGGTAAAGCACACGGAAAACATGGTGCAACAACTGAAAATGTTAAAAACTTTATTGACTTTTCAGCAAAAAACAATATCGGAGGTGTTTTGGTTGAAGGATGGAATACTGGTTGGGAAAACTGGATAGGTTTTGAAGACCGTGAAGGCGTATTTGATTTTGTAACACCTTATCCAGATTACGATATAAACGAAGTAGTACGCTATGCTAAAGAAAAAGGTGTAGAAATTATTATGCATCATGAAACATCTGCAGCTACCGAAACATATACAAAACAGCAGGATACAGCTTTTGCTTTGATGCAAAGTTTGGGTATGCATTCGGTAAAAACTGGTTATGTGGGTAAGATTTTACCAAAAGGCGAATACCATCATGGGCAATACATGGTAAATCACTACAATAATACTGTTGAAAAAGCAGCTAGATACCAAGTAGCTATTAATGCGCATGAACCAATAAAAGCAACAGGATTACGTAGAACGTATCCTAACACCATTTCTCGAGAAGGATTGAGAGGGCAAGAATTTAATGCTTGGGCAAGCGACGGAGGTAATCCGCCAGAGCATTTACCTATAGTTGCTTTTACAAGAATGTTGTCTGGTCCAATAGATTATACGCCTGGAATTTTCAATATTAAATTTGATGAATACAAACCAGATAATCAGGTAAACACAACCATTGCACAACAGTTAGCATTGTATGTCGTGATTTATAGTCCAATTCAAATGGCGGCCGATTTAGTAGAACATTACGAGGCTAATCCAAAGGCACTTCAATTTATAAAAGACGTAGGTGTAGATTGGCAACAAACTACAGTGTTGAATGGAGAAGTTGGAGATTTTGTAACAATTGCAAGAAAAGAACGTCTTACAGAAAATTGGTTTGTTGGAGGTATTACTGATGAGAATGCTAGAACAATTGATGTAGATTTTAGCTTTTTAGATGCAGATGTAACGTACCAAGCTACAATTTACAAAGACGGTAAAACAGCACATTGGGATAACAATCCAACAGACCTAGAGGTTGAAACGCTTACAATAACAAAGGCGTCTAAATTATCATGTAATTTAGCAGCCGGAGGTGGTTTCGCCATTAGTTTAATAAAAAAATAATAGCGTAAGTAAATAAGGAGTTGTACGACTTAAGTTATTATTTGTAGCTTTGCAATATGAAAGGTTTGAATGGTAATTTAGAGTCTCCTTTTACGCTTAAGATTAGTTTTAATAAGCTGTTAGAGCAATATGAGGAATTAGCAAATAGTGAAGATACATTTCTATCTGCTAAGTCAAAACGTGTTTTAAAAACAGCCGAGGCTTATCCGGAACTGCGTCAGGGGTTTACGAATCTTGAAGTTTTAAAAGAAAGAGAAAACGAAATAAAACTTTTACTTCAAGATTCGTTTAGTCCTGTATTGACTAAAAACGAGATTAAAACAGCCTCTATGCCGTTTCATGATATTATTTTTAATGAATCTGAACGATTTAAAAAAATAATAAGTGATGCAGGAGATGATTTTAAACTTACCATAAATAACTTACCAGAAGATTATTTATACATAGCTGCTTGTACTATCATTCTCAACATTAAGTATGGCTATGATTTAAATTTTAAAAGGCCTTTTTTTTACGAGATACCAGGAGCAGATGGTATAATGAGGTATTATAAAATACTTTATAATGCTGATTTTACTGAAATAGAAGCAACAAGCAAAGCACCTAAAATAACACAAAATGATGTAGATGAATTATTAGATAATTTTGATAACATTGAAATGTGGAAACAAAAATTTCCGCCAAACACTTATGTGTTTAGTGGCTTTGTTATTTCTAATATTTTTAATGTAACTGATGATCACGCTATATCAACAATAAAATCAAATTTAATTGCTGAAGGAAAACGAAAAGACGAAAATTTTATTGAGAATTTTCAGTCTATTTTTAAGTCGTTTTTAAACATACCTGATATTAAGGTTGGTTTTTTAGTTTACAATAAAGATGATCAAACTTTTGATAGGGTTTATGGAGAAGGTATGTGTAGTTTCTTACTTCACGATATAGATTCTAATAGCTGTGTTGATGTATTTTGTGAATGGTCATACAATAAGCTGTTAAAAGAGAATAAACCAGTATCAATATCTAATGTAGATAATGCGTTTAAGCAATCATCAAGTGCATGCACACCTCAAATTAATGTATTGCACGAGCAAGGTATAAAGAGTGCTATTTTTGCTCCTATTGCCAATGATGAAGGCTTAATGGGAATTTTAGAGTTAGTGTCTAATGTGCCTAAAGCATTAAATAGTATTAATGCCAATAAGTTGGTAGATGTCATGCCATACATTGTGGCAGCGGTAGAACGTTCTAAAAACGAACAAGAAAACCTTATTGAAGCTATTATTCAACAAGAGTGTACATCAATACACCCTAGTGTGCATTGGCGATTTAAACAAGCAGCACAGTTATTTATAAAAGAAAATATTTTTCAGAATAAAAACACAGCTTTTAGTAAAATTTCATTTAAAGATGTTTACCCATTATTCGGACAAATAGACGTAAAAGGTTCTTCTGAAGCTAGAAATTTAGCAACACAAAAAGATTTATCTCTACAATTATCTTACGCCGAAAAAATAATTGATAAAGCTTTAAAAGAAAAGAAAATGCCTGTTTATGAGCAAATCATGTTTCAGGTTAAAACTTTTAAAGAGCAATTAAAGTCAGGTATAAAAGTTGATAGCGAACACCAAATAACAACTTTTTTAAAGCATGAAGTTGGTCCGTTATTTGACCTGCTTCTTAAATCAAAATCTAGCTTAAAAGACGAAATAAAAGACTATTTAAGCAAGCTGGATGATGAGCTTGATGTCATATATCATTACCGTAGTAGTTATGATAATACCATAAAGCTTATAAATAAAAACATGTCAACATTGTTAGATACTAGGCAAATGGAAGCTCAAAATATGTACCCACACTTTTTTGAGCGTTTCAAGACAGATGGTGTAGAGCATAATATGTACATAGGAGAGTCTATTACTAGAGAAGATAGTTTTAATATGATATATCTCTATAACTTGAGATTGTGGCAAATTCAAGTTATGTGTGAGATGGAAAATGCTTACTATAGTAATCAGCAGTTATATCCAATTTCGCTTGATGTAGCCTCTATGATACTTGTTTTTAATCAACCACTTTCTATAAGGTTTAGAATGGATGAAAAACAATTTGATGTAGATGGAACTTACAATGCAAGATATGAAGTTGTGAAAAAACGTGTAGATAAAGCTTTTGTAAAAGGAACTGATGAGCGCGTTACTGAAAAAGGTAAATTAAGTATTGTTTATTCTCAAAGCGAAGATGAAGATGAATACTTAAGATACATAGAGTTTTTCCAAGCTAAAAAACTACTAGGTGACGATGTGCAAATAGTAGAGTTGGAAGATCTTCAAGGAGTAACTGGATTAAAAGCTTTAAAAGTTAGTATTTTATATCAGCATGAAAAGGCCGATGAAAATGAATTTTATACCTATAATGATTTAATGCAAGCTATTAAAGATTAGATACAATGTAAGTGTCTTTAATAGGTGTTTTTACATCATTTTTTTCAGTCTTAATTGAAATAACATCCTCAAGCTTTTTATTACTTTGTAACTTAAAAGACACAGCAAAAGATAGTACAGATATTATCATGCCAATCATAAAAATATTATAAGTAAGGCGTAAAATTCTGTATTTTCTATCAAGCACTTTTCCTAAAAAATACAAATCTTTTGTTAGTGAACTGTAAACATAGTCTTTGTCTTTCAAAAGTTCGTTAATTGCCCATTGATATTCGTTAAGTTCCATTTTATGGAAATTACCAAAAAACGTAAGGTTAACATCTTTGTTTTCTACATCTTCTTTGGTAAACTCGCCACGTGTTATGTTTGGTTTTGTAGCAATAATAGATAACACCATAGATATTACACTAGAAACTGTGAAAATAGCAGTAGGAATAATAAGGTATTGATTAGAAGGACTATCTAATTTAGACATCAAGTTAGAAAGTACCAATGAAATAATAATGGCGTTTACAGAAAGCAAAATGTTAGCTTTTGTATCAGCAATATCACTTAATTTAATGTGGTTTCTTAAAGCAACTCTATAAAAGGTTTGAATACCTCTTTCAGGACTTTCATTTTTATATTGAGCTTTGTATTTTGCTTTTTGTTTTTCGCGTTTTTCACGCTTTTTTTGTTTGTTTTTTTCTTTTATTAAGCTTGCTAAATTACTCTCTTTTTGAGGTTGCCAGTTCTTTAAAGCATAATCGGTATAAAAAGTATGTTTCTCGGTAAGTACCTTAATGTTTCCTTCAAGCCATTCACTAGGAGAATATGTTGCTATACCTTGAATTTCAAATTCTTTTCTTAAAAACTCGCTAGTTTCTTTAAAATAATCTTTTCCAAAGTGAGACGCATCAGCATCTCTAATTATTTTTTCTAATTCAGTTTTAGGAGAATCTTTAAATTTTGTTGCCATAATACAAGCGTTTACAGCATCAATGATAGATTTATCAACTCCATGATTATTTAAAAACTTTGTAGCAATTTTTACACTTTCTTCTTCATGACCGTCTCTTGTTTTTGTGTAACCAGTATCGTGAAGAATAGCAGCTAGTTGTAGAATTTCAGCATCTTGTTTGCTTATTTCAGAGTGAGAAATTATTTCTCTTAAGCTTCTTAAAACACGTTCTGTATGTGTGAAATTATGGTATAAAAATGTGTGATCAAGTTCTTCTTTAAATAAATCAAAGACATATGCTTCTGCCTTTTCTATAATATTTGTCATAAATTTGATATCTAGGCTAAATTAGACGTACAAATTACTAAAAAATAACTAAAATAAAGCGTTTTTAGTGATATGATATGATTGTAAGTAAATTAGAGAAATAACGACCAATTCAATCAATAGATTAAAGCGAAGAACTGTATTTTTCTTACAGTTTTTTTATTAACTTCTAATGAGTTTATATAACTTAAATTAAAGAAAGGACATAGTATGTTAACTTGGAAAAATGTTATCAATTTTTCAGTAAATGGAAATCCCATACCAGACAAAAGAGTAGAAAAATCTCCTGAAGAATGGCGAGCTATTCTTACTGATGAGCAGTTTAGAATAACCCGAAAAAAAGGAACTGAAATGGCTGGTACAGGTGCATTTTGCTCTAGCCACGAAGCAGGAAAGTATAATTGTGTTTGTTGTGATACACCATTGTTTGATTCTACCATTAAATTTAGTTCAGGAACTGGTTGGCCAAGCTTTACACAGCCTATAAAAGAGAATGCTGTGAAGTATGAAAAAGACACAACATTTGGTATGGTACGTGTAGAGATTATGTGCAACACTTGCGATGCACATTTAGGACATGTGTTTCCTGATGGCCCAGAGCCGAGTGGCTTACGATATTGTGTGAATTCGGAATCTCTAACATTGCAGAAAGGTACAGTTTAATGAATAGTCATATACAAACAGCAGTAGTTGGAGGCGGTTGTTTTTGGTGTACCGAAGCCGTTTTTCAAGAGGTAAAAGGAGTTATATCTGTAATGTCAGGATATTCAGGAGGAACAGTTCCTGGAAAGCCAACTTACAGAGAAATTTGTTCAGGCCTTACAGGGCATGCAGAGGTTGTAAAAATCACTTTTGATAGTCGTATTATTTCTTACAGAGATATATTAGTGATTTTTATGACAACACATGATCCAACAACGTTAAACCGACAAGGCGCCGATGTAGGAACGCAATACAGGTCGGTTATATTTTATGAAAATAGTTTGCAAAAAGATATAGCAGAACAAGTTGTTAGAGATCTTCAAGCGTATTATGATGAAACTATTGTTACAGAAATAAGTCCATTAAAACCATTTTTTGAAGCAGAAAAAGAACATCAAGATTTTTATAAAAATAATCCTGATTTTGGGTATTGTACATTTGTCATAAATCCAAAGTTGGCAAAACTAAAAAAACTGCATTCTGAAAAATTAATATAAAAAGAAAAGATATCTTCTTGAAACAAATAAAACTATATGGCAGTAGCCAATGCCATAAAACACAATACTATAAAACATTTTTTGAAACGCGTAATTTAAATTACGCGTTTCTTGATGTAAAAAAGAATACTGAATTTGCTTCAGAATTACGTAACTTATACCAAAATGAAGGGTTACATTTTCCAACAATTTTAGTAGAAGGAAAAAGGTTAAGAAATCCCAATGATAAAGAATTGATTAAATGGTTGAATAAATGAAATTAAACATAAAGAATACATTTACAGAAAACCTTCCTGGAGATACTATTACAGAAAATTCAAGGCGTCAGGTTTTTGATGCGTGCTTTTCTTATGTAAATCCTAAATCAACAGCAAAACCAGAGATGCTACATGTTTCTCCAGAAATGCTTAATGAAATAGGACTTGATCATGAGGATAGCAAGGGTGAAGATTTTTTAAACGTATTTACGGGTAATAAAATATTAAAAAACACCAAGCCTTATGCCATGTGTTATGGTGGTCATCAGTTTGGGCATTGGGCAGGTCAATTGGGTGATGGTCGTGCTATCAATTTAACAGAGGTAGAACATAATAATAACCGCTGGGTTTTACAGTTAAAAGGAGCAGGAGAAACTCCGTATTCACGATCGGCCGATGGGCTTGCGGTTTTGCGTTCTTCAATAAGAGAGTATTTATGTAGCGAAGCCATGTATCATTTAGGCGTGCCAACTACACGAGCTTTGTCGTTAGCACTTACTGGAGATCAAGTTTTGAGAGATGTTATGTATGATGGCAATCCTGCTTACGAAAAAGGTGCTGTGGTTTGTCGTGTGTCATCATCATTTTTACGCTTTGGTAATTATGAAATCTTTGCATCTAGGCAAGATGTTGAAACGTTAAAAACATTAGTCGATTTTACGATTCATCAACATTTTTCTTTTTTAGGAAAACCTTCAAAAAAAACGTACATAAAGTTTTTTAAAGAGGTTGCAAAGCGTACTTTAAATATGATTATTCATTGGCAACGCGTAGGTTTTGTTCATGGTGTAATGAATACTGATAACATGTCAATTCTAGGTTTAACAATAGATTATGGGCCATATGGTTGGTTAGAAGGATTTGATTTTGGTTGGACACCAAACACCACAGATAGAGAGCATAAACGTTATCGGTTTGGAAACCAACCCAACATGGGGCTTTGGAATTTGTATCAATTAGCTAATGCTTTATATCCATTAATAGAAGAGGCAGCGCCTTTAGAAACCGTTTTAAATCAGTATAAAACAGACTTTGATAAAGAGTCTTTAAAAATGATGCGTTCAAAGTTAGGTCTTCAAAAAGAAGAAGCACTCGACAAGTTGTTAATTCAAGATTTAGAAGATGTTTTACATGTGTCTGAAACTGATATGACAATCTTTTTTAGGTGCTTAAGTGAATTTGATGAACATGAATCAGATAAATGGTTCCATATTGTAAAAGAAGCTTTTTATAACCTTGAAGAAATTACTGGTGATATAAAAAAGCAATGGCAAGAATGGTTTAGTCGCTATGCGAATAGATTACAAGTTGAATCAATATCAAATCAAGAAAGAAAACACTTCATGAATAGTGTTAATCCCAAATATGTTTTACGTAATTATATGGCACAGTTGGCAATAGATGCAGCAAATAAAAACGATTTTACAATGATTGATGAGTTATTTCAGCTCCTAAAAAAACCTTATGACGAGCAGCCAAAATATCAAAAATGGTTTGCAAAACGTCCGGATTGGGCAAGACATAAAATAGGATGCTCTATGTTATCTTGCAGCTCTTAAAATAACACTAATATCAATAAAAAATAGTAACTTTAAGTTTTAAAACAACCCTATGTTTAGACCTTTAAAAACGATTGTTAGCTTACTAATTATTCTTATTTTTAATGCATGTGCAACTTACAAAACCCAGTATAAACAGGGTGAAGATCAGTGGCGTAATGTGTTACATGGCGAAAAAGAAATTGAACATTCTTTTTACCTTATTGGCGATGCAGGAAATTCACCTATCGGAACAAAAACAAAGGCTTTACAAGTATTTGAGGAGGCTTTAAATAATGCGCAAAAAAATAGTACAGCTTTTTTTCTAGGTGATAATATTTATCCTAAAGGGTTGCCAGAAGAAGGAGCAAAAGGTTATGAATTTGCAAAGCATCAACTAGATGTGCAGCTAGATGCAGTAAAAAACTTTAAAGGGAGAACGATCTTTTTACCAGGAAACCATGATTGGTATTCTGATGGCTTAAAAGGATTAGAACGTCAAGAAGATTATATTGATGATGTTTTGGGTAAAAACTCCTTTTTACCTGAAAATGGTTGTGCTATTGAAAACAAAACAGTTACAGATAATATTGAACTCATTTTTGTAGATGCAAAATGGTATATAGCCAATTGGGATAATCATCCAACAATAAATGATAAATGCGATATAAGAACTCGTGAAACATTTTTGGCTGAATTTGAAAGCAGAATAAAAAAAGCGCGAGGAAAAACTACCATTGTAGCAATACATCATCCTATGTTTACAAATGGTCCGCATGGTGGTCAATACGCTTTTAGTGACCACATGAAGCCAATACCTGTGTTAGGAACATTAAAAAACATATTAAGAAAAACAACAGGTGTTAGTCCTGAAGATATTCAAAACAAACGCTATAACGAATTAAGAAAACGAATTATTACAATTGCTCAAGAGAATGATCATGTGATTTTTGTTTCAGGACACGATCATAATTTACAGTATTTAGTAGAGGATAATTTAACGCAAATTATTAGTGGTTCAGGATCCAAGTCAACGCAGACAAGAAATGTGGGTAGTGGTTTGTTTTCATCAAGTGAGTCAGGATTTGCTAGATTAGATGTTTATAAAGATGGTTCTTCTTCGGTTTCATTTATAGCAGCCAAAACAGAAGATACTTTATACAAAAAAGAGGTGTATGCTAAAAGAAATAGCCCTAACAAAACCTACAAAGAAGATGTGCCTACAGAAACTATGGCGTCTATTTATACCAAGCCTGAAGCAGATAAAGGTAAGTTCTATAGGTTTTTATGGGGAGATAGATATTCAAAAGAATATGCAACTCCTATTAAGCTGAAAACGGTTATGCTTGATACACTTTTTGGCGGATTAAAGCCTATAAGAAAAGGAGGCGGAACACAATCTAATTCATTACGACTGGCAGATTCTACAGGAAGAGAATATGTTATGAGAGGCTTAAGAAAAAATGCATTAAACTATATTCAAGCCTTTGCTTTTAAGGATCAATATATTGAAGGACAATTTACAAATACAGCTGCTCAAGACTTAATTCGTTACGTGTTTACAGGGTCTTATCCTTATGCGCCTTTTGTAACAGCAACGTTGTCTGATGCAGTTGGCGTTTTACATACCAACCCAACATTGTACTATGTGCCACATCAAGAAACAATAGGTGTTTATAATGATACATTTGGCGATGAACTTTACATGATAGAAGAGCATGCTGGTGATGATCATGGATATCAAAAAAGTTTTGCCTATTCTGATGAGCTTATTGGAACAGACGATTTACTTAATGAAATTAGATCTGATGAAGATGTAGTAATAAATGAGTCTGCCTATGTTCGTGCGCGTCTATTTGATATGCTTTTAGGAGATTGGGACAGACACCAAGATCAATGGCGTTGGGCAACAACAAAAAAAGATGGAAAAACAATTTATCAGCCAGTTCCTAGAGACCGAGATCAGGTTTTTTCAAAAATGGCTGATGGTTTTATGCTTGGTTTGGGATCTAGGTTAGTTCCGGCAGGAAGAATGTTACAGTCTTATGATGATAATTTAAGAAGCCCAAAATGGTTCAATTTATCACCTTATCCACTTGATATGGCATTAATAAGTCAATCAACTAAAGATGTTTGGGACGAACAAGTAAAAGCCATAACAACAAACCTAACAGATGATGTTATTGAAGAAGCTTTTACTTTTATACCTCAAGAACTACATGATGAAACTCTAGAAGACATCAAATCTAAACTTAAGGCAAGACGAAATAATCTTCAGAATATATCAGATAGGTACTATAAAATTATAAACAAAATAGCTGTTGTAAAAGGAACAGACAAAGATGATTGGTTTGATATAGAGCGTTTATCTAATGGTCAAACAAAAATTACAGCCTATAGAATTAAAGACGACAAAAAAGCTGATGTTTTTCATGAGCGAACTTATACCAAGGAGGAAACAAAAGATATTTGGTTATATGCACTAGATGATGACGATGTACTGCATGTTTATGGTCAAGGTGATAAACTTATTCCAGTAAAACTTATTGGTGGTCAAAACAATGATATATATAATATTGAAAATGGTAAACGTGTTAAGGTTTATGATTATAAGTCAAAAAAGAACACGTTTAAAACCAATAAAGGAAAAGTAAGATTGACAGATGATTATGATATCAACGCTTATGCCTATAAAAAACTTAAATATAACAATAACCAGGTGTATCCTATTTTAGGGTTTAATCCAGATGACGGTTTCAAATTTGGTTTTACAGATACCTATACCGTAAATGGTTTTAACAGAAACCCTTTTAGTTCGCAACATAAATTATCAGCAGCTTTTTATGCTGCTACTAGCGGATATAACTTAACATATCAAGGAGAGTTTGCTAATGTGTTAGGTAGTTTTAATCTAGGCTTAAATGCTGTGTTTACAAGTCCTAATTATAGTATCAACTTTTTTGGATATGGTAACGAAACAATAAACCCAAATGCTGAAAACGATGAGGTTTTTGATAGAGATTATAATCGCGTAAAGTTAAGTACTATAAGAATCGCACCTTCACTAATTTATAAAGGAAATTTAGACGGTCAATTTAAACTTACATTAAGCTATGAAGCTATTGAAGTAGAACAAACTTATAATAGATTTATCAATACATATTACCTTTCAAACGTAATTGAAAACAATAATAATTTCTTTGGAGCAGAGGTTTCTTATCATTTTGAAAATAAAAACAACACGGCTTTTCCTTCATTAGGAATGCATGCTAATTTTCAAGTAGGATATAAGACCAATCTAGATAACTCTAATAGCTTTGGATACATCATTCCAGATCTAGGTTTTGATTTTAAATTAGAGCCTCAAGGGAAATTGGTTTTAGCTACAAAATTAAAGTCACAGATTACTTTAGGAGATGGCTATGAGTTTTATCAAGCGGCATCAATTGGAGCAAATGATGGTTTAAGAGGATACAGAAATCAGCGTTTTACAGGAAAGGATTCTTACTATCAATTAACAGATGTTAGGTATATGTTCAGTAAAATGAAAACCGGTATTGTGCCAATAAATTTAGGTGTTTATGGTGGTTTTGATTACGGCCGTGTTTGGCTTAAAAATGATCCGTCAGATAAATGGCATAACGCTTATGGTGGCGGATTTTTACTAATTGCAGCCGAATTATTCACAGGTGATTTTTCACTATTTCATAGTGATGATGGTTTCAGATTTGCTTTTGGATTAGGGTTAAAGTTTTAAACTATAAATATTTCCGCCATCGCTGCCTTGTCTTTCATCGGTAATAAGAATGGTGTTGTTTGTTTTAAAACAAATGCCTTCTTTTTGTGAGTTATGTTCAAACGGAACAACTTCAATATGACCTTTAAAGAAATTATCAGCGGTGAAATCTGAAATTTTCCAAAGTTTATCGTGGTTTAATAAAATGACTGTTTTTCCGTCGTTGCTAATATCAGCCGATGTTATTTTGTTGTGTTTACCTTCTAGATTAAACTCTGTAACTAACTCGGCTTTTTGTTTGCCAATTTTATTAGCCACTTTTACAACTTTAAACGAACCCGATTCTTTGGTAAATAAGTAAAAATAATTGTTGAGTAAAAAGAAAGATTCATAATCTTCATCTTTCAATTTTTTAGGCATTTCAATGGTTATAATTTCAGCAGTGGTTTTATCTGCTATATTGGCTGGATTTTTTACTTTGTATATAGTAAATGTTTTACGTTTTCCTTTATTATTACCAAAATCACCTATATAAATATTTCCATCACTATCTGATGTAAGATCTTCCCAGTCAATGTTTTCAGCGTTACTTATATCTATGTCTTTTATAATGTTTCCGTTTAGGTTAAGTCCGTATAAATTATTTTTATTGCCGGCATCTTCAATAACCCAAACCAAATTAGAGTTTGAAATATATTCAGCAGCAGAAACTTCTTTTAAGCTATTTGCTATATCGCCTATGACATTAAGTTTGCCAGTGTTGCATGATAAAAGAATAAAAAATAAACCTGTGAATTTTAATAAATTAGATGTCATAAAAAGCTATATTTAATAAGTTGAAGTATACTGTTTTTATAAATAAAAAGAAAATATTCAATCTTAAACTATCCCTAAAATGTGTGTAAACCCGTTAGTATTTTATAGTTTTGAAAACACTTACAGTAAATAAGTAAATTATGACTTCAGTTGATGATTTATTACATCTTTTAAATTTAGAAAGTATAACCGAAAATCAATTTCAAGGGTATAATAAAACCGTAGGAAGCCCAAATGTGTTTGGTGGTCAGGTTTTGGCGCAAGCCATTAATGCAGCTTCGCAAACCATAACTAATAATAGAGTTTTACACTCTATGCATGCATATTTTTTAGAAGCAGGAAATTTAGAACTCCCTATAATTTATAATGTGGCTTTGGTGAGAGATGGCGGAAGTTTTTCGGTACGTCGTGTGACTGCAGACCAAAACGGAAAAACCATTTTTATTCTTTCGGCATCGTTTCATAAAAAAGAAGATGGCTATAATCATCAAATTGATATAAATACCAAGGTAAAGCAACCAGAAGAACTAATGAGTTGGACTGATATGCTAGAGCACTTTGGCGATGCGATTCCTAAAAAAACTAAAGGATTTATTGAAATTGAACGCCCAATTGAGTTTAAACCTGTTGAGGTTGTAAATCCGTTTAATAAAGAAGATTTGCCTCCTTTTACAAACGTGTGGTTTAAATTAAAAGGCGATACAAGTAATTTGAATTTAGCATCAAAACAGCAAATCCTAACGTATGTTTCAGATTATAATATTCTGGCTGCTGCAATGAATCGTCATGCTAGTAAAGCACATTGGGGAAATACGCAAACAGCTAGTTTAGATCACTCTATGTGGTATTTTAGAGATTTTGATTTTGACGATTGGTTGCTGTATTCTATTGAATCGCCTAATACCTCAAATGCACGCGGATTTGCCAAAGGAAATATATTTACACGCGACGGAAAACTTGTAGCTTCAGTGGCTCAAGAAGGATTAATGCGTCCATTAAATAGCTAATGAAACATTACGACGTTATAATAATTGGAGGTGGTGCAGCAGGTTTTTTTGCGGCTATTAATTGTGCAGAGCAAAACCCAAAGCTCAATATCTGCATTCTAGAAAAAAATAAAGAAGGCTTACAAAAGGTGAAGATTTCTGGAGGTGGTCGCTGCAATGTGACGCATGCAGAGTTCATACCGCAGGAATTGGTAAATAATTACCCAAGAGGCGAAAAGGAGTTGTTAGGACCTTTTCATCAGTTTATGACAGGTGATACTATTGAGTGGTTTGATAAACGTGGTGTAGCATTAAAGATAGAAGAGGATGGTCGTATGTTTCCAGTAACCGATTCATCACAAACTATTATAGACTGTTTTTTAAACGAAGCAAAAAAACTTCAAATAGACGTTTTGTACAGTCAAAATGTTCAGGATATTGAAATTTTAGAAGCGCAAGAGGTATTTCAAATTAAAACAAAAGACACCAATTTTCAATGTGAAAAGCTACTTGTAGCCACAGGAAGTAACATGAAATTTTGGAAATTAATATCACAATTAGGTCATACGATTGTGCAACCTGTTCCGTCGTTATTTACGTTTAATATTAATGACAAACGTATCAAAAACATTCCAGGAGTTGTTGCTCAAGATGTAGAAGTAAACATATTAAAAACCGATTTATCCTCGCAAGGCCCTTTGCTTATTACACATTGGGGAATGAGCGCACCTGCGATTTTAAAATTATCGGCTTTTGGCGCTGTGGAATTAGCAAAAATGGATTACAAATTTCAAATTGAAATTAATTTTATAAAGCAAGATTTTGAGAGTTGTTTAGATCATCTCAAAGCTATCAAACACGATTTTGGTAAAAAACTAGTTTATAAATTACCACAGTTTGAATTGCCTAAACGCTTATGGCAGCAATTGGTTTTAGCATCAGGTATGACTCAAGATACACGTTGGGCAGATGTAAATAAGCAAGAATTAGACAGTCTTACAGAACAGTTAACACAAGCTGTTTTTGATGTCAATGGAAAAAGCACGTTTAAAGACGAATTTGTTACTGCAGGTGGTATCGATTTAAAAGAAGTCAATTTTAAAACGTTTGAAAGTAAGCGCATTCCTAATTTATATTTTGCTGGCGAAGTACTCAATATAGATGCTATTACAGGCGGCTTTAACTTCCAAAATGCGTGGACAGGAGCTTTTATTGCTGCAAACACGATTGCCAAAAAAAGTCCCCTCTAAAAAGAGGGGATTTGGGGTGTGTTCATATAAATTAGTTTCGAATGAAAATTTATTACAATCCAAAACTTAAAGAATTAGCAAGGCAACTTCGAAATAACGCAACAAAGTCAGAAATTAAACTTTGGACTTATTTACGCAGAAGCCAGATGTATGGATATGATTTTCACAGACAAAAGCCTATTGATGAGTACATTGTTGATTTCTTTTGTAATAAATTACAATTAGCTATTGAGTGTGATGGCTATTCTCATGAAATATTAGAGGTTTATGAAAAGGATGTGAAAAAGACAAAACGATTGAATGATTTAGGGGTTTATGTTTTGCGTTTTTCTGATTTTCAAATCATGAATGATATTGATAATGTTATTAGAGCAATTGAAGATTATATTCTTAAATTTGAAGAAAATAATACACCTCCCTTAATCCCTCCTTTCTAGGAGGGAAATAAATTATGAAATATATAGCACTACTTCGTGGCATTAATGTATCGGGACACAAGAAAATCCCGATGGCAGAATTACGTACACTATTAACAGATTCTGGTTTAGAAAATGTGCAAACTTATATTCAGACAGGTAACGTCATTTTTGATGCGGCTGCATCTGCTGAAATACTTAAAAATCAAATAGAAGTTGCTATAAAAAATCATTTTGGCTTTGATGTGCCTGTTTTGGTAATAACGCCTAAAGTACTGCGACAAATTTTTAATGATTGTCCTTTTTCTGAAGAAAAAAAGCAAAACAGTTACTTCTCATTATTATATGATACGCCAAAACAAGAATTGATTGCTGCTGTTGCAGAAATAAAATACCCAAACGAAGAAGTTTCAATAGCCAAAAACTGTATTTATTTTTACTGTTCTACAGGTTATGGAAAAACCAAATACAACAATAATTTCTTCGAAAAGAAATTAAATGTCACAGCAACGGCTAGAAACTATAAAACAATGCTAAAGTTGTTATCTTTGTCGGAATAATTAGAGATAATGACCGAACAAGATTTTATTCCAAAGCCATATACAAACACTTTAAAACAAGGAAAAGTCACTTGGGAGTCACCTAGTAACATAGCCTTGGTGAAATATTGGGGAAAACGCGATCCGCAAATTCCAGAGAATCCATCTATAAGTTTTACGTTAAGTCAATGCAAAACCATAACAACACTATCATACAAGCAAAAGGAGGCAATTAGCGATTTTTCGTTTGATGTGTTTTTAGATGGTGAAAAAAAAGATGCTTTTAAACCAAAAATTGAAACATTCTTTAAGCGTGTTGAGCAATATGTGCCGTTTTTAAAGGATTTTCATTTTACTATTGAAACAAAAAACACGTTTCCGCATAGTTCAGGAATTGCATCATCTGCTTCAGGAATGAGTGCTTTGACATTGTGTTTAATGAGTGTTGAAAAACTGTTTAATGCAGAAATGTCAAATAAGTTTTTTAATCAAAAAGCATCGTTTTTGGCGCGTTTAGGTTCTGGTTCGGCATGCAGAAGTGTAGAAGGCGATTTAATTGTTTGGGGATGCACAAAACATGTAGCTGAAAGCAGTGATTTGTTTGGAGTGAAATATCCTTATACAGTTCACGATAATTTTAAAAACTATCAAGATACCATCTTGTTGATTGATAAAGGTGAAAAACAAGTAAGTAGTACAGTTGGTCATAATTTAATGCATAATCATCCGTATGCTGCAAGTCGTTTTCAGCAAGCTCACGATAATCTTGAAAAGCTAAAACCAATTCTAGAAGCTGGCGATATAAAAGGATTTATCAACCTAATGGAAAGCGAAGCGTTAACCTTGCACGCGATGATGATGACTAGCAATCCGTATTACATTTTAATGAAACCAAACACTTTGGAAGTAATTAATCGTATTTGGAAATTTAGACAAGATACAGGTTTACATATTGGCTTTACGTTAGATGCAGGTGCTAATGTTCATATATTATATCCAGAATCTGAAAAAGTAGAAATTCTTAACTTTATTGAAAACGAATTAGTTGCATATTGTAAAAATGGCGAATATATTTGCGACCAAATTGGTTTTGGAGCGAACCAAATAGAATAATTAATCGTATATTTACATAGTAGATTGCTATTGAAACTATGAAAGGACCACTTTTTTACTCAAAAATCCTACTTTTTGGAGAATATGGAATCATTAAAGATTCCAAAGGATTATCTATTCCGTATAATTTTTATAATGGAGCTTTAAAAGTAGCATCAGAACTTACTAATGAAGCAAAAGCATCCAATGATGCTTTAAAACGATTTGCTGATTATTTAGAGCAAGTTGATGCAGAATTAGTGACTTTTGATATTGAAGCATTAAAGCAAGATATTGTCAGCGGAATGTATTTTGACTCGTCTATACCACAAGGTTATGGTGTAGGAAGTAGTGGTGCACTTGTTGCAGCGATTTACGACAAATATGCTCATGATAAAATAACTGTTTTAGAGAATTTAACACGTGAAAAGTTATTGCAGCTTAAAGCTATTTTCTCTGAAATGGAATCCTTTTTCCATGGAAAATCTTCTGGATTAGATCCGTTAAACAGTTATTTGAGTTTGCCAATTCTTATCAATTCAAAAGATAATATTGAAGCAACAGGTATCCCTTCGCAAAAAGTAGACGGTAAAGGTGCTGTCTTTTTATTAGATAGTGGTGTTGTAGGAGAAACAGCTCCTATGGTAAGTATTTTTATGGAAAACATGAAGCAAGAAGGTTTCCGTAATATGCTTAAAGACCAGTTTATAAAACATACCGATGCTTGTGTTGAAGACTTCTTAAAAGGTGATATTAAATCATTGTTTAATAATACCAAGCAATTGTCTAAAGTGGTTTTAAATCATTTTAAACCAATGATTCCAAAGCAATTTCATGAATTATGGAAGAAAGGTTTAGAAACCAATGACTATTACTTAAAGCTTTGTGGTTCTGGTGGTGGAGGCTATATTTTAGGTTTCACTGAAGACATTAATAAAGCCAAAAAAGCGTTAGAAGGTTATAAACTAGAAGTAGTTTATAATTTTTAGGTCTTTTTTGTAGCTCCATGCATCTATTGGAGTAACTTCAAAATAATCCTTTATTCTCATGCTAACCAGAAAACAAAAACATATACTACTTAAGTTTTTCAGTATGTTTTCTGTGATTAGAGGCTATAACATTTTGGTTGTAGTAATTGCGCAGTATTTAGCATCCATTTACATTTTAGCACATGATAAACCAGTAAAGGAAGTCGTTCTAGATCTTAATTTATTAATGCTAGTTCTTGCTTCGGCAGCTGCTATTGCTGGAGGTTATATTATTAATAATTTCTACGATTCTGAAAAGGATTTAATCAATAGACCACAAAAATCTATGCTCGATAGGTTAGTCAGTCAAAACACAAAACTGTCATTTTATTTTGTGTTGAATTTTGTGGCGGTTATTATGGCTAGTTATGTGTCTTTTAGGGCGGTAGTGTTCTTTTCAGTATACATTTTTGGTATTTGGTTCTATTCTCATAAGTTGAAAAAAATGCCGTTTGTTGGTAATTTAACATCGGCAGTACTTACAATAACTCCTTTTTTTGTTGTTTTTATTTATTACAAAAACTTAGAGCATGTCATTTTTGTACACGCTATGTTTCTATTCTTAATAATATCTATGCGTGAACTTACTAAAGATTTAGAAAATATAAAAGGAGATCTAGCGCAAGATTATCAAACGATTCCTATTCGTTATGGAGAAAAAGCATCAAAATATATGCTAACAATTTTAGGTGTTTTAACAATCATACCTGCTTTTTTACTTATTTACAAGTTTCAAGTAGGCGATATGAGTTACTTTTTTTATCTGTGTGTTTTATTATTGATAGGTTTTTTAATTTTATTATGGAAATCTAAAAATAAGACACATTATCTTATCTTACATAATATTCTTAAAGTGATTATTTTAGCAGGTGTTTTCAGTATTCCTTTGATAGATATATCATTGGTTTTGAATAAAATCACTTTTATGCAATAAGCAATAAATTATCATTTATCTTTGCAGCAAAATTTAATATTAATTAAAACAATCTCTGTTTTACAGGAAATAGATATGAGTAGACAGCAAGGAACCGGTGGAAAAGGAAAATCTTCAGGAAGAGGATTTAAAAATGGAAAAGATAAAGTTTCCGGAAGAGGAAGAGACAATGCCAAAAGTAAGAGTTTTGCTAGAGGTAATGCTCCTATGAAAAAATCAGCACAGCCTAAAAAAGCATCAGATTCTGACGCAATTAGACTTAATAAATATATCGCTAATTCAGGTGTGTGCTCTCGCCGTGAAGCCGATGAGCATATTGCAATTGGTTTGGTTACTGTAAATGGTAAGGTGGTAACCGAGATGGGTTATAAAGTAAAAATGGATGACGATGTACGTTATGATGGTGCTCGCATTAGTCCAGAGAAAAAAGCTTATGTGTTACTTAACAAACCTAAAGGCTTTGCAACAACTACAAGTGAAGGAAAAGGACGCACTGTAATGGATTTGGTAGCAAATGCAACCGCTTCTAGAATAAAACCTATTGGGCGTTTAGGAAGAAACTCTACAGGGTTATTGCTATTTACAAATGATGATAGTGTTGTTAAAAAGTTTACCAATTCTAAAAACGGTGTTTCACGTTTATTTCAAGTAGAGCTTGATAAAAACCTTAAGTTTGAAGACTTAAAAGCCATACAAGAAGGTTTAAAAATAGAAAACAACCTAGTAACAGTTGAAGAAATTAGTTATATAGAAGGTCAGAGTAAAAATCAAATAGGTTTAAAAATAAAGAATACCGGAAACACCATTATCCGTACTATTTTTGAGCACTTAAAATATGATATTATAAAGATTGATTGTGTAGCAATTGCACATCTTACTAAAAAAGATATTCCTCGAGGTCACTGGAAACATTTAACCATACAAGAGATAAATACCTTAAAAATGTTATAATGCTTTAAGGAAATTTATAATAAATAACCACAATATCAAGACAACACAAAGGTTTCGTAATGATAAACTTTTGTGTTGTTTTTTTTATCTGAAACTCTTAAAAAGGAATTTCAAGAAGATTAAAGATGTGAATAGCATTTTTTTAAACAAGTAGAGCTTATGTAGCTAAAACCTGTTTTTTTCTATTAAAGTAGGTGAAGAGTTGTTGTAAACCCTTTTAAATTAAATTAATAAGTATTTGTTTAGCGCGTGAATAGGTTTTGATTTAAGAGTAAAAATCATGCTTTATAGTAATTAAAGGCATTGAAAATCAGACGATAAAAAAATATTTCAAAAAAACTTTTTTTTTCAAAAAAATGTATTTCATTTGTACTGCATTTAGCTGAACAAATTGAAATCTGTTTTTACGTTCGGGTTTTTGAACATTAGGAAGTCATATTCAAAAACTGCTTATCGATTAAGTAACCGAATTTTAGAGCTAACTTCCGCTTTCTACATTGTTATGAGCCAACATTTGTTTGGTTTCAAGCCTACAACGCATCCTCAAATACAAGTTTGATATACATTATTTGTTATTCTCTTAATATTGAATTATTTTATAATTCTCAATTTTAAATTTTATTAAACAATAATTGCGTATATAATCTAAAAATGCAGTTCTTTTAAGTATAGTTAGAACTGTTAATTACTATAATAAACACAACATGAATACTAAATATATTGATCTTATCAATCAATCTTTTTATTTTCCTCAAGAAGAATTTAAGCTAGAGGACAACCATTTACAATTCCATGATATCGATTTAAAACAATTAATTGATACTTATGGCGCGCCTTTAAAATTTACGTATTTACCACAAATTTCTAACAATATAAATCGAGCAAAAAAATGGTTTGCAAATGCCATTGAAAAGCATGATTACAAAGGGAAATACAATTACTGTTATTGTACAAAAAGTTCACACTTTAAACATGTTTTAAACGAAGCTTTAAAAAATGATATCCATATAGAAACATCATCAGCTTTTGATATTGATATTGTAGAGTCTTTAAAAGCTGAAGGAAAAATAACAGACAAAACCTTTGTAATAAGCAATGGTTTTAAAAGAGCGCAATATGTGACCAACATAGCAAGATTAATAAATAATGGTCATGAAAATGCAATTCCAGTTATTGATAATTATGAAGAAATAGATTTACTATCTGAAGAAATTAACGGCTCTTACAACATAGGTATTCGTATTGCTTCAGAAGAAGAACCAAAGTTTGAGTTCTATACATCTAGATTAGGAATAGGCTATAAAAACATTGTGCCATTTTATAACAAGCAAATTAAAGACAACAAAAAAGTGTCTTTAAAAATGTTGCACTTTTTTATCAACACAGGTATTAGAGACAATGCATATTACTGGAACGAACTTACAAAGTGCTTAAAAGTATACGTAAGCTTAAAAAAGATTTGTCCAAGTTTAGATAGTTTGAATATTGGAGGAGGTTTTCCTATAAAAAACTCATTAGGTTTTGAATTTGATTACGAATATATGGTTGATGAAATCATCAATCAAATAAACATAATTTGTGAGCAAGAAGGCGTAGATGTACCAAATATATTTACCGAGTTTGGAAGCTTTACAGTAGGAGAAAGCGGTGGCGCTATTTATGAAGTGTTATACCAAAAACAACAAAACGATCGTGAAAAATGGAATATGATTAACTCATCATTTATCACAACATTACCAGATACTTGGGCAATAAACAAGCGCTTTATTATGCTTCCAGTAAACCGTTGGAACGAGAGTTACGAGCGTGTTTTATTAGGAGGTTTAACTTGTGATAGTGACGATTATTACAATAGCGAACAACATATGAACGCTATATATTTACCAAAATATAATAAAGATAAACCTTTATACATAGGCTTTTTTAATACAGGAGCTTATCAAGAAACTATTGGTGGTTTCGGAGGCTTGCAACACTGCTTGATTCCGTCGCCAAAGCATATTTTAATAGACAAAGACAAAGATGGAAACATCACAACAAAATTATTTAGTGAACAACAAAAAAGTGAAGACTTACTTAAAATTTTAGGTTACCATGAGCAATAAAACGTATGCTGGAATTTCAGAAGAATATTCCAAATTAGACAGTTCAAAAATTGTTTTAATTCCTGTGCCTTATGATGGTACAAGTACTTGGCAAAAAGGAGCAGATAAAGGTCCAGATGCTTTTCTTGATGCATCAGAAAATATGGAGCTTTATGATATTGAAACCGATACAGAGGTTTATAAACAAGGCGTGTATTTAGCAAACGCTATTACAGAAAACTCTTCACCAGAAGCTGTAGTTGATGCGGTACATGAAATGACTAAAAAGTATATCAAACGCAATAAATTTGTAACCCTTTTTGGTGGAGAACATTCTATTTCTATTGGTAGTATTCGTGCATTCAATGAGTGTTTTGATAACCTAACAGTATTACAAATAGATGCGCATGCCGATTTACGTAAAGAATACGAAGGTTCAAAATGTAATCATGCTTGTGCGGTTTATGAAGCAAGTCAAACAACCAACTTAATTCAAGTAGGAATTCGTTCTATGGATATCATGGAAAAAACGGTAATGGATGAAGAGAAAACTTACTTTGCTCACGAAATGGCTGTTGATGATAACTGGATGGATTCTGCAATAGATCAAATGACAGATAATGTTTTTATCACCTTTGATTTAGATGCATTAGATCCATCAATTATGCCTAGCACAGGAACACCAGAACCAGGAGGTTTATTCTGGTATGAAACACTAGAGTTCTTAAAGCAGGTTTTTGCTGAAAGAAACGTAGTAGGTTTTGATATAGTAGAATTATGCCCTAATAAAATTGATAAATCATCAGATTTTTTAGCAGCTAAATTATATTATAAAATGCTTACCTATAAGTTTCTAGATGATGCTGTAGATGATGATTATGACAATAATTTTAATGAGAGTAATTCAAGTATAAATAAATTTTCTAAATTTAATGACGACGATGACAACTAAAGGACACATATCACAATTCATAGAAAAGTATTACCTGCATTTTAATGCAGCAGCATTAGTTGATGCAGCAAAAGCATACGAAGACCAATTAAACTCTGGAGCTAAAATGCTTGTGTCTCTAGCAGGAGCAATGAGTACTGCAGAGCTTGGGAAAATTTTTGCTGAAATGATACGTCAAGATAAAGTGCAAATAATTTCTTGTACAGGTGCAAACCTAGAAGAAGATATTATGAATTTAGTTGCGCATTCACATTACGAGCGTGTTCCAAACTATCGTGATTTAACACCACAACAAGAATGGGATTTACTAGAGCGAGGCTTAAACCGTGTTACAGATACATGTATTCCAGAAGAAGAAGCTTTTAGAAGATTACAAGAGCATATTTTTAAAATTTGGAAAGATGCTGAAGAAGCTGGAGAGCGTTATTTTCCACATGAGTTTATGTACAAAATGTTATTGAGTGGAGTTCTAGAAGAGTACTACGAGATAGACTTAAAAGACTCTTGGATGTATGCAGCAGCAGAAAAAAACTTACCAATAGTTGTTCCTGGTTGGGAAGACAGTACTATGGGTAACATTTTTGCAAGTTATGTACTAAAAGGAGAGCTAAAAGCAAGTACCATGAAATCAGGAATTGAGTACATGACATTTTTAGCAGATTGGTATACAAATAATTCAGAAAACGGTATTGGTTTCTTCCAAATTGGTGGAGGTATAGCTGGCGATTTTCCAATTTGTGTGGTGCCAATGCTTTATCAAGATATGGAGCGAACAGATACGCCGTTTTGGAGCTATTTCTGTCAAATAAGTGATTCAACAACAAGTTATGGGTCGTACTCAGGAGCTGTCCCAAATGAAAAAATCACTTGGGGAAAATTAGATATTAACACACCAAAATTTATTATAGAAAGTGATGCTACTATTGTTGCACCACTTATATTTGCTTACCTACTAGACATGTAAATTATGAGTAACAAAAGAGATAATCTTAAACGCGTAATTGTTGACTTTAAAAAGTTAACGCCAGAAATTTTAGCCCTATTGGTTGAGAAATATCCTGATGGTTATGATGAAGATCATATCATATCATTTAGAAACGCCAATAATGAAATTGTTGAAGCTGTAGAAGTAACAACCCATGATACCAAATACTTGGTAAAAGTAAGTACCAAGCTGGCTGTTACTATGGAGAATTATGAAGAAGAAGATTATGATGATTATGATAGTGATGACCCAGAAGCAGTTCAAGATCCAGAGTTATTATCAGATGATGATGCTTCTGAAGACGAAGATTAAAAATTAAAAGCTTCAAAAAATATAAGAGATAAGTTGTCTAAATTTTAGGCAACTTATTTTTATTACCATAGTGTTACAATAACAAAAAAAGTTTAAATTTATATAAACGAGTTAGTTATGAAAGCACAATTCCATTTAGCGTTGCCTTGTTTAAGTATAAGCCGTACAAAAACATTCTATACAGAAAGTCTAGGAGCAACAATAGGTAGATCGGCTCAAAACTGGATAGATATTAATTTGTTTGAAAACCAAATTACTTTTACTAAAAGTGGACCATTTCACTTTGATTATAAAAGCTATTCTTTTAACGGTGATATACTGCCGTCTTTTCATTTTGGTGTTATTTTAAATAATGACCAATGGATACAAGTGTTACAAACTTTAAAAAGTAAACACATAAAAAGTTTAACAGAAGTTCAGTTTTTACAAGATAAAACAGGAGCTCATGCCTCTTTTTTTGTAAAAGATCCAAATGATTACACAGTAGAGTTTAAGTGTTTTAATAATAATCAAGACGTATTTAAGTATTAATGTATAAAGTTGTTGCGTATCAAGTTGCAAACGCTATTCAAGTAAAAGATTGTAGACAGCAGTTAGAATGGAGTTTGTTGTTTTCTGATAGCGATGAGCTATTTTATAAATATTCTCAAGATAAGTTTATCTATATTTTTCAGTATGGAATGATGAGCTTTTTTAACATGTCTGATCTAGAAATATCAGATGTTTTAAAGTTCTTAAAGCCATTTTGTAAAGAATATATATCAGACAAAATATCTGAAGAAGTTACAATTGCTATTCAGCCTGAAGTTATAAAAATTGAGTTTGAACAAATTATTTTACCAAGTGTAGACGAAGAAATGATTCGATTAGTGATGCTTAATGCATCACAATCTGTAGCATTAAATCGCTATTCTGAGATAACTGAAGAACTTCTAGTAGAAACAAATCAGCATACCTTATATCTTGAAAACAAAGGGAAGCTAGATATTTCAGGTAATAAATTAAAACGATTTATTGGTAAAACACTTAATATAAAGAATAAAATCTCTGAAAATCTTTACATTTTTGATGCACCAGAAATAACATGGGAAGACGAGCAGCTTAATAAGCTTAATGCGGACTTAAAACAAACGTTTGATCTTAAAGACCGTTACCATCTTATCCATGACCGTATAGATATTATTAAAGAAAATTTAGAGCTTTTTAAAGATATTATGGATCATAATGAAAGTAGCCGCTTAGAGTGGATTATCATTATTCTAATTCTTGTTGAGGTTGTAGATATGTTTATTGCTAAATTTTTATTTTAAAGCAATTCTTTAAGAGCGTCGTAATATTCTTTTGTGATATGTAATCCATTATGGCCGCCATCTATCACAGGGTGTAAGGTGATGTTTTCTGGACTTATGGCTTTAAGCTTTTTAGCATTAGTATCTGGATGTATTAAAAAGTCTCTTGTGCCGTAAAAAATATGAATAGGACAGGTTATTTTTTCAATATACGCATACGTTGTAATATCATACTTAACTAAAAAACGCGGAATAGGTGGAGCAATTTCTTCTGATATTAATGTTTTCCATGAGTAATATGGCGCGTTTAATATAAGCATTTTAGGTTGGTTTTTGGCGGCTGTATAAGCTGCCAAACCACTACCTAATGAGTATCCTAAAACAATGATTTTATCTTCGTTATATCGCTGTTTTATAAAGTTATAAACTTTTTGAGAGTCATTAAAGAGTTGTTCTGTATTGTTGTAGCTGCCATCACTTTTTCCATAACCGCGATAGTCAAAAAAGAGAATGTCATAACCATTATTTATGTACAAAGGAGCACGTTTTCCCCAATCATGAATAGCGCCTGCATTGCCATGAAAGTAAACAATAACGCCTTTTCTAGGTTGTTGTGTTTTAAATAATAAAGCATTCAAAAAAATGTTTTCTTCAACAGGAATGTTTATTTCTTCAAAATCTTCTTGAAAAGTATATTGATAGTTTTTTTCTAAATGTTTAGGATTAAAAAAGAATCGTTCTTGCTTAAAATAAACAAACACTAATGATAATAAATATATAATCACCAATGATGCAATAATACGTAGTAAGCGTCTAAAAAGTTTAGGTAAGTTTATTTTCAAAAGTGTTTCTTTTTTTTGTCAACTCATACAAAAATACACTAAAAACTATAATATATTCAAGTGTGATTGCCCATATATTTTCTTGATAATCAGCTTGTATGTAAGCTGTGTAGCTTAAAATTACCATAAAACTCCAAATTAGAGCAAATTTAAAACGAGTAAAAACACTTAAAATAACAGGTGTAGCTATATACCAAGGATGCACAGTAGTGGCTAAAAAATAATAAATGCATATGGAGAAAAGCATAAGGTTAAAAAGGTTTTGCATAGTGGCCTTTTGCCTGTTTTTTATGCTTAATATAATAATTAAAAAAGGTAATAATATTACGATTGTTATACCGTAATAGGAAATAATGTTGAATCCTAAAAAGTAATCGCCAATAGCTCTTGCTATGTAAAAAACACTAGCGTTAAATTCAAAATTTTGAAACCATAATCCTGTAGTTTCTATATAGTTTTGTGTGAAAGCCTCAGAGAGAAACGGGAAGAATAATAGTAGTGAAATAAAACCTATAATCCCTAAAAATCCTATGCACTTTTTTAACCCTAAATTAGTGTACAAAAGAGGGATAAATATTAGAGGAATCAATTTGATAGAAATTGAGCACGCCAGTAAAAAAGCAGACCATTGCCATTTGCTTTTGTGTAATAAGTACAAGCTCCAAATAAGAAAGAAAATCATTACACCTTCAAAATGTAAATTACCTGTAAGCTCTATAATTATAAATGGGTTTAAAAGATACCAGAAGATATTGTAGCTAGGCAAATTTAAACGAGTGAGTAATTTTTTTCCAAAGTAAAGTATACCAAAATCGGCTGCGATAATAATTATTCTTAAAACTATTATTGATCCCAAAATACTATTACCAGCAAAAACACTAGCTATATAAAAGCATAGTTGATTTAACGGCGGATAGTTTGTGTAGTGACTTGCGCTTAAATTTCCCATGCCTGCATGTAATTCTTGGGCTTGAGCAACAGGAAAAATATGATTATCAATAAAATAATCAGGAGTAAAAAGGTATGGGTTTAAACCTTCATAAATCATTCGGCCATCCCATATAAATCTATAAAAATCTTGAGATAGGTTGGGTATAGCTAATATAAAAATAGCTCTAAAACTAAAAGCAATCCATGTAAGTAGTTTAATGTCATGCTTAATGAGTTGTATTATTATATAAAAAAGATAAAACAAGCCCGTATAAAGCGTTAGTAGTTTTATAATATCTGTGCGTTGCAGATCGTAAGCGAAGGCTACATAAAAAAGTAAGCTTGTTAAAGCAAGTAGTAAAGGGATTTTGTTTAGTTTAAAAAAGTACGCTTTTACCATACATTAAATATACATATTTGAAATGGAGAGAGGCTAAATCTATGAATTGCGCATAGGTATAGATTTTAAAAATACATAGCCAAAACCAATAAAAAGCATTAAATGAAATATAAAAAAGCTAAAATCACCTTTGTCAGAAATAGTAAAAGCACTGTATAATCCAAAACCAAAATAAAGCGTCAATATACCTTCAAAAATAGTGCTTATTGAGAATGTTCTGTTTAGATACTTGTTATTTTTCCAAGAGGAATTTATTGCGTCAATATTAAATTTTGGAGTTCTTATAAAATCACTTCGCTTACCTAGATGCCCTTCAATAGCGGCTATACTGTTGTGGAGAGAAAAGCCCATAATAATGGTGAAGAACACAAAAAATAAACCAATATAGTTGATGAAGTTTTTAATGCCATTGCCATAAATTGTTTTATACATATACCAGTAATACATGAAAAATATTATGGAGCTTAAAATAAAAAAACCAAGTCCTATGGTGTATCCTTTAAAAGGTTCTATTTGTTTAATGTATAACATTGGAATACTTAATACAGCAAGAACAAAAAGAATTAAAAACATGCTACTGTTTAACAGGTGAAAAAAACTATGAAACTTTGTAGAAGTTGAAATATTATCTGTAGATAATACCTTAAAGAAAGATTTTCTAAAGTTTTCAGCGGCACCCTTATTCCATCTGAATTGTTGAGAACGCGCTGCACTTACAGCAATTGGTAATTCTGCAGGTGTTTCTACATGTTCTAGATATTTAAATTTCCATTGTTTTAGTTGCGCACGATAACTTAAATCTAAATCTTCAGTAAGTGTGTCCGCGGTCCAGTTACCAGCATCTAGAATACAGTTTTTTCTCCAGATACCAGCTGTGCCATTAAAATTTATAAAATGCCCTTGTGTATTTCTGCCTACCTGTTCAATTGTAAAATGAGCGTCTAAAGCAAATGCTTGAACTTTGGTTAATATCGAAAAATCACGATTTAAATGTCCCCAACGCGTTTGAACAACACCTATATTTTCATCATTAAAGTAAGGGACGGTTTGTAGTAACCAATCTGGTTTTGGTAAGAAATCGGCATCAAAAATGGCAATAAACTCACCTTTAGCAGATTTTAATCCTTCTTTTAGAGCGCCAGCTTTAAATCCTGTACGTGTTTTACGTTGTATATGGGTAATGTCTAATCCTTCTTTTTGAAGTGTATTAATAATAGAAGCTGTTTTTGTAACAGATTCGTCAGTAGAATCATCTAATACTTGAATATCAAGTTTGTCTTTAGGGTATTTGATTTTAGCAATATTGTTTAATAAGCGCTCAATAACATACAATTCGTTGTAAATAGGTAGTTGTATTGTGATACGAGGAAATGTGTTGAGATTGGGAGTTGTTTTGTCAGCAGAATGCTTTTTAGCTTTAATATAGCTTATTAGCAAGTGTAGTTGAGCCAAAGCATATATAAGAATTAGCCATAGAGCAACAGAGTAAAAAATAACAATAAATATTTTTATCATCATGATTTAAAACTGTATTTAAATATCCAACCTAATATTTTATAACCAGCCATAATACTACCGTAAACAGTTCCTGATACTTTAGAGATTCCAATTCGTTTTCTGTAATGTACAGGAATTTCTTTGTAAGGAACATTTTGCTTTAAAGCTTTTAATTGCATTTCTATCGTCCAACCATAAGTTTTGTCTTGCATGTTTAAGCTTAAAAGTGTCTTGTAAGATATAGCACGAAAAGGCCCTAAATCTGTAAATGTAGATTTGAAAAACCAATGCATAAGTGTTGTAGCAAGCCAATTGCCAAAAATTTGTTGTGGTGTCATAGCATGTGGTTCTCGTAGAGCTTTAACACGAGCACCAATTACTAACTTTGCTTTACCGTCACAAATAGGTTGAATAAGTTTTGTTAACTCTTCTGGGTAGTCGCTGTAATCACCATCTAAAAACACAATGATATCCGGTTTTTCAGATTGTTTTGCTATGTAATGCATGCCTCTTAAACAGGCGTATCCATATCCTTTTTTAGGTTCGTGTAAAACTGTAGCTCCAGCCTTTGATGCTTCTGATTCTGTTGCGTCAGTTGAATTATTATTAACTACAATAACTTCATTTACTGTGTCAGGAATATCATTAATAACATTTGCAATAGAATCGGCTTCGTTAAAAGCTGGAATAATTACTGATATTTTTTGCATTTACATCGCGTTTAGGTGCAAAAGTAAAATAGATTATTGGGTTTATTTGTTTTGCGTTTGCTTTTGTAAATCTATTTGTCGGTATTCTTCTTGTTGAGCAGGAACAATGTGTTTGTCAAAATACCATGAAGACCATTTTTCTAAAGTTAAAAAAATACCAATACCTAAAACAGCAATAATGAGAGTTACCAGAATTAAATTTTTCTTTTTTCGTTTAGGGTCTATGGAACATTGATTTTGTTTTTTTCGGTATAAATAAACACCGTAAATTCCAATAATAACAGCAAGTCCTCGAAGTATCCATGAGCCAATACCTACAGAACCATCATCGGCATAAAAGAAATCGGCAAAAGAAATAGCATAAATACCACTCATTAAACCTATCATAAAAAGTACGGCAGGAGCAACACAGCATAAAATACCAGCAATGCCAGCTGTTGTAGCAAACTTAAAAGCCCACTTAAATACATTGAGTTCTTTTTCTTGTGTTTGATTGTTCATGTTTTAGCTTTCTTGTTTTGGTCGGTAAAATCACATAACCTTTCAGTGTTTTTCTTTAGAAAACGGATATAATTCTTGTTTAACAAAATCTTTAGGAAAAGTCTCGTCACCATCAAAACCTAGTTCTATGTTTTTGCCATTATGAGGAATATGGTTTGTTTTAAATAAATAATCCCATAAGCTTAATGTGAGTCCGAAATTTACGCCGTATTTAGTGTGTTTAGGGAGCTGTTTTGCATGATGCCAAATATGCATTTTAGGATTGTTTAAAATATATTTTAAAGGGCCATAATCCCAACCTAAATTAGCGTGGTTTAAGTGCCCTATGGTAATTGCAAAAAAGTGAACAATAGCAACGTCTTGAGCATCAAATCCGCCAATAATAGCTATAGGTATGTATAGTAACGATTTGTATACAACTGGTTCCATCCAGTGATATCGTAAATGAGCCGCAAACCCCATTTCTTTTACAGAATGATGTACTTTATGAAAATTCCATAAAAAAGGAATAGCATGAAGTAAGCGGTGTGTGTTCCACTGTACAAAATCACTTATTAAAAAGAAAATAAGCAGCCCTAACCATGTTGGTAAATTATCTACATCAAAAAGTTGAAGGTTGCTTAATGATAGGTTGAAAACACTTAAAATATCATTAAATATTTCTGCAGCAGTGTTTGATAAAGCTATAAGTATGATTAAGTTTAATATGAAAAAGTTAAAAAACATATAGAACGTGTCAAGCCAAAAATCTTTTCTGAAAATAGCTTGTTCTTTTCGCCACGGAAAAGCAATTTCTAGACACCAAACAATCAATGAGATAATAATTAATCCATAAAAATAATTATCCCAGTGGTTTATTTGAATGAGCTCGTATTTAAGATAATTCCAATAACCGTAATAGGAGTTTGCTATTATGTCAATATACTTTTTCAAAAAAACTATAGGTCTTTAATCAACTCTTTAAAAAGTTTAGCAAGTTGAGGTTCTGCTTTATTAGCCATAGCAATAATTTCTTCTACACTAACAGGTTTTAAGTTATCAGGGTTGCATTCGTCTGTTAAAACAGAAACTGCTGCTACTTTTAGGTTTAGGTGATTTGCAACTATTATTTCAGGAACAGTACTCATGCCTACAGCGTCAGCACCAATTATTTTAAGCATTCTGTATTCTGCTTTAGTTTCTAGTTGAGGACCAACAACACTTGCGTAAACACCTTTGTGTAATGTAATGTTGTTTGATGAGGCTATGCTTTCAAATTTTGAGTTTATCTCAATATCGTAAGGCTGACTCATATCAACAAAACGCTCACCTAATTGGTCAACACCTTTAAAAGCAAGTGGAGAACTTCCTTGTAGATTAATGTGGTCTTCAATAAGCATTAATTCTCCTTTTTTAAAGTTAGTATTAATAGCTCCAGATGCGTTTGAGACTAAAAGTGTTTTTATGCCTAAAGCTTTCATAACTCTTACAGGATAAGTTATGTCTTGTAAAGAGTATCCTTCGTATAAATGAAACCGTCCTTGCATGACAACTACGGTTTTGCCTTCTAACTCTCCGTAGATAAGTTTTCCTTTGTGAAACTCTACAGTTGCTGTTGGGAAATTAGGAATGTGGTTATAGCTTACTTCATGAATAATGTTTACATCATCAATAAGTTTTCCTAAACCTGTGCCTAATATGATTCCTATTTCTGGTTTATCAAAGCCTTTGCTTTGTAAATATTCAGTAGTTTGTTTTATAAATTTAATCATGGTTAGATTGTAATAGGTTTAATAATTCGTTATGAGCTTTCAAGTCTTCAAAGGTATCAATATCATTTAATTCTTTTAGTAAGAAAACACTACTATTCTGTAGGTCGTTTAGTGTGTCTTTAAGGACAGAGTTTGTACTCCAAGCTTTATTTTTAAATATATTTTGATGAAGAGATTTCATACCTAAAAGGTAATATCCTCCGTCTGTTGCTGGGCCAATAACAAAGTCGTTTTCGTTTAGTTTGTCATAAGCGTTAGTTATTGTTTCGGTATTCAAATCAGGTAAGTCACTACCTATAATAAGCACTTTTTTATAGCCAAGCTGAAATAACTCGGAGAAAGCATTTTCCATACGAGAACCTAGTTGATTACCTTGCTGTAAACGTTTCTTGAAAATAGAATCATTCCAAAGGTCATTGCTTGATATAGATTCGGAATAAAACACATATTTATCTGCCTTGATAGAAGATGCTGTTTTTGCTGTATGCCTTAATAAATGTTTGTAAATAGATAAGGCTGCTTCGTTACCAATAGTTTTAGCAAGTCTTGTTTTACATTTTCCTAGTTCAGGATTTCTGGTGAAAATAATAAGTGCCTTTTGCGAGGTTGGAAAATATGCATTTAGACTTAAATCATTACCGTTCTCTTTTTTTGAGCTTAAAAGTCCCATTTCTGTTTGTTTATATTACACTTCCTTGACAGCTACTTCCAGCACCGGCTGTGCAACCATAGCAATGTTGCGATACAGCAATGTTTCTTTTATAAAGTAGAGCTTCATTGTATTCTGAAATATGTTTTATACTACTATTTACAGGTAAATTTAGCATTTGATTAAAGTCGCAGTCATAAAGGTATCCGTTCCAACTTACAGAAAGTGTGTTGGTACACATAACGTTTTTAACAGCTGAAGCATTATAAGACTCTACTAAATTATACATGTAATCTTCATAATTTTCAGAAGCAATTAAATAGTCTAAAAACCGACTAATTGGCAAGTTGGTGATGGCAAATAAATTGTGAAACTGAATCCCAAAATCATCATTTAAAGCTTTTTTAAAATCTTGCTCCATGGCAGATTGATTTGCTGGTAAAAATGCTCCAGAAGGGTTGTAAACCAAGTCTAAACGTAAATCACTGTTAGGTTTGCCATAACCTACTTTGTTTAAATCTTTTAAAGCTTCTATAGATTTTGAAAAAACACCATCGCCTCGCTGCTTGTCTGTTTTTCCTTGAGTCCAATGTGGCATTGATGACACCACGTGTATATTATGTTTTTTGAAAAAATCAGGAAGATCATAATACTTTTTGTTGGCACGAATTATTGTAAGATTAGATCGAACAATAAAATCTTGTATACCAGCTTTAGAAGCTTCTTCAACAAACCAACGAAAATTAGGGTTCATTTCAGGAGCGCCACCTGTTAAGTCTACGGTGTGAATATTACTGTTTTTTATAACGTCAAGACATTGTAGCATGGTGTTTTTTGTCATGATTTCCTTTCTGTCAGGTCCGGCATCTACATGACAATGTGTGCAAACTTGATTGCACATATAGCCTACATTTATTTGTAATATTTCAAGCTTTTCAGATTTTAATGGATACTGATTGGTTTCAGAGATTTTATCTTTAAATTTAGGCAAGTCACCGTTTTTAAAAATTCCATTCGATAGAATTTCTAATTGATGTTTGCTTTCAGCGAGCTTGTTTTGTTGTTTATGTAATGATTTTATCATCTTTTTAAAGATAAAAAATTACCCATCTAGTTTGTTTACCTTATTCATCATTTGAACACCGTGAACTAAAGAAGCGCCACCTCTTATTGCAGAAGCCACATGAAGAGCTTCCATCATTTCTTCTTTAGTAATGCCGCGCTGTAAACCATCACCTGTATAAGCGTCTATGCAATAAGGGCATTGTATAGTGTGAGAAACGGCAAGTGCTATAAGAGATTTTTCACGCTCAGTAAGCTTGCCGGCTTCAAAAACAGAGTTGTAATAATCAAAGAATTTTTCACCTAATGTTTCGTTCCATTCAGAAATTTTACTAAATTTTTTAAGATCAGCAGGATCATAATATGTTTTTTGCATAATGCCTTTTGTTTATAGTATTAATTATTTGCGAAGTATGTGAATATACGGTTTTATGTCGGTTTGTATTATTAAATATTACATAAAAAGAAAGAAATTATAATTATGATTTTTGTTTGTAAGGTTTTTAAAAAGCGGTTGACCAAAACGTAGAACAAGAAATTATGACAAACAAAATTTTAATTTTATTCGCATTTATTGCTGTTACAACAATCAATACTATAAATGCACAAGTGCCTAGCAATGCTGAAGATGTTAGTCCGTTATTAATAGGAGAGCGTGTTCCTCAAGCAACCCTTATTGACCCTGATGGAAATAAATTAACTCTAAAGTCAGTAATAAAAGAAAAGCCAACAGTATTAGTTTTTTATCGAGGCGGATGGTGTCCTTATTGTAATGCGCAATTATCTGGGTTGTCAGAATCTGAATCTAAAATTTTAGAATTAGGTTATCAAATTATTGCAGTAAGTCCTGATAATTACAAAAACTTAAAACCAACAATACAAGAGGATAATGTAGCGTATAGTCTGTATTCTGATCCAGAGGCAAAACTTATTCAAGATATAGGTATTGGTTTTGAAACGCCAAGTATGGCAAAAATGTATATTAAGAAAAAAACAAAAATGGATGCAACAGATATTTTGCCAGTACCTACAGTGATGGTTCTTAATACTTCAGGAGAAATTTTGTTTGAGTATATAAATCCTAATTGCAAAGTTAGATTAAGCGAGTCTTTATTACTTTCAGCTTTAAAAGCATTGAAAGAAGATATGTAGTATCTAATAATCAAAATTTTATTTAAAAAAAGTCGAACAATGTTGTTCGGCTTTTTTTGTTATTTTCATCAGTAAAATTGCATTTTATGGTTAAGCATGTGTTTACTATCGTTATACCTGTGTATAATGAAAAAGATAATTTGTTACGATTAGAAAAAGCGCTTTTAGAGTTTGTGAAAACCACTAGTGTTGCATCAAAAGTGCTTTTTGTAAATGATGGTTCTACAGATGGAAGTCAATCTCTTTTGACTGAAATTTGTGATAGAAATTCGGAATTCTCTTTTATTGCGTTTAGTGAAAACTTTGGTTTAAGTGCAGCTTTAAAAGCGGGTTTTGATTATGTAGATACAGAATTGTTAGGGTATATAGATGCTGATTTACAAACCACACCAAAAGATTTTAACTTATTACTGCCTTATGTAGAAGACTTTGATTTAGTAACCGGAGTTAGAGTTAATCGTAAAGATACATACATAAAAGCACTGTCTTCTAAAATAGCTAATGCGTTTAGAAAGTTATTTACTCATGATGATATGGATGATACTGGTTGTCCGTTAAAAATCATTAGAACATCTTATGCAAAAAAAATCCCAATGTTTAGCGGTTTACATAGATTTTTACCAGCACTTATTTTATTGCAAAACGGTTGTGTGAAACAGGTACCTATAATGCATTTTTCAAGAATAGCAGGTAAGTCCAAATTTGGTTTAAGTAATAGAATATTAGGATCTTTTATTGATTGTTTTGTTTTTCTCTGGATGAAAAAGCGCTATATAAATTATAAATTAGTGAAGTAATAAAACCAAAAAACCCGAACAAATTGTTCGGGTTTTTAGTGGTGGTGCCTCCAGTACCACTTTTGGGTGTAATCCATTTTAATCTATTTTACCTCATTTTACATTCATCTCTTATATATACTGATTTTATTAGGTTTTTAAAGTATTTATAGTAATTTTGAATTAACAATGATTCAACAAGATGTTGTCCCTATTGTTGTCCCTTTTTAAAAATATGAACTTTAATATTTTATGAGTAAATCAATACAGTCAACTTCAGGTACGGTTAAATATAGATTAAAGGATGTTAGCTCAAAAGCGGAAACATCAATTTTTTTAGACTACAGTTTTGGACGTAACAATCGTATAAAATTTGCAACAGGCTATAAAGTCAAACCAAAAAATTGGGACAATTCCAACCAACGGATAAGAGCGGTTTCTACAATTGCTAATAGAGAGAAAGTAAACAGTGATTTACTAAATTACTCTTCAGATTTTATTAAGGCTGTTTCAGAGCTTGATGAAGAAGATAAACAAAATAAAGAAGTGTTGAAATCCTTGCTTGCTAAAATAATTAGAAAAGAAGTTGGAGAAGAAAAAAAGAAAATTACCACATTTTTTGAATACGCTGATGATTATATTGCAAACAAAGAAACCCAGTCCAAAGATATTAAGTCTGTTAAATTAAGCCCTATTACCGTAAGAGCATACAAACAGACAGTAAACAGGCTAAAAGAGTTTAACAAGCGTAAAAGCTATGGTTTGGATTTTACTAATATCGATTTAAAATTCTACTATAAGTTTGTCGCTTATTTAGAAGAATATGGTTATTCGGTTAATACTATTGGTAAGCATATTAAGAATCTTGTTACGATACTTAATAGTGCAACTGAAGATGGCTTTAATAGTAACCTAAAGTATAAGAGTAGAGAGTTTAAGCCTGTTTCAGAGGAAACAGTCTCAATTTACCTAACAGAAAAGGAAATAGATGCGCTTTACAACGTAGATTTGTCAAAAACACCTGATTGGGAGTTGGCGCGAGACATTTTTTTGATAGGTTATTATACTGGTCAAAGGGTTTCTGATTATAATGGCATTACGCTTGAACAAATTAAAACATTCAATGGAAGAGAAGTGTTTGAGTTTGTGCAACAAAAAACAAATAAAAAACTGTACGTTCCAATTCACCATAGAGTAAGAACTATCATGAATAAAAGGTATTATGGTAACCCACCAAGAAAATTAAATGCCTCTGATATTAATGAATATATTAAGGAAGCAGGTAGAAAAGCTAAAATTATAGAGCCAATTACTATTACAAAAACAATCTCGGGGAATAAAGAAGTTCAGTTTATTCCTAAACATAAGCTTATAGTGTCTCATACTGCAAGACGGTCTTTTTGTACAAACGCCTATTTATCTAAAATGCCTGTAATTGATATTATGGCAATTAGCGGACATTCAACCGAGAGAGAATTTTATAAATATATACGCATAACACCACAGGAAAGGGCTGTAAAAATTGCAGACAGTACATTCTTTAATAATTAAACCAACCCATATTATATGAATTATAACGATGCTTTCGCTATTGATAATATTTCTTTTTTAGAACGAAAGAAAGGAAAGAGATATTCTCCTGAAAAGTATGAACTACAGAATCACGATTACCATAAGCCTAGACTTGTTGGTGATTTTTACTTGAAATATTTTACAAGAGAGGTGTTGTTTGAAATCGATATTTTAGAAGTAAAATACTTTTTGGATTATCATTATTTGAATTGTTCAAATAACAATCTTTATATAGAGGTTCTTAAATATAAAATATTACCTAAAATAGATGAATTAATAGAGAATGCGCAAGTTTCACTTGAAGGTGTTGGGTATTATAACGAAACTAAATTAGATAATGGTTTTGTTGAAAGTGAAGAGGTGATACATAAGTCAAGTTATGAATACGGATTAATGCTTCATCAAATAGCATTTAAAAATCTTAATAGCGATATTAAAAAAAGAGCTGAAATTATAAATGAGTTTTTAAAATCTATTATAATAAATGAAAATGATACTAATTCTCTAATTTGGAAAGGTAAGACATCACATCTTGCGTATATAATTTCAACTTTAATTGAAGAGGGGTATATAGATGCACCTTTAAGGCAAAATGGAGAAATAAACTCTACAGAATTATCAAGACAAATTATACAATCATTTAATTTTGAATCTAAAACCCCAAGGGTTGAACATTTAAGGCGCTACTTAAGTGTTGATGATGATAGGTATCAGGAGTTGCATGAAAAGTTCAGTGAATCAGGCTTTTCCTTGCCAAATTCTAAAATAGTCAGCTAAGTACCGGTACATATCGGTACATTTTTTCCTTGTGTGTGGTGATAACTTTGCAAAACATTTCAAATAGCACCAAATGAATTACACACAAACACATATTTATCAAATGACTCCAAATGAGTTAAAGGACTTCTTGTTAAAAGATGTTCGACAAACACTTAAGGAGTTTTACGAAATGAACAAAACTGCTAAACCTGAAAACGAGGAGTTGCTCACTGTTCAAGAAACAATGGATTTGCTTAAATGCTCTAAGCAAGCCCTACACAACTGGCGAAAAAATGGTATTCTTCCAAGTTATCGCATGGGTAATCGTGTTTACTACAAGAAGAGCGAAATCTATTCCAAACTTATTAAACAAGAATCTCATGATGAATAATAATGGATTTATTATGCTCAAACGGGATATTATGGAATGGGAATGGTATCAGGATTTAAATACCAGCAAAGTGTTCTTACATTGCCTTATTAAAGTCAATTACAGTCCAAAGAGATGGCAAGGTGTTTTAATTAATAAAGGTGAGTTTTTGACATCACATGAAAACTTGGCTCATGAAACTGGGTTGACAGTTAGTAAGGTAAGGACTTCATTGAAAAAGCTTGAATCTACAGGGTATATTAATATTGCAACCGCCAACTACACTAAAATTAGAGTTCTTAACCTGAATGAGTTTGTTTCAGAACCTAATCTGAACCATGTTGACAAGGTTGAAAACGTATCAAATTCCCCGTCATTAATGCAAAAACCGACATCTGATGAAGTGAAGTTAGCAGACAAATCGCAGACGGTTGACAGGCTGTTGACAGACCAATCGCAAACGGTTGACAAGCCTTTAGCAACAACTAATACTAATAATAATACTATAAAAAAAAGAAAAAAAATATTTAGAGAGAAGGTCTTTGCTCACACTCAATTTAATTCTAAAATTTTAAATGCTTTTTATAACTATTGGAGTGAATTAGATATCAAAGGCGCACAAATGAGATATGAATGCCAAGATTTTTTTGAAATTGAAAAAAGGCTTAATAAGTGGCAAAAGACGGAAAGAAATTTTGCGCCAAATTCAAAACAAAAAACTGATAGAATAACCAACCGTTAACCTTGTTGAAATGAGAATTAATAGAACCCTTTCCTGTGGAGAGTTGATGAAAGACATTACAACTCCTGAAAAAAATAAAAACATTAAATTATCCAAAAGTAACCCTAGTATTATCCTGCCAACCAAAAATGATTTATGGAATCCATTCAAGGAGTGTTTTTATTCAATAACTGATAAAAGATTAGAGGTAAATAATGAAACAATAAACAACCTAAAAACACTCTTTTTTTATTTTACAAAAGATGATAGTTTTTTTGGGTGTGAAAACTTGCGAAAAGATATTAGTAAACCAAGATTTGATAAAGGTTTACTTATAATTGGTAATTATGGAATAGGGAAAACTGCATACCTTAAAGCTTTTGAAAAATTATTTAGATTTTATACGCCTTTAAGGTTTAAAGGCTACTCATCAATGGAGTTAGTGAGAATGTATGAAAATATTAGTTCGCCAGTAGAAAAGGAGCTCTTTTTCCATAACATGGAACGAAAGTGTTTATATATTGATGATTTAGATGCTGAAAAGAATGCAAGTAACTTTGGAATAACCAATGTTGTAAAGGAGGTGCTTTCACTTCGTTATGAGAAAAGTTTGTTAACTTTTGCATCATGTAATTATTCCAGTAGTGATTTATGTGTAGAACAAACCATGGAGTCTTTTATTGAGCGATACGGTAATAGAATTTATGACCGTATGTTTGATATGTTTAATGTCATAGAATTTAAAGGAAAAAGTAAGAGGAGATAGAGGCTGTATCTATAACTTCAAAAATGAACGCATTTATGCTATTTGCATATTCCTATTTGTTGCTATCTCTTTGGTTGAATTGTTTAGTAAACTCATCTTGTTCCGCACCTAATGGAAACAAAACATAATACCATAAACAATTTAAATAGTATCTTATTATCCTAAACCATCTTGGTAATTTGCTTTTTGCCATGTTACAATGGTAATTCATTATTCCTTATAAATATATGGAATTATACTAAATTTTGGCTACACCTTTAGTCAAATTGGTTACATCTGTAGTCAAAAGCAATGGTGGTTGCAATGGTGAAGCAATGGTGAAGCAATGGTGAAGCAATGGTAAAGCAATGGTGGAGCAATGGTGGAGCAATGGTGGAGCAATGGTGAAGCAATGGTAATCCAATGGTGTTTTTTTATTAATAAAATCATCAACTGACTCAATTATTAAAAATGTCCTATTTCAAGTTAATTGATTTCTTCATGAATTAAATAAGAATCACTTAAATAGTTATTTTAAGTATACTTAAAATTCATAACTTTAGAAGCTATTATAATCAACTATTTAATGTCATTATATCAACCATCAGTATTAAAACACTATTCAAAATTACAAGATAGTGAAGCCATAAATAAAGCCTATACTAAATATAAAAGATACTTTCTAAATCCAACAATACAAGATAACATACGTAGCTCTAAAGAAGAAGAATATCAAGGTATATTCCTTACAGAGTTATTTGTAAATGTATTAGACTATACGCTTAAACCTAAAGCTAACTTTAATCTAGTTGCAGAGTATAAAAACCAAAACAATGCACGTAAAGCAGATGGCGCCATATTAGATAATGATATTGCTATTGGTGTTATAGAATTAAAAGGTGCTAACACTAAAGATTTAGAAAGCATACGTAAACAAGCTTTCGATTATAAAGCTAATCAAAAAGGATGCGTGTATGTAATAACTTCTAACTTTGAAAAACTAAGGTTTTATATTAACGATGCAACCGAGTTTGAAGAGTTTAATCTATTCGAACTTACACCAGAACGTTTTGAGTTATTATACATCTGTTTACAAAAAGACAATGTGTTAAATAACACACCTCTAAAAATTAAAGAGCAGTCTGTTGTAGAAGAAGAACAAATCACAAAGCAATTCTATAAAGATTATTCACTATTTAAACGAGAGCTATTTAGAGACCTCGTAAAACGCAACGCTAAAACATTAAAAAATGAAGCGTCATTGCGAGCTTCAGCGAAGCAATCTCATCAATTAACAGATGAAGAAAAAGCAGAACTCTTAAAACTAGAAAAAAACGTTAAGCTAACACTTTTTAAAAAGTCACAAAAACTAATAGACCGTTACCTATTTATTTTCTTTGCAGAAGATAGAGGGTTACTACCACCAAACAGCACACAACAAATTTTAGACAAGTGGAAAGCAGATGTAGATTTTGGAGACGATAGACCGCTATACGTACTATTTAAACAATACTTTAACTTCTTAGATACAGGAAGAGCAGGAACAACCAAAAGAGCCGAAATATACGCTTATAACGGTGGTTTATTTAAAGAAGATAAAACTTTAGATAGCTTAGATATAGATAGCGATTTATTATACAAACACACCAGTAAATTAGCAGCTTACGATTTCGAGAGCCAAGTAGATGTAAACATACTAGGTCATATCTTCGAAAACTCTTTAAACGAAATAGAAAGCGTTAATGCAGAAATTGAAGGTGCAGACTTCGATAAGCAAAAATCAAAACGTAAAAAAGATGGTGTCTTTTACACACCTAAATACATAACTAAATACATTGTAGAAAATACGGTTGGTAAACTGTGCGAAGAAAAGAAAACCGAGCTAGGCTTTAAAGAAGAAGAATATTTTAAAGGGCGTAAGAATAGGCAAAAAGCAACTATAACTAAATTAGTTAAAATCCTAGATGATTATAGAGATTGGTTATTACAACTAACAATATGCGATCCTGCTTGTGGCTCTGGTGCTTTCCTAAACCAAGCTTTAAACTTTTTAATAGCAGAACATCAATATATAGACGAGCTTAAAACAAAAGTATTAGGTGGTGGTTTACAATTTCCAGATATAGAAAACACAATATTAGAAAATAACATTTACGGTGTAGATTTAAACGAAGAGTCTGTAGAGATAGCAAAACTATCTCTTTGGCTACGCACAGCACAACCAAGACGTAAATTAAACGATTTAAGTAGTAATATTAAATGTGGTAACTCTTTAATAGATAGCAAAGCAGTAGCAGGTGATAAAGCTTTTAATTGGCAAGAACAATTCCCTAAAGTGTTTGAAAAAGGTGGTTTTGATGTGATTATTGGAAATCCGCCTTATGTTGTCTATATAAAATCAATTTTCGGAAAAACTACTCTAAGCTATGTAAATAAAAAATATAGCTATGCTGAGTATAATCCTAATACCTATGCTCTATTTACTGACCTAGCTATTAATGTATTATTAGGAAAAAAAGGTTACTTAGGTTTTATTATACCAAATAGTTGGTTAGATGGTCAATACTTTTCTAAAATGCGTGAAAATGTGTATAGTTTAAAAGTTGAAGAAATAGTTTATTTAAAGAATACAGCATTTGATGAAGTAGTTGAAACAGTTGTGTTACATATCAGAAATACTGAATCAAAAAATTATGATATTAAATTAACTTCTAATATTCTAGAGGATGAGTTTCTCTTTGAGCAAATAGATTTTTTAAAATTCAAAAAAGGATATAATCCGTTTATTTATTCATACAATCCATTATTAGAAAAGTTGGAAGAGAATTTTGATAGTATTGGAAAGCACGCTATTGTATATCGAGGTTTAGAAACTCGAAATAATAAAGTTTGGATTACTGAGAGTAAAGACTCAGAAATGCATTTACCAATCCTTTTAGGTAAGGACGTAAATAGATATAATATAACATATTCAGGAAGTTATGTTAATTTTATTCAAAAAGAAATGAAAAGTAATGCTAATCTTGAATTGTATTTACAGGACAAGATTTTAATGAGACGAACAGGTTCTAATATAATTGCAGCTAAGGATGTCGATAAGATGATGGTTTTAAAAAATTCTTATTTAATAATCCCTGATGAAAAGGATAAATTAGATTCATTACTAGCTCAGCTAAATTCTAAGCTTTTGGCTTTTTATCATAAATCAAAAACAAGTGCAGAAAATAAAGCTTTTGCACAATTTAAAGGTGTATATATTTTAGGGTTTCCATTTCAATATGATTCTTCATTTGATTTTTCTTCGACCATTAACCAAATCATCTCTTTAGAAAGAAGTTTCCAAAAAACAAAAGAGGCCTTTCTTAGGTATTTATTAAGTAAATACTCTATTAATAAGGCTTCAAAAAAACTGCAAAACTGGCACGAGTTAGAGTTTGGAGATTTTATAAAAGAGCTTAACAAAGCAATAAAAGCAAATAACAAACAACGTGTTAAAAATGGTTTAGAAGAAGTACCAACACTTACTAAAAAAGACGAGTTTGAGTGGTTAGACCTCTTTGAAGACAACAAACAAAAAGCACAAGCCTTACAAACCCAAATCAACCAAACCGATAAAGAAATTGACCAAATGGTTTATGAGTTGTATGGCTTAACCGAAGAAGAAATCAAAATTGTAGAAAACTCTTAATTCACGAGTGCATTAATTTAAAATAAAAGGGACACGAGCTAAATCTAAATTGTTGAGAATAATTAAAATGTTGCTATCGACGAAAATTTGGTTTTTTAACCTAATGTGAGCGTTTACTTTTGAACTATTATTAATTATTAAATTTAAAATTATGTCATTAAGAAAAGATTATGAGTACACTCAAGCAGATTTAAACAATCATGCTAATCAATTGAACCCTAATCATAGTGAGTATCAGGGGAAATAAAAGATGGTAATTTTTAATGAAAATCCATTGTTATTTTGGCAATGGATTTATTAGTTTAATATGAATTTTGATATAGATAAGTTTAAACCCAGCTACCAACGTAAAAACGGATTAACAATTGGGTTTTTATTGTTTTGCTTTTTAGGAGTTTCTTTTAAAGAAGATACCTTTGATAGAACATTTGCATATCTCTTTCATATATTGGGTATTATAAATTACGGGGATTTAAAAACCAAATACCCTAATTTAAATGATACTGATTTATTGCGCGAAGTGTTCTTTGTTTCTCGAAACAATAAGGTTTATAAATTGAAATTATTAAGAGAGATTACTGGTATTAAATCTAAAGACCTTTTTAGAAAACATTTTGAGACGTATTTTGAGGAAATGAATTATACAAGAAGAAGAGTGTTTACTCTTGAAGAAACCTATAACATCCTTAATTTTTGGAATCCTGATTTTAAAGGAGAGTCTTTGCAACTATTATTAAAAACAGAATTAGCGAGTATTTATACTACTGGTGATTATGACTTGCTAGAAGAGACATTTATTGATAACAATATTATGTCTTTAGAAGCATATAAAAATGTAAAAAAAATACCGCCTAAACTCTATAATCAACTAGATGAAACATTAGAAAGAGGAAATGCAAATGTTTGTTTTTATTTTTTGTTTCTATTAAACTATACGTAGTTTTATGATATGGCAACAGACCTATTTATTATAAGTAACATCAAGGTGTCAAAAGAAGATGTACTTGCTGAAAAAGATGAGTATATTAATAAATTAAAAGCCCTAAACCTTGATTCGGTGCTTCCTCGTTCAGAACACATTGAGGATTGGGAATGCGAATTTCCAGAGATTTATGATGAACAAACGAATAGCGTTATCCCAAACAAAGAAACAAAAGAAATTATCCATTTTAGTAGTCCTTTTTCATATAGTATTACGGTTTATCCTAATTGCCTAGAAATATCTACTATTTATAAATACCGTTTTATATATACCCTGTCTGAATCAGAGTTTTTTAATAAATTCAGGCAAGATATTTATAATATTATTTCCATTTTTGGTGGTTCAGAAGTTATCTATTTAGCAGATAATGGTTGTGATATTTTAAGTGCTCATTTGGAATTAAAGGTATGGGAAGGGGTTTCCTATAATGTGGTAAAAAAAGACATAGAAAAGAGTGGAATACCTCTTACATCAGATTACGACAGTCTTAAATTAGATACATTGTCTTACAGAAACATTACAGAAATTGTCTATGATGATTTTGCTGATTTTAGTTAAAATATTTTTTAGCTTTGCATGTGCTATTGCATTATTAGACTTTCAATCCTTTGTGATGTATAGCAAATCACCAAAGTGTAGCACCTGTTGGACTATTTTCCTCAAGGCGATGGCTTTGGTGTTTTTATCTAATTATCATTTATGCAAATCAGAAAACTATATAACACAAGAGCAATAGAATTTTATGGAGCAGATGTTTCAACACTTTTAGAGCTTCCATTTGTGGCTAATGGGATAAGCGCAGGCTTTCCCTCTCCAGCAGATGATTTTTTGGATATAAACATTGACCTTAACAAACATCTTATCAAAAACCCAAGTACAACCTTTTATGGTCGTGTACGTGGTGATTCAATGATAGATGCAGGTATTCACGATGGTGATTTACTTATTATAGATAAAAGTTTAGAACCTACAAATAACAAAATAGCTGTTTGTTTTATAGATGGTGAATTTACAGTTAAGCGCATCAGCATAGAAAAAGACTGTGTTTGGTTAATAGCCGAAAATCAAAACTACAAACCTATAAAAGTAACTAAAGATAATGAGTTTATGATATGGGGAATTGTTACCAATGTGATAAAACAGTTATAATTTATCCTCATACATAGATTTTAGTTTTAGATTTTGCCCCCAAACAGATGTGATCTTCAAATTATACTTTTTAAAATTTTTCCATTTAGGAGATTTTATACTGTAATCTAATTGATAAGTTGCAATGTAATCTTTACCGTTATTTTCAATTTCAAAGGTATTCCATCTAATATTAGTTTTCCTGTAGGGATATTTTTCTTGATATGCTTTTTGCTGTTTAATTATTTGTTCTAGTGTTAAATTCTGTTTGCTATACCATTTATCAACTATAGGGTTTATAAATTGTTTAAGTTTTGATAAATCACCTGCATCAAGATTCTTATAATAATCCTGTATTATATTTTTAATATTAGACTCATTATCCTGTAAGCTAGAAGTATTGTCATCAAGGCTAAAGTCGTCATTTCCATAAATAGATTTAGTAATGGAAAAACCTATTATTAAAACTAAAATAACACTAGCAGAGATGAACCAGTTCCTTTTAGGTTTATAAAAAGAAGATGTTTTTTCATCTTGCTTGATAATTTTTTCTAAATCATTGTTAAACTTATATTCATCTAACTTTAAATATTTAACGTTAATTGCCTTTTTATCAATATCAAACTCAATAAGTTTGGAGCGATACATATTTAAGTAGTCAAATTCATTTATAGGAATTAATGAAATATGGTCTGGATTTCTAGCTGCACCTTCATAACCTAATATTATAAAAACAGGTGTTTTTTCAGTTTCTTGTATTTCTTTATAGCGGTCAAATTGAGGTTTAGTTAATACCTCTAATTTATTGTGATTGTTGAAGTTACTTCTAAACTTTGCTTCAACGTAAAACTGTTTTTTAGACGTCTTGCATTCAAATTTGAAATCAGGAAGCATTGTATTTCTTGAAAACCTTTCAGAATTTTGCTCAAAAGAATTAGTTCTATGGATTAAATCAAATTGATTTTTTGGGAATATTGTTGTGTGAACAAAATTTTCAAATTCTTCTCCTTTGATTATAGAGAATCTATTCATTTTAAAGAGTTTTAGTTCGGTAATTTGTTAGTAATGATATTCTTAAATTAAATACAATGTTTAATTTTCGGGTGGAAATATATCCCTATATTTTTTTGTTTTAAAATTCTTTAAAAGATTTTTAGGAATTCTTTGAACTTTTTCTCCTTTTTTTGATGTTTGCTTTATTTTCCACTGTTTTCTAACATATGAAATATATTCGTCGTTATCTAGGCTTATTAAATAATCATAAAACTCCTTTTTAAGTCCAAGGGTGTCTTCATTTGAACAAAAATATGAAGTGTTTGAACTTCCTGATGGTGATGGTAAGTCTTTTACAACTTTTTTCGAAATTTTAATATAATCTTCACCCATAATTATTTTAAAATTAAATAATGCATTGTTGCAATTTTCACCACTTGTGAAAATTAGTTTTTCAATGAAACGATTGTTTTTTAAAATATAATCTTTAAGCTTGTGATTTAAATCATTATAATCAACTTTTAAGTCTGAATCTCTAAATGAATTACCTTTTCTTTTACATTGTATCACTGTATCAGTAAAACCAACACTGTATTGTTGTTGCCATTCTTGTATAGATTTTATTGTGTCGAAAGAATTTTTAGTGTAAACTTCCTTAAGGATATTCCAAAACGAAGCCACATTACCATAAAAATATTTTATTTTGAATTTTCTTTTTCCAGAAGTTAATTTGGCTTCTATTGAAGGAGGGATCGTTCCGATAACAATATATTTGACTGGTTTTTTAAGTGCGTATTTTTGCAAAAATGGGTGTTGATCTTTTTCCATTTTATAAATTTTTTTTTACCCCTGTTTAGGATTTAATCATTGTTGAAGGGCTTGCTTTCACCTTTTTTATCTGTTCTTTTTTCCACTCTTCAATTGCAACTTGAGCAATTTGTGCTTGTGCTTTAGATATAGATTCTAATAATTCTTTATTAGCTAACAGTTCAGAATTTAGTTTTTGTTCATTTTTTTCAGTATTTACTTTTACAGCTGTATTAATTTCTTGATTAATATTCGATTGAAGTAGAAGTTGTTTGACTTTTGCTTCATGTTTAATTCTGTCTAGAATATCATCGTAGGTTCCTCTTTCGGTCATCATTTTAAAAAGTATAGGTGCTATTTCTATGAAGATAAACAAAATGGTAACTAACCATTTCGTATACCATACGATAGATCTAGAGGTGGTAACTCCAGTAAGTTGTTTTGTGCCATCAACTATTTCATATTGTTCAGTTTCCTCAAAACAAAGTCTATTCAAGGCCAGTAATCTTGCCATAAGTCCGTTGTTTTGCTCTTGAACTCTTTTATGGCTTTCAATATCCGAAATTATACCATCCTCGTAAATTCGTATTTTATTTTGTAATTCAGTTATTTTAGCTCGATCCTGTTCATTTAAACGGGAGTAATTAGACTCCATATTTTCAAGTTGAACTAATAAGCGTTGAGCTTTTTGGTTAAGTTCTTCCCAATAAGGCCCTTTGCCTCTTTTACCTGTTTTACCTTGACCATTCCATTCCATACGTTGATCTTCGTCTGCCTGTTCATACTCTTTTCTTTTGTTTTTTAAAGTTTCCTCTCTATTTGATACAGAACCTTTTAGAGCTTCTACTTGACTACGGTAGTTTACTAAAATGTCATTAGAAGTTGGAGAATTTTCATTTTCTAATTTTTGATTTGAAATGGCTATTTGTTTATCAATTTCAGCATTTATCTCGCTTTCAAACAATTTTAATTCTAGAGGAGTGGAAATGACAAACCCAAGGATTACAGCCATGGCTAATCTTGGAGCGGCTTCAAGAAGTTCTTGTTTTGAGATTGTCTTTTTTCCATCCCCGACGCCAAAGGTAGAAACGATATATCTGTCTAAATTAAATATTAATGCACCCCAAAACAGTCCAAAGAATATTGATAGAATTGAACTTTTAAATGCCGTAAAAAACGCATATCCCCCTGCAAAAGAAGCCATTAGTGCTGTGAAAACGATTGTTCCCCCAATGCCGAAATATTTGCTATTATCAGTTGGGGCTTGTTTGAGAATTTCTAAATCAGCACCAGAAGACCATAAAAAGAATTTATAAATTTTTTGAAAAGGATATTTTATAAGTTTTTTCATTTTGACAATCTATTATTTATTTTTTCTAATATATTTTGATATATGTGAGAAAATCCGATTTTTTCTTTACTATATTTTTTTATCAAAGCATTTTCGTGTTCAAACTCAGGGAACTCAAGAGACGACTTAAGTTCGGTAGAGTCTAACTCTAAATTGTTAAATTCGATTGAATTAGAGAATTTAATGTTGTTAATGTTTAATAAGTTACTTGGCACTGCAAGACTTTGGGGGTGAATGTTAGAATTGATCTCAATTTTTGGAGCCTCTGCAAAAATTTGTTTAACCACAGGAACAGGAAACGGATGAGCAGTTATTTCTTTTTCTACACTATTAAACAAACCTTTTGCTATGAGTTTGAATGTAGTTTCCCTACTTATGGGAACATGAGCTAATCCATTACTCATAGTTTCTTTAACATTAGGAGAAATCTCTACTCTTTGGGCTTCTTCAGTTTTCCATTTTAAGTCAACATTATCAATACCATGTTCTAGATTTACTTCCCAAGTGAAAAAATTAATTTTAGGAGAAACAACATCAATTAATAGTTCTTTCGTTACCTTTTGGTCAAAAAAGCCTAAAGCTGTTAAACAGTATTTTGTTGTTGTAGTTGGCTCTACATCAACATTTCCATTTTTTTCAAAAGTTTGGTTGACGTTAGTTATTTGGATAGACTTAATATTTGAAACTCTCCAAGTAAGATTAATTGGTGATAAGCTATCCCTTACAAGTTTAGAAGCCTCAAAACTCAAAATTTCAGGTTCAACTTTATTTGCCTGAATTCTTATGGTTTCTTCAACTTCACCAAAATCATTTTTTACTTTAAGCGTTACTTCTTTAGAATCATCTAATGAAATTGAAATTGGCTCTGTAGTTTTCAGGGGTACGAGTTTACTATCTAAATAAACTATATTGTACTTTTGAGTAACAAATGAAAAATTCGCAATTTCATCTTTACGGGAAATAGTTGTTTTATCCGAAGTAAAACTTTTAATTAAAGGTTTATTTCCTAAACCTTCATTTAATTCTTTAATGAGGTTTTTCCATTCATTTGATGATAACCTTTGGTTTTCATTTTTATACCCTTTATTAAATACCCGCTTAAAAGCATCTATCAAATCTTTTGCTCCAGCGCTTTCTAATTGCTCTATAAAAGATATTACTGTTTGGTGTTGTTGTTGGTTTGCTGTATTAAAAAGAGACGATGTGTAATCTATATTAGGCCACTCATTATCTTTTAAATACTTTTTTTTTGTTTCATCATCTGTATCTGAAAGGAAGAAGAAAGGCATAACTCCAAATATGACTTCAAATACTGCGTTAGCTAAAACCCAATATTCTTCATATAGCCTGTCCAGTGTGGTTAGACTTGAAGAGTCCTTTTTTTGACCAATTATATTTCTAAATGTGCTACCAATCCAATGACCAACTTTTCCAACTGTTGATGGTTTTCCTTGTGAATCAAAATGATAACCACTGTCATAATCAATTATTGAAAGTTGGACTCTATTCGCATTAAACCAAAGAGAATTTTCACTTATATCAGCATGAATAAATTCAATACTATGTAAAAAGTTTATTGTTTTTGTGAGTTGATAAGCAAGATAAAGTTTATCAGGAATGCTAAGGTTTTTGTATTCGGACAAGTTTGCTGTGTCACTTCCATAGTCTTCATAACCAAGCTGGTTAAGATTGTACATTAAGAAGGCTACACAATGTTTTTCTGAAATACTATCAAATCCTTTAAATACGAGAAAAGGCAAACCTAATAATTCTGGTAAGTCATGGTATGTTGGTACTTTAGTTTGCTGTTGACGTTTCTTTAACTTATCGTGTAATAACTTAATAACATCGTATGCATGTTCTTTATTAGCGTCATCTGTAAATACTTTTAATACAAAGTCATTTTGGGTTTTCCCATCAATAGAATTAACTTTATGAACAGAACCAAAACCACCAGAACCTAAAGGTTTATCATCAAAATCAATTTTTGATAAGGACAGAATATCATTGATGCCATTTTGATCAATGACCGAAATATCTGTAATATTTGATATTGACTTAATCATTGGCAACTCGCTTGTAATATGATAAAACTTGTTCAGTTATAATGATACCCAGAGAAGCATCGTCTTCAAGGTAATTTTCACTTTTCAATTTTTCTAAAATATCCTTATTGAATTTCACCAAAATATCATCAAAATTATTAGTGTTGTATCCAGTTTTTAAAAACTCATTTAATTTTGATAAAATTAATTGAATTGCTGCATTTTCATTTCTCCAATACCTGTCTTCTCTATCTTTTAAAATTACTTTGTCTTCTAGAGAAGATATACCATCACTAAAAAGTAAAATGATATCACCATTAAAGTAATTAAGATTGAGCTTGATTTTTGAGCTTAATAACTCTGGTCTATTGCTGTTATGTGAAATATGCTTTGTCAACACACCGTTAGGTGAAATGTGTGGAATCATAATTTCTCCATACCTGTATGGCTCATCAGAATTTGCATTGTTAGCAAAATCTCCGTGTAAATGTATAATACCTCCATTTCCTAGGTATTCTATGTCAACTTTATTCGATTCATGTTTGTTAATTGCACTAATAAAAGTTGTTCCGCCTTTAAATGATTCATCTTTAAGTTTTTCAACTTCCGAATCATAAACAAGTTTATCAATTGACTGAAAAGAATTTGCAATGAATCGTTCGACTATTACTTTGGCTGCTTTTCCTGAATCTGGAAATTCTCCGATCCCATCACAAATTATAAGGCCTTTCTGAATTTCATCTTGTGAAAAATCAGCATAATCTTGATTTAATTTTATATCTATATATTGAGCAGAAAAGAACATTAGTCAATTTTTGAAACGGTTGAAATACTTTTTATCATGTGTTTTCGGATTTCTTCAGGGTCTATATTTGAAGTGAAAAAATTATGGCCATTTTTCTCATTTGATGAAAACATTTTCAATTTTTTTTGAACTTCTTTTTTAAAATCTTCATCGTTTTCCCATCTTAAATCTTCCAATAACACTGATGAAACTGTTATTTTTTCATGCATTTTTAATTTATTAACTCTCTCCAAAGCTGAATCAAAATGTTTGATAGCCCCATCACTTAATATGATTATAAGTGCTTGACAATTTTTGTTCTTATTTAAATCTAAATAATTAACGCTAGAATTTATTACAATATCTAAGGTGTCATCTAGATATTCATACATAAAACCTTCTTTAAAATAATTAGTTGGATTAAAGTCGAAAATTTCATGGTCTATTTTGTCTAATTGTGTAATATCTAGAATTGTTTTATGTTTTTCAGCAAAAGCGTGAACAGCTATATCGAAAGAGTTTTTGTTTTTACTATTTTTCAGTCTATCTAAAATTTTCGTTATTGTATTATCTACCTCTTTTCCTTTAGAGATGCCAGTTTTTCCTTCCCAAGTCATAGAACCAGTACCATCTATAACAAAAACAACCAATTGATAGAATAATCTAGGGATGGATAATTCACTTAAACTTGCAGAGAGAGCGCCTGTGTTAATTGAAGATAAATCAAGTTTTTTCTTACCCGAGAAACTATCTACTTTTCTGCTAGATTTTTGTATTTCTTTACTCATGGTTTACGTATTTTTCAGTTAAGCTTTTGTATTCTTTATTTAAAACCTCTTTTTGATTTTGAAAAAAGATATTCCAATCGTTAATTTTTGATATGGTTTGGTATGTTTCTGATAATTTAATTTCAGCCAGTTCATTAAAGATATAGCTGTATTTAGATTTTAGTGTTTCAAGTTTAACTCGAAGATGTTCTAATTCATCAAATTTATCAATGTTTGTTAACGGATTGCCTAATTTTAACTCGCTCAATATATGACGAACTTTATTTATGTCATTTGTTTTAAAAGCTGTTGTTAACTCACCAAAAACCTTAGAAGCTTCTTCTTTATTCTTGTAAATGCATTTTGGTGAATCAGGATGACAAAGTTTTACAGCTTCTCGATGTATCTTTTTAATGTCAGAAGCTTCTTTGTCATTTAATTCAGGAATTTCATTTTTTATTTCTTCTTGATATTCTTTGTTTTTTCGCTCAAATTCTTCTTCTATTTTTTGATAGGTATCATCAACTATTCCATACTTTTTTAGTTTTTCATAAATCTTCTTTTTTACTGCTAGGATTTTTGATATTAGAGGATTTAATTCTATAATATATCTATGGTTAAACTGTTCAATTACAGCTTCTACTTCACTTTTTTCAATTTGCAATGTTTCAATTTGGTATGAAATCAGCTTTATTTGTGATAATATTTGAGACTTCTCAATAGACTTTAAATCGACTATTTGAGTATACGATTTTTCAAATTTTTCAATATCATTAAATGCAGTGTCATAGTTTCCACCAAGTAATAAGTTAATTATTGATGATAATTCCTTTATGTTTTTTAATTCATGTAGATAAGGTTGAATTTTTGAAGTTTCACCTAGGTCTACAAAAGCTTTAATTAACTTAAAGTATTTCAATGCTTTTGCAATATCTAAAGCTTCATCTAGTTTTTGAATTTTACCAGATAATTCTTTAAGTCTTTCAAACTCATCAATAAAATCGTTTGTGCGTTGTTGGTTTCCAGAAACTATAGTAACTTCTTCATTATTAACAGTAAAAGCTCTGTTTGACCAATTTGCAGAACCACTTATTACTATGTCGTAGTCGATTATGCAGAATTTCATATGCATTAATTGGTCGTCACTTCCTATTTCAGCAAAAAAACCATTTTTTTCCAGTAGGCGATATTCATTTCGACTTTGAGAATTGAATTCATGTTTAGTTATAATAACTTCTATTGAAACGCCTTTTTCTTGCAACTCAATAAGTTTATTAAACAGTATTGTATCTGTAAACCAAGCTACTGCAACAAATACTTTCGAAGAAGCACTATCTAAGAGCTCTAAAATAATTTTTCTAACATCTGTTTGTTTTGTAAAGTAGCTTTCTATTCTCATTTAATACTGTTTTTCTATGTTGAGTGGGGGAAGCTTTTTATGAGCGATAGCTTAATGGAAAACAAATAGCATTTAAAGCTATTGTTTTACTATTTCTAATATTTGCACATAATTATCCAAGTTTCCAATTTTGACTGTATCTCCAACAGATTTACCTTTTAAAGCTACCCCTAACGGAGACTTAATGTTAATCTTTTGAATTCCATTCGATTTTATTGGACTATTAGAAGCTTGTTCAACAAGTTGAACTTTCAAATCTTTATCATTATTTAAATATTTAACTTTCACTTTATTATTTAATTCTACGATATCTTTAAAAAGTTCTGTTTGAACTTTGTCATTTTTTGAAACTGCTTCTATTGTTTCTTTTAAATCTTTTCTTAATGAAGGTGAAACATTGGCTATTTCATTTTCAATTACACTAATATTGTCTGTAAAAGCAAGACTTATTTTTGATTTGTCTTCAAAAATTGATGGATTACTATTTTCAATATTGTTTATGAAATCAATTAGTTTTTGAGTTTCTTTTTTAGGATTTCTCCACCAATTTGTACTCCAAATTCTATGAAAAACGAAACCGTGTCTCTCCAATGTTTTTTGCCTATGTCTGTCGTGTAAATATGCTTCCTGACTTGAATGATAAGCTGCACCATCACATTCAATCGCAATTTTTGGAATACCAACTTTTTTAGTATCATAAACCAAATCAATTCTAAAGCCAGCAAATTGTAATTGAGGAATTATTTTTTCTTCATCAAAATGTTCAGTTAATGCTTCATATACTTCTTCTTCAAAAGGCGATTCTAAATCGCTATTGAAGTTGTCTATTGTTGTTTTGTTTGATGAGTTTTCCGCAAGTGCGTTTAAAACCGCAAGTCTTGATTCAGTGTCTTGTTCACTAACTGCTTTGGCATATGCTAAATATGCATAAAATGCACCTCTTCGATTATTTGAGCCTTCTGTGATTAAATGTTCTTTATAATTTAAGAAAACCTCTTGAGGAATTGAAGAGCAAACATAAACCTTATATTTTGCTCTAGTAACAATTACATTTAGAAGTTTGTAACCTTTTTGATGATTTATTGAACCAAAACGTTGATTGAATTTGCCTTCTTTATTTATGCCGTAAGTAGTTGAAAGAATTATAACGTCTCTTTCGTCTCCTTGAATGTTTTCTAGGTTCTTTACAAAGAAACCATTTTCTTCAAGTTCAAGTATTTTATCGTTAAATTCCTTAAAACGTTCAAATTTTCTACGTTCGTTAATTTTACTAAGAACTAGATTTCTTTGTGTTATGTTGAATGTTGCAACTCCGACAGTTGGATATTCTCCATTTGGTAATCTTGAAATATTTTTTTCAATAATTGATAAAATAGTCTCTGCTTCTGAATCGTTTGAAGTGTTAGAATAAGTGCCATTTACATTAATATATTTTATTGGAACGTAGTCAAATTTATTTGGAAGCGGTTTAAGTCTTTGATTATAAAAAGCATAATTCGAGTAATCAATCAAATAAGGATGACACGAACGATAGTGAAAATCTAAATGTCTTTTGTCAAATCCAAGCTCAGAAGCAAAATCTAATAACGACTCACAATCTAATAACGAATTACTAGCATCACTTTTAATTCTGTCTATCTCATCTTCAAATTCATCTTCGTCATCAATTGTACCGTCAAAAATTTTGCTGAAATAGTTTGAAGGTGGCATTTGGTGTTCATCACCTGCAATGACAATTTGTTTACCTTTTAGTAAGGCAGGAAGGTTATCTTCAAGCTTTAATTGACTTGCTTCATCAAACATTACAATATCAAAATATTTGTTTTTTCCTTTAAAAAGATTACTTGCAACATCTGGTGTTGTTAAGATTATAGGGAAAAACGTAGTAAATAATTCAATATCCAACTTCACGATTTCGCGTAAGGAAAGCCTTTTATGTTTTTTACTAGCTCTTTTGTTATAAAGGTTTTCTACTGCAATATTTGGATTATTAATATCAAAATTTCTTGTTGCATCAATTTGTTTTGAAAACCAATATTCTCTTATGTATTTAATTTGTTCTTTTTCGAGTTGTGATAATGATTGAGTTAATTCAATATGGTCTTTATCATCTGTAGGTAAATCTATATTAGCAGAATTAACAAGTAATGAATTTAGATAGTAAATTAAAAATGTTTTACGCCAATCTTTTCTTGAGCTTAATTGCTCAATAATCTCCTTTTCACCTTTTGATAAAGAATTATAAAATTGAAACCATTTAAATTCTATTGAAAATAAGTCATTATCATTGTTAAAATAGGTGTTTTTAGTTTTGAATAAATTTGATATTGATTCTCTAAAAACTTGTTCGCTATTGTATTTTATTCTTTTTTGAATCCAGTTATCCTTATTAACCTTTAGACTTAATTCTAAAGATTCTTCCTTTAGTGTTTTATAGGTTTTAGTTATGTATTTATCCTCAACAGACTTTAAAATATCTATGTTTTCAATTTCATTTTTGATAGCATCAATAAAACCTTTATGTGACTGTTCTAAGAACTCAAAATAATTATCAAAGTCGTTTCTAATAGAATTCAAAGTATTTGATAAAGTTAGAGAAGGTAAATCGTTACTAGATTCTATGAATTCAACAACTTTATTTCTTTTATTTTTTAGGTCAGATTGAACTTCAATTAAATTGTATATAATTGAAGCAATTAAACTGTTAAATTCATTTGTACGAGAAGAACTAATGTTTTTAAGTCTATCGACACACATTTGAGAATCAATGTTTTCAGTTGTAAATGTATCTAGTTGTAATTCGTTTAGTTCATTAGTTATTTTGTCATTGAACTTTTGATTTGTCTGAATAAGTGATTCTTTTAAGCCAAAAAATGTTTTTTTATTATCCTTAATATCTGAATTGAATTCGATTTTAGGTAAATCTTTACATTCAATTAGGATAGATTCAATTTCTAAAAGTCTTTTAGATACTGTATTTCTTTCGTTTTTCAGTTTCTTTAAGCCTTTTGAAAAAAGCGATTTTAGTTTAAAACTAAATGAGTTAATGGTTTCATTATCTAAAAACAAGTTGTTAGATGAATATTCTTTGAATATTAAGTCAGCTTCATCTACTTTATTTTTAATTTTATCTAGTTCATTTTGGTATTCTGTTGTTCTAACATCTTTGTAGTTTTGTTTAAACTGTGTTAGGATGGTTTGAATTAAATCTAACGAAGAATTATAATCATTAGCTAACTCACCACAATGTTCAATTTCGTCGGCTATTTCATTTTTTCTTATATCAAAATATTCTTTGTGATAGGTTTCGGTTTTTTTCTCAATTCTTGAATAAGCCTCTTCATATTGCTTAAAATCTTCATTAATTTGTTGTTCTATTAAAAAAGGATTATCACCAACTAATTTTGAAGGGTTAAGAAATGATAACTCTTTGAAAGGTAAATAATCAGTATTTAGATTTTGTCCTTTTCTAATTATTTCTAGTAAGTTAGTTAGTTCAGATGATTTATAAGAAAAGATGTCTTTCCTTAAGTTTAGATTATAATCTTCTGAATTATCTTTTAATTCAGCTAAAAGCGAACCTACAACATTTGTCCAATTTTTATTTCCGATGAGTTTCTCGTCTAATTTTTGATGTTTTTTATTTATTGAATCAATTAATGTTTTTGATTTTTCAATAATGTTGTCTAAAGTCTCTTTTGAATGCGTATATCTATATCTTCGATATGCAGAGTTATCTATGCGTTCACGTACTGAATAAACAGCATCATGTCGTCCTTTTTTCTGAACATCAAATAATAAAACATTAAGAAAATTTAGTCCTCTTTTATCTAGTGCTTTCTTCAAAACATCTAATGCGGTTTTCTTTTCACAAACAACTATAGTTTTCTTTTTGTTTTCTAGAGCATTTACAAGAATAGCGGTAAGTGATTGGCTTTTTCCTGTTCCTGGTGGACCTTGAATTAGTATATTTCTTGAAGAATTTAACGAGTGTAAAATACCTTGTTGTGAAGGGTCTGTTTCTACTGAGGATATTGGTTGGAAAGAATGTTCTTCCATATCATCAAGGTCAATTTCAGTTCCTTTTAATTCTAAAAGATTACCGTAATCATTGATGATATTTTGCTTTTGCACCTCAAATATTGAAAATAAACCACCAAAATCAATAAAGGAATTGTTAGATGTTAATGGCAATTTTTCGTAGTGTTTCTTGTCTGAAATTGGTTTTATTTCATCCAATTTCTTTTCAAATGTTTCTCTAAGGTCACTTGGTATAGAAGTGTTAATGGATTCTATAAGATTAACACAAATATCTAAAAGCTCGTTTTTATCTATTAAACCATCATCCATATATTCACTCGAAACTTGGTTGATTTCGATTTTAGAATCGCTTTGTAAATGGTTAATTAATACTTCGTTGATGTAAATTGGGTCTTCATCATTTCTTAGAATCTCCCAAGTGTTAAAATCCTTTGTTCTTTTGATACGTAGTGACCAAATCAGAATTGGTGCAACTGTCAATTTGTTGTCAGATTGGTCTCTACGAACAAGAACTGGGAAACCGAAGCCAAAAGTATTTATTCCTTTCTCCGATTCAATTGCATCTGTTTGGTTGATTAGATTTTCGAATGATTTTGTAATCTTTACTAATTGTGTTTGGTCTTCTTCAAACAAAGAATTTAGGTCAGGAACGTTGTCTTTCCAACTTACTTTAAATTTTAATGGAAGTTCAGAAAGCAAAGAATTGATGAAATTTTGAGGAAGGTTTTCGTCAATATGCGAAAGTCTAGTTATGTCAAATTTGTATCTTGAACGACCTGTAATTGCATTTAAGTGAACACCTCTTCGGCTACCAACTTTTAGTCGGTTTTGTAATTCGGTTAGTAGCTTTTCGGTTATCTTCATATTCTATGTTTGTTTTTCCGTTTAAAATACTCCCTTTGTTTTAATTTCAGTTACGGTTTTCCTTATTTAATTCAATTTAAAAAAAACAACTTTTATACTTTTTCATTTACAGAATTTTAAAAATAAGAACTAAATTACAGTTTATACCGTTGTCTATGTGAGCTCTAATATACATCCTTTTAAGAATATTTGAATGTATTTGAATTTTTTTATCTTGTTATTAAGGTTTTAATTTTGTTAAAAAGTTTCGTTAATCTATGAAATCAGGTAAGTATTTATGAGATAATTTTGCTTCATGTTCGCACTTGTAGACTGCAATAACTTTTACGCTTCCTGTGAGCGTGTTTTTAATCCATCGTTAAACAATAAACCTATTGTAGTATTGTCCAATAATGATGGCTGTGTAATTGCGCGTTCTAATGAAGCAAAGGCATTAGGTGTTCCAATGGGTGCGCCAGCATTTGAATATGCTAAAACATTTGAAAAACAAAACGTAAACGTTTTTTCTTCAAATTACGCTTTATATGGAGATATGAGTAGTAGAGTGATGAATCTACTTTCAGAGTTTACACCAGAAGTAGAAATATACAGTATCGACGAAGCATTTTTAAAGTTTATAGGTTTTGAACTTTTTAGCCTTCAAGAAATTGGAGAAACAATGCGTAATCGTGTAACAAAAGGTACAGGTATTCCAATTAGTATTGGCTTTGCACCAACAAAAGCATTATCTAAAGTAGCCAATAAAATAGCAAAGAAGTTTCCAGAACGTACAAACAATGTTTATGTGATAAATAATGAAGAAAAGCGCATAAAAGCCTTAAAGTGGTTACCAATCGAAGATGTTTGGGGTATTGGTAGGCAACATACCAAAAGATTAAAAAACTTAAATATTCATAATGCTTATCAATTTTCTCAACTTTCAGATGATTGGGTGCGTAAAAATATGTCTGTTGTTGGTTTACGTCTAAAACACGATTTAGAGGGTAAACCTACTTTAGATTTAGAAACTACTGCAAACAAGAAAGTGATAGCAACAACACGCTCATTTGAAGGTATGCTAACATCATACCAAGATATTAGAGAACGTGTATCTACGTTTGCTGTGTCTTGTGCAGAAAAACTTCGTAATCAAAAATCACAATGCAATATGCTTATGGTATTTTTGCATACCAACGGTTTCCGAAAAGATTTACCTCAATATGGTAGAAACATAGTTGTAAAAACGCACTATCCAACCAATTCGAGCATAGATTTAGTTAAATATGCAGAAGCAGGGTTGCAAGCAATTTATAGAGATGGATTTCATTATAAAAAAGCAGGTGTTATTGTAATGGGATTGACACCAAGCAACCAAAAGCAGTTTACCATGTTTACAGCCGAAAACCCCAAGCATAAACCGATAATGGATATTGTAGATAGGCTCAATATGGCTTATGGGAACAATAAGCTTAAATTTGGGAGTCAGTCATTGGGCAGACAATGGAAGATGAAACAAGAACGATTATCTCCACGTTATTCAACAAACATAAATGAAATAATTAGTGTAAATTGTAAAACATGAAAATTAAGCAATTGAATATTCTGATTGTTGTGTTGCTCTTAAGCGCGCAGTTTAGCTTTTCTCAAATCAGAGAGAAAATCACGGTTAATGGTATTGACTTGGATTTACCACCAAGATATTTAACAGAAGTTGTTGAAATGGATGACAAGTCCAATTATTTAAGGTATGTATATTTCATGGATCTTGCACGAGAATCACTATTGAAAAAAGAATACCATAAAACACTTTATTACTTACAATATACAAGAAATCTTGATTCACCTGAATATTGGTTTTATTTGGGTATAACAGTTTTGCATGAAGGAAGTGAGGATGCTTGTAAAAAATACTTAAAAAAAGGTTTTATGGATTTAGGTTGTTGGGAATGTGGGGAAGCTCACGAAAAGCTATTTGGAGAGAAACTTAAGTTTATGAATAAATTAGAGAATGATTTTAAAATAGATTAAATGTGTTTCCATACTTCTCAAACTAAAAAAACAACTGAATTAGAAAACAGGTTCGATGTAAGTCTTGTAGATGATTCAATACGTGAATACTTCGATGTACCACGCTATCATATGAATGGTTTTTCTCACCCAAATATGTTAGTTATACCTCAAGAGAAATCCAATGTTTTAGCACCAGGCGTATGGGGTATCGTTCCAAATAATAAATCTAAAGAGGAAATTAAACCTTATTTTAAAGAGGCTGTTAAATATGGTGGTGGTTTAAATGCGCGTTCAGAGAAGGTATTTCAACATTTTATTTATAGAAGCTCTATAATGGAAAATAGATGTATTATTCCAGTTTCAGGTTTTTTTGAGCCACACGACTACAAGGGTGTTAAATATCCTTTCCATTTCAAGGATAAAGAAAACAAGCCTTTAGCTTTAGCAGGTCTGTATACAGTAATAGATGCATTTATTACGTTTACAATTTTAACAAAAGACGCATCCCCATTATTTGCTAAAGTTCACAATAAAAAAAACAGACAACCTGTAATTCTTGATGATGAGAATACCCATAATTGGCTATCAACAGATTTAAACGAAAACGACATTAAAGACATTTTGAAATTTACATACCCTGAAGACTCATTAGATGCATATTCTGTTAGTAGAGATTTATTTAGTCCAAAAGTTGATAGTAATGTTCCGGGTATAATTGAGCGAGAGGTCTATGATGATTTACAGTTTAAAATATAAACTCGGTTGTCCCTTTTGTTGTCCCTATAAAAAACAAAAACCCTGAAAAACAGTGTTTTGCAGGGTTTTCTGGTGGTGCCTCCAGGAATCGAACCAGGGACACAAGGATTTTCAGTCCTTTGCTCTACCAACTGAGCTAAGGCACCAGTCGCTTAATTGCGGATGCAAATATATATTCATTTTTATTATCCGCCAAAGAAAATTTATAAAAAATCGTTTTGTAAATTTATCGCTCAAATTAAAATTATGAATTTAATCATAGATGCAGGAAATACTTTTGTGAAACTAGCTGTTTTTCAAGGTGATGAAATGGTGAGTAAAATATCGTGCGAGATTAAAGATTTTGAAAAAAAATTTAATTCAATCTTAAAATCGCATAAAAAAATTAATAAATCTATTATTTCATCGGTTGGATTTCTTAATTCAAAGCAATTTGATTTAGTAAAAAAAGCTTTGCCAACATTAATTTTAGACTCAAAAACTAAATTGCCTTTTGATAATTTGTATAAAACACCTAAAACATTAGGTGTAGATCGCATAGCTTTAGTGTGTGCCTCTGTAAAAGAATATCCTAATAATGATGTGCTTATTATAGATGCAGGTACTTGTATAACCTACGATTTTATTACTCAAAAAAATGAATATTTAGGTGGAGCCATTTCTCCTGGTATTAGGTTGCGATATAAAACGTTGAATAATTTAACGGCCAACTTACCGTTATTAGAAACAGAACAACCCGAAAACATAATTGGAGATTCAACAAATAATGCAATTCATTCTGGAGTTGTTAATGGTGTTTTAGCTGAAATTGATGGTGTTATCAGCCAATACAAGTTAAAATTTCCACATTTAACAATTATTTTAACAGGAGGAGACGCCAATTTTTTGTCTAAACAATTAAAAAGTAGCATATTTGCCAACTCTAATTTCCTTTTGTTAGGATTGAATTATATTTTACAATTTAACTTAAACGAATGATTAAAAAACTTGTATTAGTTTTTATTGCTGTATTTGCAATTCAAAGTTACGCTCAAGAAGGTTCTGCTTCACCATATTCTTTCTACGGAATAGGTAGTTTAAAATTTAAAGGAACTGTTGAGAATCAAAGTATGGGAGGAATAGGAGTTTATATGGATAGTATTCACGTAAACTTAAAAAACCCAGCATCATACGGAGGTGATAATTTAGCTCTATATAATAATGAAGGAAGACCTGTAAAGTTTTCTGTTGGAGGCTCTCACTCAAGAACAACATTAAAAAGTAACACGAGCTCTGATAAAGTATCGTCATCAACATTTGATTACATAGCGTTATCTATACCTATGGGTAAATTAGGTATTGGTGTTGGACTTATTCCTTACACTTCTGTAGGGTACAAGTTAGAAACACTAAATGCAGCTGGAGCTTTAAGTGATAGATTTAGAGGTGAAGGCGGCGTTAATAGAACATATTTATCTGCAGGATATAAAATAAACGATAATTTTAGTGTAGGTGTTGATGCAAGGTATAACTTCGGTAAAATAAAAAATAGCACTATAGAGTTTTTATATAATAATGACGAAGCTCTTACACAATATCAATCTCGAGAAAATAACATATCAGATTTAAGTGGTTTATCATTTAATTTAGGTTTGTCTTACAAAAAAATGATTACTGATAAGTTAGAGTTAATGTCATCATTAACATACTCGCCAAAAAGTAACCTTAACTCCAGAAACGAAAGATATTTCAATACAATTGTTATTGATGCATCAGGAAGAGAATTAATTGTAAATACATTAAATGCAAATCTAGAAGCTCGCGGATTGAAAGAAACAGAGTTGACACTTCCGTCTACTTGGTCTTTAGGAGCAGGCGTTGGACAACCTAGAAAATGGTTTGTAGGTGCAGAATACACAGCGCAAAAAACAAGTGACTTTTCAAATGCATTATATGCATCAACAAACACAAAATTTGAAGATGCTACAACCTTTTCTTTAGGAGGTTTTTTTATACCTAATTACAATTCCTTTAGTTACTTAAGTCGTGTGGTTTACAGGGCTGGAGTACGTTTTGAAAAGACAGGCTTAAATATAAACAATCAGTCTATAAAAGAGTTTGGCATATCTTTTGGAGTAGGAATACCAGTTGGAAGTTTAAGAGCTTTTTCAAATGCTAATTTTGGTGTAGAAATTGGTAACAGAGGAACAACAAATAGTAACTTAATACAAGAGAATTTTGTTAATTTCAACTTAAGTTTGTCGTTAAACGATAGATGGTTTCAAAAACAAAAATATGATTAAACGCGAAAAATTTAATATTATGAAAACGAGAATTACATTAGCAGCTTTAATGCTATTTTTAGGCTTTAATTTATCACATGCTCAAAATGAACAAGATATAAATTCATTGTCTTTAATGACTGAAGCGGCTAAAGCAGATAAATGTGACGAAGGTTATAAGCACTTTATGGAGCTTAGACAAAGAAACCCAAAATTTCACTTAGGTATATATAAATACGGAGAAGATATTTTAGAATGTAAAATTGATAAATCTTCTGGAGCTGAAAAAACAGCTTTTATAAATGATTTAGTAAAGCTTTGGGAAGAAAGAGCTATTCATTTTGCAAGTAAAACTCCAAAAGGCGAATATGCTGCAAAAGCTTGCCAGTTACAATATGATAATAGAGAGTTGTTAAATAAATCTACAGAAGAATTATACGCTTGCTTTGATGCAGCTTATAAGTTAGATTCAGAAACATTTACAAACCCTAAATCATTATATACGTACTTTTCTTTAATGGTAGATTTATATGATGCAGATAAAAAACCAGCAGAAGATTTATTTAATAAGTATGATGATGTTGTAGAAAAAGTAGAATCTGAAGTAGGTAACTATTCTGAAAAATTAAACAAGCTTATTGAAAAAGAAGATGCAGGAACAGCATTGACTAAAAAAGATAATAGCTACAAGAAATATTATGAAAGTTATTTAAAAGCTTATGATCAAATTTTAGGAGGTATCGATCAAAAATTAGGTGAGCGTGCAAATTGCGAGACTTTAATTCCTCTTTACCAAAAAGGATTTGAGCAGAACAAAGGAAACGCAGAATGGTTACAACGTGCAGCTGGTAAAATGTCTTCTAAAGAATGTACAGACGACCCGTTATTCTTTAAGTTGGTAAATGCTTACCATGAGTTAAGCCCATCTGCTAATTCAGCTTACTATTTAGGTATCTTAAAAGATAAAGAAGGTAAATCTTCTGAAGCAATTAAGTTTTACGAGCAAGCAATTAGTTTAGAAACTGATAACATCAAAAAAGCTAGGCTTAATGAGAAAATTGGTGATAAACTAAAAGGAAGAGGAAGTTATGGTAGTGCAAGAAATTTCTATTCTCAAGCATTAAAATTAAACCCATCAAACGGAAGACCTCACTTAAGAATAGCAGCAATGTATAATGCTAGTGCAAATAACTGTGGAGATTCTAACTTTAATAAGCGTGCTGTTTTCTGGTTAGCTGCTAGTGAAGCTGAAAAAGCAGGACGTGTGGATCCTACTTTAACGAAAGTTGCAGCTCAAACGGCTGCTAGCTATAGAGCAAAAGCTCCAACTAAAACAGAGATTTTCCAAGCTGGTAAGCAAGGTCAAACTATTAGCGTTGGATGTTGGATAAGCAGAAGCGTTTCTGTACCAAAAATATAATGAGAAAAACGTTTTTACATAATATATCAAACATAGTCACAGTTATTACTGTGGCTATGTTTTTTTCATGTAACAACAATTACAATGAAGTAAAAAAAATAGGCATTTCTGAAAATGAACCTATTGGAGAAGCTGAACAAATAGATTTAAAATATACCGATTCAGGACGAGTAACAGCCAATCTTATTAGTCCTAAAATGATTGACTACACAAATAGATCTTTCGCATTTAGAGAGTTTCCTAATGGTGTGCACTTAAACTTATTTGATAAGCAGAACAAAAAAAGTACAATCATTGCCGATTATGCTATAGTATATGAGAAAACAGGTCTCATAGATTTACAAGGAAACGTAGTGCTTGCTTCTCATGAAAAAGATACACTTTTTGCAGAGCAACTATATTTTGATGAAGCAAACGAGTGGCTTTTTACTAACAAACCAGTTACTTTCAAATCTAAAGGCGATTTAGCTAAAGGAAACGTTTTTGATACCGATAAAGATTTTTCTCAAGTAAGCCTTATAGAGATGAACAACTCTGTAATGACAGTAAAAGAATAATAAACCTAGATTTTTATTCTTGCTAAATTCTTTCAAAATAAAATAAAAAAGAATACCCTCTTTTTTTTATTTATCTTTACCTAATTAATTTTTTAGATTTTTTTAATGAAACTATTTAAGTTTTTCCAATACGCCTATTTAATTTTTGGTGTTGTATTTGCTTTTGACGCAGTAAACAGGTATATACAAACCGAAACAATTGCTTACACATCTATTCTTCTTGCAGCTACAGCTATATTTATGTTTTTCTTCAGAAGAAAATTCAATAAAAGATTTGATAATAAAGACTAGCAAAGACAAATGAGTTTAGAGCTGCTTATCATAATTTTATCCTTATTGCTATCAGCCTTTTTCTCGGGTATGGAAATTGCCTATGTCTCATCAAACAAAATACACATTGAGATAGAGAAAAAACAGAGCGGTATTTTAGCAAAAGTTTTATCAAAACTAACGGCAAGACCATCAAAGTTTATTGCAACCATGCTTATTGGTAACAATATAGCATTGGTAATTTATGGCTTGTTTATGGGTGAGCTTTTGGTAGCTTGGTTTTTATCAATGTTGCCTTCAAATTATGACATGGTAAATTACCTTTTGGTAGATTTAAGCTTGCTTTCTCAAACTATTATATCAACATTAGTAATACTTATTACAGCCGAGTTTTTACCTAAAGTGTTTTTTCAAATTTATGCAAACACTTTACTTAAGCTTTTAGCTATTCCAGCATATATGTTTTATATGCTGTTTACCTTTATTTCAGACTTTGTAATCTGGATTTCAGACTTTGTGTTAAAAAAGTTTTTTAAAACCGAAGGAGATCAAATTCAATTAGCATTTACCAAAGTAGAATTAGGTAACTACATAAGTGAGCAAATGGAGTCTGTTGAAGAGCATGATGATATTGATAGCGAAATACAAATATTTCAAAATGCGCTAGAGTTTTCTGAAGTAAAAGCGCGTGAAGTAATGGTTCCTAGAACAGAAATTATAGCTGTTGAGATTAAAGAAACTACAAAAACACTTAATGCCTTGTTTACAGAAACAGGTTGTTCAAAAATATTGGTTTATAAAGAAAATATAGATGATATTTTAGGTTATGTGCACTCATTTGAGTTGTTTAAAAAGCCTAAAACAATAAAATCTGTAGTCATGCCGGTTGAGTTTGTTCCCGAAACAATGCTTATAAAAGATGTTTTAAATATTTTAACCAAAAAGCGTAAAAGTATAGCAGTTGTTCTTGATGAATATGGTGGTACTTCAGGAATTATGACCGTTGAAGATATCATGGAGGAACTCTTTGGTGAAATTGAAGATGAGCATGATACAGTAGTACTTCATGAAGAAAAAATAGATGATGAAACCTACTTGTTATCAGCTAGACTGGAAGTAGACTATCTAAATGAAACCTATAAATTAAACCTACCTGAAAATGAAAATTATGAAACTTTAGGAGGCTTAATAGTCGATCAAACCGAAGGTATTCCTGAACAAAATGAAGTTATTGTAGCAGACGGATATCAATACACTATTATTGAAGTGTCTAACACAAAAATAGATTTAGTAAAACTAAAAATCCTACAAGAAGATTAATTTCCTAATAATTAAACTAATTAATGCGACTATCTACTTTTATTATTAAATAGAAAATGGTATTTTCGCGCACTATATTGTAAAAAATTTAAATGACAGATGGCAGTTTTAAATAAAATTAGACAACGCTCACTTTTCTTAATCCTAATCATTGCATTAGCTTTATTTTCATTCGTATTAGCCGATTTATTTAGAAATGGAAGTGCGCTTACATCAAAATCTCAAAACATTGTAGCAACAATCAATGGTAAAGATATTACCAGAGAAGACTTTATGCAAAAAGTTGAAATTGCTCAACAACAAACACCTTCAGCAACTAGCAACCAAATCATGAATCGTGTTTGGGATCAAGAGGTTAGACAAGCTGTAATGCAAACACAATTTGACCATCTTGAAATATCTATTGAGAAAGATCAGGTAAAAGAGTTGCTTAAAGGAGCGCTTTCAAACAACCCTAACTTTTTAAATGAAGATGGTATTTTTGATGAAGCAAAATTATCAGAATACATTGCTAATCTAAAAGCGACTTCAGCTCAAGCGTACCAACAATGGAAAGACTATGAAAACAGCTTGGCATTAAACGCTATGCAACAAGATTATTTTAATATGGTAAAGTCAGGAATGACTGGAACATTGGCAGAAGGAGAATTAGAGCATAAACTAGAAGGAGACAAAGTAGATATAAAGTTTGTACAAATACCTTACACATCTATTCCTGATAGTACAGTCACTGTATCAAAATCTGAAATAAACAATTACATAAACGCTCACAAAAAACAATACGAAGTTGAAGCTTCAAGAAGTATTCGTTATGTAGAGTTTAAAGAAGTAGCATCTGTTGAAGATGAAAATGCAATCAAAAACGAATTAGCAGAGCTGTTAAAAGATCGTGTTGTTTACAATGAGGTTGCAAAAACAAATGATACTATCATTGGTTTTCAAAAAGTAACAAACTACCAAGAATATATAAATGCTAATTCTGATCAAAAATTTGATGACCGTTTTGTTTTCAAATCAAGCTTACCATCTGTAGCTGCTGATAGCATTTTTAACTTAAATGTAGGTGAAGTTTATGGTCCTTATAAAGATAATAACCAGTTTAAAATAACAAAAATGGCAGCTGTAACACAGCTACCAGATTCTGTTAAAGCTAGACATATTTTAATACCTTTTGTAGGAGCTTCTAGCGCACCAGAAGATGCGCAAGTTAAAACTGATGCTAAAAAAACAGCTGATAGCTTATTGGCAATACTTAAAAACGATACATCAAAATTTGGTGAGTTTGTAACAGAATTTTCATCAGACCAAGGAAGTGTAAACAATGGTGGTAGTTATGATTATTTTCCATACAACAGAATGGTTCCAGCATTTAGAGACTTCACGTTTGAAAATAACACAGGAGATTTAGGTGTTGTTGAAACGCCTTACGGATTTCATATCATAGAAATTGAAGGTCAGAAAAACAAGCAACGCGCTGTAAAGGTAGCTACTATAGCAAGAACAATAGAGCCTTCAGACGCAACAATAGATAACGTGTTTAGAGACGCATCAAGTTTTGAAATAGCTGTTGAAAAATCTGAATTTCCAACAGTAGCTGAAGAAAAAGGATATGTAATTCGTCCAGTTAGTAAAATGAAAGTATTAGACGAAAACATACCAGGTTTAGGAAACCAAAGAGGTATTGTTCGTTGGGCTTTTGAAGAAGGTACAGATATAGGTGATGTAAAACGTTTTACGACACCAACAGGTTATGCAATTGTGCAATTAACTGAAATAAATGTAGCAGGTATGATGAATACTGAAGATGCTTCAGTAACAGCATTACCAATTATCAGAAAACAGAAAAAAGCTGAAATAATAAAGAATAGAGTTTCTGCTACAACATTAGATGCTTTGGCTTCAGCTGAAGGACAAACAGTAAGATCATCATTAGCAATTAACATGAAAAACCCAACAATATCTGGAGCAGGAAAAGAAGGCGTTGTTGTTGGTACTGCTTTTGGTCTTGAAGAAGGTGAAACTTCTGGTCTTATTGAAGGAGAAAAAGGCGTATATATGGTTCAAGTAACTAAAAAGACTCCAGCAACTGCACTTGATAACTATCAAGGTTTTGCAAATCAAGTGTCAAATACTAAAGCAACTACAGTAAATAGTAAGTTATATAACGCACTTAAAGATGCTGCAGAAATAGAAGATAATAGAGCTGCTACAGTTCAATAAAGTTAACTTAACTAACCAAAGAAATTAGCCTCGCATTTTGTGAGGCTTTTTTTATGAATTACATTAGCATGTCTTGATACGAAACAATAGTATTAAAACCTTTTGAGCTAAAATAAGAAGCAGGATTTTCTTTTGAAGTAACTAAAATAAAATCACCGCCCCAAGCACCAAGACTTTTTATTTGTCCGTTAAAATCAGAAAACAACTTTTCCTTAATAGGAACTTGTTGTGTTACCTTTGAAATAATAGTTTCGTGTTGTAAAATAAGAGATTCAAAATCACTTAATGTGTTACTGTTTATAATCTCTGAAGTAAGTTTGCTAATCGCTAAAACAGCGTTTGGGATGTTTACTGCGTTAGCTTTGTAATGAGCAATACCTTCACGGCTATTTTGTTTTTTGTTGAGGTAAACAAAATACAGACAGTCTTTATATGTGGGGTTAAAATTGATTTGTTTAACGTGTCTTTTTGTGTCTTCGTTCTTTAATAATTTATAGGTTATTGCAGTGCTGTTTTGAGCACAGGCAATATCATAGCCGCTTCCTCCAAAAGTTAGTTCTAAAAGCTCATAAGCATCAACTTTAGCCCAATTGGCAATATTGTTTATTAACGTAGATGATGTTCCTAATCCCCAGTTTTTTGGGAATGTTAATGTATTTTTTACATCAAATCCGGTAGTTAAAAAATCAGGATTAAGATTTTTTGTAGCTTTTAGTATTTGTATTAATTTTTGAGTTATAGGGTTGTCAAGGTCACCTTTGTTTATAGTTTTTAGGGTGTTTACATCAATACTTGTGTCATACCAGATATTGCCATTTTCATCAAAATTCTTCCAGTTTAGTCTAGATTCGTTATTGCCCTCTGTAGAAAGTGATTGTCCAAACTTGGTAGGTATTGATAATGCTAAAGCACCATCAAGAACAACATATTCTCCTGTAATTAATAATTTACCATGACTAAAAGTATTCATTAAGCTCTTATTTTTTCTATGGCTTCAACCACAGCGCTATGTGTTACGGTGTGAGTTTTAAAATGATTAACCAGAAGTTCTTTCTCTTTATTAGTGGCTTCAAATTGATTTAAAATATTCATTAAATGCATTTTCATGTGACCTTCTTGAATGCCAGTGGTTGTTAATGAACGTAATGCTGCAAAATTTTGTGCTAAACCAGCAACAGCAACTATTTGCATAAGTTCTTTAGCTGTAGGTTTATGTAATAATTCTAATGCCAATTTTACCAATGGGTGTAAACTGGTTAAACCGCCAACGGTTCCTAGTGCTAGAGGAATTTCAATCCAAAATTTAAAAATACCATCGTTTATAGAAGCATGCGTTAAGCTAGAGTATTTGCCTTTTTTTGAGGCGTATGCATGAACACCAGCTTCAACAGCCCTAAAATCATTTCCTGTAGCCAAAACAACAGCATCAATACCATTCATGATTCCTTTGTTATGCGTTACAGCTCTATAAGGTTCTACTTCGGCAATATTAACAGCTTGAACAAATTTTCTAGCAAATTCATCGGCGTTCATATTATCATTTTCTGTCAAATCAGTAACAGGGCAACTTACTTCAGCACGAACTAGACATTCAGGAACATAGTTAGAGAGTATGCTCATAACAACATCTATTTGTTTTTCAGATTCAGAAAAATCTTTAAATACAAGAGCTTCTTCTTTAAATGTTTTAGCAAACTGCTCTAAACATGAATTTATAAAATTGGCACCCATGGCGTCAAGCGTTTCAAAAGTGGCATGAAGCTGATAATATCCTTCAATATCGTGAGATTTGTCACGTAGTTCAATATCTATAATGCCACCACCACGTTTTTCCATGTTTTTAGTGATAGGCTTCGCGTCTTCAATAAGTTTAGATTTTATTGTAGAAAAGAAGTTTTTAAGTGACTCAAAACTACCTTGAAACATAAAATGTACTTGTCCTATTTTGGTAGTCGATAAAACTTCTGCTTTAAAACCACCACGATCCATCCAGAATTTTGCAGCCTTGCTAGCTGCAGCAACAACAGAACTTTCCTCAATAGCCATTGGTATTGTGTACAGTTTATCATTGATTAAAAAATTAGGGGCAACACCTAGTGGTAAATAATAATTGGTAATAGTATTCTCTATAAACTCGTCATGAAGTTGTTGAAGTTTATCATCAGAATTCCAATATTGTTTAAGTATGTGTTTCGCGTTTTTATTATTAGAAAAATATGTATCTACAATCCAATCAATTTTTTTGGATTTAGACAGTTTTGAAAAACCAGAAATAGATTTACTCATACAATATAATTTAAAAAAGCAAAGATACTATTCTTGATTGCAATGTCCTACAAATGCTTATTTAACTGTTAATAAATACGGTTTTTTGCATAATTTTTAGTAAACTTGACATCATTTTGTATAAAAGATATTATTTAATGAAAATTATAAAACACATCTTCATCTTTTGCTTTTTAGCAACTACTTTAACATCAGCTCAAAATAAAGAAATTACATTAGAAGATATATGGCAAGGAGCCTTTAGAACAGAACGTATGGATGCATTGCATTCTATGAAAAATGGCCAACAATATTCTGTTTTAAACTTTGACAGAGCTTCAGGCTCAACAACGGTTGACGTATATGATTACAAAACTTTGAAAAAAGTAAAAACATTAGTTAGTTCAAAAGATATTGAAGCTATAAAATATTTCACGGACTATACATTTAGTAATGATGAAACTCAAATATTACTAGCTACAGATGTTGAGTCTATTTTCAGACGCTCAACACTTGGTAAATACTACATTTATAACACAAAAAATAATCAAGTTACACTGGTTGCAGAAGAGAAAATTCAAGAGCCAACCTTTTCTCCTGATGGCACAAAAGTAGCTTACGGTTATGATAATAATTTGTTTGTAAAAGATTTAGAGTCAGGAAAGACTACGCAAATTACATCAGACGGAGAGAAGAATAAAATAATCAATGGTATTACAGACTGGGTTTACGAAGAAGAATTTGGTTTTGTTCGTGCTTTTGAATGGAATGCAGCAAGCAATAAAATAGCCTTTATACGCTTTGATGAAACAAATGTACCAGAGTTTTCTATGGATGTTTACGGTGAGGCTTTATACCAGACGCAACATGTTTTCAAATACCCAAAGGCAGGAGAAGCTAATGCGGTTGTTTCGTTACATATATACGATGTGAAATCTGATAAATCTGCCGAAGTAAAAGTAGATAAAGCTTATAATGATTTTTACATTCCTAGAATAAAATGGACAAATGATGCTGATGTATTAAGTGCTCATTACATGAATCGTCATCAAAATGCATTAGATTTATGGATGATAAATGCTAATACCAATACTGCAAAATTAGCTTTAGCCGAAACCGATAAAGCCTATATTGATGTTACAGATAATTTAACCTTCTTAAAGGATAATAGCTTTATTTGGACAAGTGAAAAAGATGGTTACAATCACATATACCATTATGATAAAGATGGTGAGTTAATTAATCAGGTTACCAAAGGTAACTGGGAAGTAACTAGCTACTATGGTTATGATGATAAATCACACAGAATTTTTTATCAATCTACAGAAAACGGTTCTATAAACAGAGATGTTTACTCTATAAAACTAAATGGACGTGACAAAGAGCGTTTAACAAAAAGTGACGGAACCAATAGAGCATCTTTTAGTGCTGATTTCTCTTATTTTATAAATACATTTTCAAGTGCTTCAACACCACCAGAATATACTTTAAACAGTGCTAAATCAGGTAACTTAATAAAGAGTATAAAAGACAACGATAAGCTGTCAGAGAAATTATTAGACTACAATACATCAAAAAAAGAGTTTAGTACCATTCATGTAAACGGAAACGATTTAAATATGTGGATGATTAAACCAGCTGATTTTGACGAATCAAAGCAGTATCCATTGTTCATGTACCAATACTCTGGTCCAGGCTCTCAAAGTGTTGCAAATAGTTGGAATAGTGCAAACGATTATTGGTATCAATATTTAGCTCAAAAAGGTTATGTTGTAGTGTGTGTAGATGGCCGCGGAACAGGATTTAAAGGTGCTGACTTTAAAAAAGTAACACAAAAAGAATTAGGAAAATACGAAGTAGAAGATCAAATACAAGCTGCAAAACAATTAGGAGAGCTTCCTTACATTGATGCTTCTAGAATTGGAATTTGGGGTTGGAGCTATGGTGGCTTTATGAGTAGTAACGCTTTGTTTAAAGGTAATGATGTTTTTAAAATGGCTATCGCTGTAGCGCCGGTAACAAGCTGGAGATTTTATGACTCTATTTACACAGAACGATACATGACTACGCCACAAGAAAACCCGAGTGGTTATGATGAAAATTCACCAATTAATCATGTTGATAAATTAAAAGGAGATTTTTTACTAATTCATGGTACAGGTGATGATAACGTACACTTACAAAATACTATGCGAATGGTTGAGGCTTTAATTCAAGCTGATAAACAATTTGAGTGGATGATTTACCCAGATAAAAATCACGGTATTTACGGAGGTAACACAAGATTACATTTGTATAAAAAAATGTCAAATTTTATAGATAAAACTTTAGGTGATAAAATAGAAAAACCTAAAACGAAAGAATCTGTAAAATCTCAAATAAAAGGATAATACTAACTAATAATTAACTTATGTCGACAACTGTTAAACAAGCGCACCAAAGAGAACTATTTGGTCATCCTGTAGGATTATTTATTCTATTTTTTACTGAAATGTGGGAACGATTCTCCTACTATGGAATGCGAGCTATTTTAGTTTTATATCTAGTAGCGCAAGCAAAAGGAGAAAATGCAGGATTAGGTTGGAGTAACGCTGATGCCTTATCGCTTTACGGAACTTACACAATGTTAGTTTACGTAATGTCAATTCCTGGAGGATGGATAGCAGATAAATTTTTAGGGCAAAAAAAATCAGTGCTTTATGGAGGTATTCTTTTAGTAGCTGGTCATAGTATATTGGCTATAGAGCAAATGTGGGCATTCTATACAGGTTTAGGCTTAATTATAGCAGGAGTTGGAATGCTAAAACCAAACATCTCTACGATGGTTGGTGGTTTATACAAGCAAGGGGATATCAGAAGAGATAAAGGATTTACTATTTTTTATATAGGGATTAATGTTGGAGCTTTCTTATCAAGTTTAATAGTTGGTTATGTAGGAGAAGTTCACGGATGGCATTATGGCTTTGGACTTGCAGGAATAGGTATGGCACTTGGTTTAATTCAATATGTTGTAGGACAAAAATATCTAAAGCATGTTGGGAATTTTAGCGGAACTTCTGAAAACGAAGAAGAAAAAGAAGCAATGAAAAGACCATTAACCAAAATTGAAAAAGATCGTGTTGTTGTACTTTTTATTTCTTTTTTACTGGTTATTGTTTTTTGGGGGGCATTTGAACAAGCCGGTGGCTTAATGAATATTTATGCAATGGACAATACCAATAGAATGCTTATGGGATGGGAAGTTCCTGCGTCTTGGTTTCAGTCATTAAACGCTATGTTTATTATATTTTTAGGAACCGCTGTTGCTGCTTTTTGGGCTAGAAGAAAATTACGAGGTAAAGTATCTACATCATTGTTTAAAATGATTATAGGTTTAATTATCATGGGTACTGGTTTTTTCTTTATGTCAGCTGCTTCAACACAGTTTGAAAGCACAGGCTCTTCTGCAATGTATTGGTTAGTTTTAGCTTACTTATTTCATACAGTTGGAGAATTATGTATTTCTCCAGTTGCATTGTCATATATTACAAAATTAGCACCATTAAAATATGCGTCTTTAATGATGGGTGTTTATTTTGCAATGACAGGATTTGGAAATAAACTAGCTGGATTATTAGGAGAATCAGCATCAAAGTTAGGAGAATTTACTGTGTTTACAGGAATTGCTGTTTTTTGTGTTGTTTTTGGATTACTTGTTATGGTATTCAGAAAAAAATTAGAAAACCTTACTCATGGCGCTGAAGATAATGAGCGTGAAATGAGTGATGAAATATAATCTGATATTAAAAGAATTAGATAAACTAACTAACGACTAAATTTATATGAATACGGATATTGAAAATTTATTTAAAGATAAAGTTATAGGACACCCAGCAGGGTTATTCGTTCTGTTTTTTACTGAAATGTGGGAGCGATTTTCATTCTACGGAATGAGAATTCTTTTGGTGCTTTTTTTAACGGCGCCGATGTTGAGTGAAAATCCTGGTTGGGATTGGCCAAGAGAGCATGCATTAGCATTAATAGGTACTTATGCATCACTTTTATATTTAACACCAATTTTAGGTGGTTGGATAGCTGATAAAATTACAGGTTATAGAATAGCAGTCGTAATAGGGTGTGTAATTATGACACTTGGGCATGTTGCAATGGCTTTTGAAACAACTGCTTCATTTTATTTTGGTTTGGCATTATTGGTAATAGGTACAGGTTTTTTTAAGCCAAATATTACATCTATTATCTCTACTATGTATAAAGGGAAAGAGTCTAAAAAAGATGGCGCTTATACAATATTTTACATGGGAGTTAATGCGGGTGCATTTTTTGGTATGATGCTATGTGGCTATTTAGCTGAAAACTTTGGATGGTCTTATGGTTTTGGACTTGCAGGTGTTTTCATGCTATTAGGTATGTTGCAGTTTTGGTTAGCCGGTAGCCTTTTTGGAAGTATAGGTGCTAAACCAACAAAAGTTCACGAAGTAGAATTACCACAAAATATTAATGAAGAAGCTCCTAAAGCACATGATGCAGAGTCTGAAGAAAAATTAAACCCTTTTACTATGTTTGATAAAGTGTTAATGACTTTATCTGCAATTGGAGGTTTATTATATTTATTCAATGATCCAATGGAAAAAATTGGAGACCTTAATATGTTGCCTTTTGAAATAGGTGGATTAAGTGGCTCTAATGTGGTTGTGTTAGCGGCTTTAGTTTTGTTTTTAGTGCTATTAGTTACCAGAATTGCTAGGTATATACCTGTTGTTAGAGATCGTATTATTGCGGTGTCTATTTTTGGTGTTTTTACAGTGTTTTTCTTCGCCTTTTTTGAGCAATCGTTAGGATCTATGACATTATTTGCACGCGACTACACAGATAGAACTCTAGTTGGTAGTTCGGCTATGGTGTTTAAGATAATAGACGCATTATTAACGACAGTTCCTTTAATAATTATATCATGGGTATTAATACTTTTAGCTAAAAAAACATTCTCACGAATTGGTTTGTCAAACATTATTTTGGCAGTAGCTTTTATTGGTTTATGGGCTTTAGTTTTATACCGATTGAATGATAAATTTTCACAAGATGGAAATGAGGTTGAAGCAACTTGGTTCGGGATATTAAATTCATTTTTTATCATTACACTTGCGCCATTATTCTCAAGATGGTGGGAAAGTAAATACAATCCTAGCGCAGCAATGAAATACGGTATAGGGTTAATATTATTAGGTCTAGGATTTGCATTCTTATCTTATGGAGCAGGCGATATTCCTTCAGGAGCAAAAACGGCATCTGTGAGTATGATATTTTTAATAATGGCCTATTTATTTCATACTATGGGAGAGCTTTGTATTTCGCCTGTAGGACTATCATATTTAAGTAAACTAGTACCGGCACGAATGATTGGTTTTATGTTTGGAGTATGGTATTTAGCCATTGCAGTAGGGCAAAAAGCAGCCGGAACTATGGGAGGTATGATTGATAAGATTTCTGCAACATATTCGTTGAGTACCTTTTTCTTAATATTTACATTAGTGCCAATAGGCGCAGGATTAGTTGCTATAGTGTTAAATCCGTTGCTTAAACGCTTAATGCATGGTGTACGTTAATCAATGTATATTTTTTAAATTAACTTAAACACTCCATTTTTTGGAGTGTTTTTTGTAAGTTAGGCATAGGTTTTGCAACCAATAGTGAAGCTAATAATTTTTAATTGCTTATAAATTCAAACCGCATGAAAAACATACTTTATATTATAACATTAGTTTTTTTAATTCCTGTTAGCAACATTGCTCAAGAGATAAATTGGGTGACTTTAGAAGAGGCTGTGAAGCTTCAAAAGAAACATCCTAAAAAGATTATGATGGATGCTTATACAAATTGGTGTGGACCTTGTAAAATGCTAGACAAAAACACGTTTAAAAATAAAGATGTAGTGGCTTATGTAAATAAGCATTACTACGCAGTAAAGTTTAACGCTGAAGGAAATGAAACTATAAACTTTAAAGATAGAACATTCAAAAATCCAGGTTACGATCCTGCAAAAGAAAACAGGCGTAATTCTCCGCATGAGATGTCAAGATATTTTGGAATTAGATCGTACCCAACAATTTTATTCTTGGATGAAAAAGGCGACCTTCTGGCACCAATTATAGGATACAGAACGCCACAACAGTTAGAGTTATATCTGAAATTGTTTAAAAATGATGACCACGTAAATTTCAAGACACAAAATGATTTTTCTGCTTATGCCGATGATTTTAAGCCTGAATTCTCAAATTAGATATTTAGTTTAACTTAAAAATATAAGCTCCCTTTTCATAAGTAGAATGAAATGGGAGTTTTTCTTTTCTACACGTTTCCTTCCATCTAGTTACATACGATTTATAATTGCTTCCATCAGCAATGATCGTTTTGGGTTTTAATGAATCTATGACGCGTTTTAAGTGTATTTTAGGAGAGTTTCTTAATAGTAAATAATCTGCCGTAAAAGATTTTATTTGGTAAGTGTTAAGGCTGTCTATGACTAATAAGGTTTTATTGTTTATTGAGTAAACATTCTTTAAAGAATCTGCCTTTACAGTTGTTATAAAATTACTTACAGCATATTTTGTTAGCATAGTTTCTTTTGTAATGGGCGGTTTTAAGTTAGAATAAATGTATAACTGTTTTCCTTTTTGAAAGCCAAGTATGCTTTTTTTGCTTTTTTGGAAAATGATATATTCATCGCTTGTTTCATGCTGAAATTTGTTGAATATAAGGGTAGATTGAAATAGGATGATTGCAATAAGGCATATTACTAAACGCTTAAATGTCTTTATTGTCAAATACCTAACAAAAGCTATAATGAGTAAATAACAAACAAAGAGTAAAATTCCGTTTATTGAGATGTCTTTAAATAAAAACGACTCTTGTTGTGCTACCCATTTAAAGAATAGGTTCATAGCGTCTATAATGTCTCCATAAAAATTTGTGATAATGTTTTTGGGTATGTTTAATGTAGCCATTATTATAACAATGAATCCATACCCTAAAATAAAACCCAAAAAGGGAATGATTACCATATTAGTCAATAAGAATAAACCAGGAAATTGATGAAAATAATATAAACTTATAGGTAAAACACCTATTTGAGCAGCTATAGAAACCGTAGCATAATTAAACACCTTATTTGGTAACCAAAATCTTGTTTTTATAGGGTTGTAGAGCAAGGGTTGTATGGTGACAATACCAATAACAGCAAGGTAACTCATTTGAAAACCTACTTCAAATAAAAACATAGGTTTAAACAATAGCAAAACAAACACCGATATAGCAAGAGTGTTGAAAATATTATGCGGTCTATTCAAGTTAATGGCAATAGCAACTGCGGTAAACATAGTCACGGCTCGAACCACTGATGGTGACAGTCCTGCAATGATTGCAAACAGCCAAAGAATAGTAACAATTAAAAAAGCTTTAATTAGTTTGCTATGCTTACCTCTGTTCAAAAAAGAAAAAAGAAACTCAAGCATAAACAGGATAATACCAATGTGAAGTCCTGAAATTGCTAAAATATGAATAGCGCCAGCATTAGCATAATCCTGATAAAGCGCTTTGTCAATGTTTTGTCTTTGACCCAGTAATAGCGCATTAATTACGGCTAATTCATTTTTAGAAAAATCAAGTGTTTCTAATTTTTTATTAACAAACAGTCTTATTCTATTTGCATATCCTAAAATAGAGAATGTATTATGACTTATAGTAAGAGTGTGATTATTGTTACTATATATTTGAGCGTAAACATATTGCTTTTTTAAATAGGCTTTGTAATTAAATTGATCCGGATTTTTAGGAGGTTTTAGGTTCTGTAAATTGGCATTAATAATGAGTTTGTCATCTACATTTAGTGTGTTTTTACTGCTGTCAAGAGCGATGTTTAAAAGTATTTTGCCAACTGCTTTAGTTGTATCTATTCTATTGATTTTAGCAATGTATCTAGCATTGTAAGTGTTAGGTTTTAAAACCTCTCGTATAGTTACATAAATGTTTGATGTACTAGTTTTAGAAAAATCATAAATACTTGTGTAGTGGTTTTTATAAAGCTTTTGATTATGGATGTTTACAGTGAGTATGCCTAGGGATAACATAGCAAGATATGACACTAATCCAAACCAAACAGTTGGTTTAAAGGTACGCAAACTTGTTTGATAGATAACAAAAAGTAAGATGACAAGAGTGATTGATAATAGCAAAGAAACACCAAGCGAGATAGTTAAATAATATCCCACTAAAATACCAGCAATTAACCAAAAAGCTAGTTTAACTATTGCAAAATCAAGAAGTTTCACAATAGTAAGTTACAGAAAAAAATTATAATACGCGGCGTGCCTGTACAAAAGCAAAATACCAGTAACGTTCTGATAATGAAGAAATCATAACGCCTTTGCTTGTTGAAGCATGAATAAACTCAACATAACCAGTACGTGTGCTAGTAACAATGCCAACATGGTTTACTGATCGACTATTTTTTCTTGTAGCAAAAAACACCAAGTCACCTTTTCTAACTTCTTTTAAATCTATCCAGTTGCCATGAGTAGCAAGACTTCCGGTGGTTCTAGGTAACAAAATATTTTCACTTTTATAGGCAGTATTTACCAGTCCAGAACAATCCATACCTTTTTTAGTAGTGCCACCATATTTATATTTTACACCTTCAAACTGTTTAGCGTACTTAACAATTTTATCAGCTTCAGCTGAACTTGAATAGTGCTTTGTGGTAGGTTTGGTAACTGTTTTTGTTGTCCTTGTTTTAGAAGTTGATTTACCTTGTTTTGTAGACTTACAAGACGATAAACATAAACAGAAAAATAATAATAAAACCAGTTTTTGCATGGCTCGAAAATAAACAATTTTGTTATTAAAAATGATATAACATTATAAAAAGTTGATTGGGTTTATTTTAAAAAACAATTACATTTACCTCATAAAATGTATTGATGTTTATGAATGTTATTGACTTGTTTTCTGGATGTGGCGGATTGGGATTAGGTTTTAAATGGGCAAATTACAACACAGTATTAGCAAGTGATATAGATGAAAATTGCGAAAAAACATATACGCATAACTTTCCCAATGTTCCTTTTATTCAAAAGGATTTAAGAGAAATATCAACCAAGCAAATACAGGATATTGTTTCAGGAAAATCTATCGATGTTGTGGTTGGAGGACCTCCATGCCAAGGCTTTTCTCTAGCTAATAAAAACAGAAATAAAGTTGAGGACGACCCGAGAAATGAGCTTTTTTATGAGTTTGTTAGAGTGGTAAAAGATTTACAGCCTAAAGCATTTATTATGGAGAATGTAAGAGGTTTGTTATCTATGAAAAAAGGTCAAGTTATTAAACTAATGAAAGAAGCATTTGAAAATGCTGGAATAGGTTATGAGGTAGATTATAAAATTTTATTAGCTTCAGATTATGGTGTGCCTCAAAATAGGCAACGTGTTATTATGATGGGAATAAGAAAAGACTTAAATATCAAGCCGGAATTCCCTAACAAATCTTATTCAAGGCCTGTTACAGTTTGGGAAGCTATCTCTGATTTACCTCAAATTAAAGCATCTGAAGGAGATGAGAAAATGTCTTATCCAATTGAAGAAGCAAATACTTACCAATCATTTATGAGAACCAAAAGCAAGTCTGTTTTTAATCATGTTGCTATGCGTCATACTCAAAGGTTAATTAACAGGTTTCAGGTAATTAAGGCAGGCGAATCTTTAGCTCATGTTTCGCACGAGCATGCGGCTGTGAAGCGAGGTAATCCAAAAGAAAAATCAAAAATTGTGTTTTCTCAAAACAATCAACGGTTGCATGCAAACAAACCTGCGCCTACCATTGCTGCATCTTTTCAGAGTAATTTCATACATCCTTTTTTACATAGAAACTTTACAGCAAGAGAAGGTGCAAGGCTTCAATCTTTTCCAGATACATTTATTTTTAAAGGAATGCGAACCAAAATGAGTTGGGAAAAAGGTTTGAGTCAGTACCAGCAAATAGGAAATGCTGTGCCGCCTTTATTAGGATTTGCAATTGCAAAAAAACTTCACGAGTTGTTAGAAGGTTCTAAATCTAAAGAGTCAGATTTTAGGCTGTTTGAAGCGCCTGAATTACTGGAGGCTTTTAAAGATTAACTCGGCTGTTTTTTTACTAGCACCTTTACCACCAAGTTTCTTTTCAAGCTCATAATAATTCATGAAAAATTTTGTACGTTGATATTCGTCAAGTATTTTGTCAAGTTCTTTTTTTAGATTTTTAGAGTTGAAATCATCTTGAATAAGTTCTGTAACAACCTCTTTATTCATAATTAAGTTTACTAACGATATAAACTTTAAGTTGACAATACGTTTTCCTATTTGATAAGATATCCAGCTACCTTTATAGCAAACTACTTGAGGTACTTTGAACAAGGCTGTTTCTAGTGTGGCAGTTCCTGAAGTAACTAATGCAGCTGTTGAAACACTTAATAAGTCATATGTTTTATTTGATATAAAGTGTACGTTGGAGTTTTTTATAAATTGTTTGTAAAAGCTATATTCTTGACTTGGAGCTCCTGCAATTACAAACTGATAATTAGGATAATCATTTACTAAACTTAACATTACAGAAAGCATTTTTGAAATCTCCTGTTTTCTACTACCTGGTAGTAAAGCAATAATAGGTTTTTCACTCAATTCATGTTCTGCTCTAAAAGTGTATTCATCAACTTGTGTTCTACCTGCAATAGCATCAATTAAAGGGTGTCCAACAAAAGTAACATCATAATCATAGGTTTTGTAAAAGTCTTTCACAAAAGGTAAAATCACATACATAGCATCAATGTCATGTTTTATGGCTTTTACTCTTCCAGCTCTTGAAGCCCAAACTTGTGGAGAAATATAGTAATTGGTTTTAAAGTTTTGTTGTTTTGCCCATTTGGCAATGCGTAAATTAAAACCAGAATTATCAATGAAGATAATAACATCAGGTTGGTAGTTTTGAATATCAGTTTTACAAAACGAGATATCTTTAAATATTTTAGAAAGATTCATGATAACTTCAGCAAAACCCATAAAAGCACGCTCTTTATAGTGTTTTACTAAAGTGCCTCCAACTGCTTGCATAAGATCACCACCCCAAAATCTAAAATCAGCATTAACATCTTCTTTGTGTAATGCTTTCATTAAATTAGATCCATGTAAATCTCCAGATGCTTCTCCTGCAATAATGTAGTATTTCATGTGTTATTTAAATCTTACAAAAACTTAATTATAAATGTTGCTATAGCTATTAGAACGGTTGCCAAAAGCACACCACGCGCACGATAGTCTTGTTTCTTTTTTATAAAGATAAAGAAAGCACCTAAATTTAAAATAGCACCAAGGCTAACAAGTTTTCCTAGGAAACCTTCAGCAGAAGCTGATTTTAAAACCGAAATAAAGCCTTCGCCATTCCCTAATATCATACTGGCTAAAAACAACCCGATAGTATTGGCTACAATACCTATGATAAACCCTGTTAAAACTTCTTTTTTAATCATTAAAATCCCAAGTGTTTAATTGTTGAATACTGTGATGCGCAGTTAAATCAAATTGTACCGGAACTACAGAAACATAGCCGTTTTCTAGCGCCCATTCATCTGTATCTTTTCCTTTATCTAAATTTACAAATTTTCCAGTAAGCCAATAATAGTCTTTGCCATGAGGTGTTTGGCGTTTGTCAAACTCTTCTTTCCAGTTGGCTCTAGCTTGCCTACATACTTTAATGCCTTTTATGTCTTTTTTACTAATATTAGGAATGTTTACGTTAAGAACAATGTCATTAGGAATTCCGTGTTTTAACGCGTTTTTTAATACCGTTTTAGCTACTTTTTTTGCCGCAGTAAAATCAGCATTATAATTATAATCTAATAAAGAAAAACCAATAGCAGGAATTCCTTCTATGCCTGCCTCAATAGCAGCACTCATTGTTCCTGAATAAATAACATTTATAGAGGAATTAGATCCGTGGTTAATTCCTGAAATACAAATATCTGGTTTACGGTCTAAAATTTCATTAATAGCTAGTTTAACACAATCAGCAGGAGTTCCAGAGCAACTATATTCGTTTTTAGAATCATCGTCAATATGCACATGATCTAAATGTAATGTAGAATTTATTGTAATAGCATGACCCATGCCGCTTTGCGGACTATCAGGAGCTACAACAACAACATCTCCAATTTCCTTTGCAACACTTATTAAAGCTCTAATTCCAGGAGCGGTTATGCCATCATCATTAGTTACTAAAATCAAAGGTTTTTTTGCCATTTTTATGTTCTTTTTTTAGTCTTGCTAAAATACGTATTTTATGTTTGAAACACCTAAATTCTTTGGTTTAACAAAAAATTAGTAGCATTTGGTTTTATTGGCATGGTTTTTTCTTTAATTTAGTGAAAAATAACCCATGCTTTTTTTAAGAATTATGAAAAGGAATTATAAGATATTGCTGCTTGTGTTATTGCTAGCATTTGCATCCTGTAGTTTTACTGCAAAAACTTTTGAAAATCCAGATAAAGATAAATTGTTGGTTCAAGTGATAACCTATGTTTTAGAACGAGGTCATTTTGATCCTAAAGATTTGAATGATGATTTTTCAGAGCAAGTTTACTCTCATTATTTAGATCAAATAGACCCGCTTAAGCGTTACTTTTACAAGTCAGATATAGAAGAGTTTGAAAAATATAAAAATCAGTTAGATGATCAATTAAAGGTTTATGACATTTCTTTTTTCAATATAACTCATGAGCGTTTAATTCAGAGAATTGAAGAAGCAAAAGAAATTTATAAAGAGGTTTTAGAAAAGCCTTTTGATTATACTGTTGATGAAGATTTTAATTCTGATTATGAAAAAACAGATTATGTAAAAAACAAAAGGCAAATGAAAGACCGTTGGAGACAACAGCTTAAGTTTACCAATTTACCTAATTATGACGCCTTAATGGAAGAACAAAAAGCTCTAAAGGATGGGACGTTAAAAAATGATTCAGAAAATAAAACTGTTTCAAAAACAACAGAAGAAATAGAAAAGGAAGCGCGAGCAGAAACTTTAAAGTCAATAAACATGTACTTTAATGATTATGTAGATGACCTTGAGCGTAAAGATTGGTTTTCTATGTTTGTAAATGCTGTTGTTGAAGAATTTGATCCACATACATTTTATTTTGCGCCAGAGGACAAAGATAGATTTGATCAACAAATGTCCGGTAAGCTAGAAGGAATTGGAGCGCGTTTGCAAAAGCGTATGGATAACACCAAGATTGTAGAACTTATTTCTGGAGGTCCAGCTTGGAGAGGTAAAGAACTAGAAGTAGGAGATATTATTATGAAAGTTCGTCAAGAAGATGAAGAACAACCTGTAAATATTGTTGGTATGCGTCTTGATGATGCAATCAAATTAATCAAAGGACCAAAAGGAACAAATGTTATTCTTACTGTAAAGAAAGTAGATGGTAGCGTAAAAGACATTCAAATCACAAGAGATGTTGTTGAGCTTGAAGAAACGTATGCAAAGTCTTCTACAGTTGAAAAAGATGGAAAACGTTTTGGTGTTATTGATTTACCAAAGTTTTATGTAGATTTTACTGACTATAAAAAACGAAATGCTGCATCAGATATCAAAAAAGAGATAGAGCGCCTAAAAGAAGAAAACATTGAAGGGCTTGTGCTGGATTTAAGAAATAACGGAGGTGGCTCATTGCAAACTGTGGTTGATATTGCAGGATTGTTTATAAAAGATGGACCTGTGGTTCAAGTACGTTCTACTGGCGAACCAAAAGAGGTTTTAAAAGACACTGATAAGTCTATAGTTTGGGATGGACCATTGGTAATTATGGTAAATGAGTTGTCGGCATCTGCTTCAGAAATTTTAGCTGCTGCGATGCAAGATTACAAACGTGCTATTATTATCGGAAGTAAGCAAACCTACGGTAAAGGAACTGTTCAAAATGTGCTAGATCTTAACCGAATGGTAAGAAATAATAAAGATGGCGATTTAGGAGCTTTAAAGTTAACAACGCAAAAGTTCTATAGAATTAACGGAGGCTCAACACAGCTTGAAGGTGTAAAAAGTGATGTGGTTGTTCCAGATAGATATAGCTACATTAATGTAGGCGAGAAAGACCAGGATAACCCGTTACCTTGGGATAAAATAGATGCTGTAGATTATACCAATTGGGAAAATTACTACGACTATGATAAGGCTATTCAAAATAGTAAAAACAGAATGAGTAAAAATAAGCAGCTTAAGCTTATTGATGAAAATGCTAAATGGGTAAAAACTAGAATAGATGAAACAAATCATTCTTTAAATTACTCAAAATATAAAGCTTCATTAAAGCTAAATGAAGAAGAAGCTGAACGTTTTGATAAGATTTCTGACTATAAAACAAATCTTACTTTTGAATCTTTGCCTTACGAAAAAGACCTATTTGTTCAAGACACAATTCTTAAAGAAAAAAGAACACGTTGGCACCAGAGCTTAAGTCAAGATGTTTATATAGAAGAAGCCTTAAATGTGCTTAACGATTTAAAAATGTCTTATACTATAAAAAAAGTAGCAAACATCAAAGATTAATAATATCAATGAGTCATACATCAAACTCATTAGGCCAATTAGCGCTCCTGAAGTTCAAACAAAACTTCTGGGGCGTTTTTAGTTTTGGTTTTATTGCTGTTGTTGGATTAATATCAATATTTGCTTATGCATTTGCTCCAGACGATTCACAGCATGCAAACCAGATGCACTTGTCTATACATTCTAAAAAGCCAGGGTTTACGGTGAATATGCTAACTATGCCTGCAATGATTGAATCTAATCAGTCAAGTATTAGCAAATTATTTTTTGGAAAAAAACATGTTCAAACCGAAATTCCAATTTCAGATTATCGCCTTGAAGGAGATAATCTTTTTTATACGGAATTTACTTCAGATGGATTGCAAGGTATTGAGAAACATATAGTTTTGAATAAGACAGAGAAAGCTAATGATTTCATTAAAGAAAAAACCTTTTGGTTTGGTACAGATAAGTATGGTCGAGATATGTTAAGCCGAATTTTAGTAGGAGTTAGAATTTCTTTTTTTATAGGGTTTGTGGCGGTTTTTATCTCATTAGTAGTTGGTGTTTTTATGGGGAGTTTAGCAGGTTATTATGGTGGAAAATGGGACGCATTTATTATGTGGATTATAAATGTAACTTGGTCTATACCTACCTTGTTATTGGTTATAGCAATTACATTAGCTCTAGGAAAAGGGTTTTGGCAGGTTTTTATTGCAGTGGGTTTAACAATGTGGGTTGAAGTAGCAAGAGTGGTTCGCGGACAAATTATTAGCGTTAAAGAAATGCAATATGTTACTGCGGCAAGAGCTTTAGGGTACACAGATTTTAGAATTATCACAAAGCATATACTGCCTAATATTTTAGCGCCAGTTATTGTGATTTCAGCAGCCAATTTTGCTGCGGCTATATTGATAGAAAGCGGGTTGAGTTTTTTAGGAATTGGGGCACAACCACCTATGGCTAGTTGGGGCGCTATGATAAAAGATCACTACAACTATATTATTTTAGGAAAACCATATTTAGCACTTATCCCAGGTTTTTGTATTATGAGTTTGGTAATGGCTTTTATGCTAATTGGTAATGCTTTAAGAGATGCGCTAGATGTGAAGCATTGAGAATGTAATTCTAAAAATAAAAAAGCAATTATTAGAATAGGAAATTTGTTAGTTTATGTTTTGATTAATGTCAGAAATGTAATTTAAAACATCATCTTTTCCAATGTTTTTAGAAGATGAGGTTACAAAATAATTTGGCATTTCAAACCATGTTTCAAGCATGATGTTCCTGTAGTCTTCTATATGGCGTTCAATAGCTTGAGGCTTTAATTTATCGGCTTTAGTAAATATAATAGAGAAAGGAATATTGTTTTCTCCCATCCAAGCCATAAATTCTAAATCAATAGGTTGTGGTTTGTGTCTGATATCAACTAAAACAAACGCAGAAACTAATTGTTCGCGTTTGCTGAAATACTCGGTGATAAACTTTTGAAATGTTTTTTTTGAGCTTTTAGAAACACGTGCATATCCATAACCAGGTAAGTCAACCAAATACCAGTTTTTGTTTATTATAAAATGATTTATAAGTTGAGTTTTCCCCGGTTTTCCAGAGGTTTTAGCTAGGCTTTTTCGGCTAGTTAACATGTTTATTAATGATGATTTTCCAACGTTGCTTCGTCCTATAAACGCATATTCAGGTAATGCATTTTTAGGGCATTTTTCTACGTCAGAATTACTCATTACAAATTCAGCCGATTTTATTTCCATGAAGATTTCTTTTTTTTACGTTTTAAAAACCTCTTTTAGAGAGCCAGTTTTCTAATAAATTATTAAATTCTTCAGGATGTTCCATCATTGCGGCATGTCCACATTTGTCAATCCAGTATAAGTCAGAATCTGGTAAAAGCTCGTTAAATTCTTCAGCGACTTCAGGAGGAGTTACTGTGTCATTTTTTCCCCAAATAATACAGGTTGGTGTATTCATTTTAGGTAAATCAGAAGCCATGTTATGACGAATAGCACTTTTTGCAATGGCTAATGTTTTTATTAATTTGTTTCTGTCATTTACTGTTTCATAAACTTCATCTACAATTTCTTTTGTAGCTACTTCCGGGTCATAAAAAACATCTTGTGCTTTCTTTTTTATAACTTCATAATCACTGCGTTTGGTATAACCGCTGCCCATTGCACTTTCATAAAGTCCAGAGCTTCCTGTTATAATTAATGCTTTAACTTTTTCAGGAAAAAGCTTTGTGTGGTATAAGCCTATGTGTCCGCCTAATGAGTTTCCTAAAAGAATAACTTGGTCAAAGCCTTTAAATTCAATGAAGTCGTGTAGATATTTAGCAAAACTCTTAACATTGGTTTTAAGTAAAGACATGGTGTAGATTGGTAATTCAGGAACCAAAATCTTGTAGCCCTTCTCGCTAAAATTTCTTGTAACAGAATCAAAGTTGCTTAATCCGCCCATTAATCCATGTAAAACAATGATTGGTGTGCCTTCTCCAACTTCAATATAACTAAAGTTTTTCTCTTTTTTTAAACGATGCGTCATTAACTAATTAGTCTATTTCATTAAAAACAAATATAGGTAAATCATTGTTAATATTTCGATAATAATTAAGCGGCATTTTAAAGAATTAAATTATACATGTTAATAAGTAATTGGTAGAAAGAACTTCTTTGTTTAATCTCTTGATTTGTAGTGTTTAACTGTGTTCTCAACTTTTTTGCATGTTGCGTTTCCTTGTTTTGAGTAAAAATTTATCAACAAAGTGGTATAATGTGGTAAAAAGTGGTATATTTTTCAATATATTTGAAACTTAATCGTTATAACTATATAAAATCGCTTTGAGCTCATTAATAGGAACATACGAATGTAAGGTTGATGCAAAAGGAAGGCTAATGCTTCCTGCTGCGCTAAAAAAGCAACTTGCTCCTGTGCTTCAAAATGGATTTGTATTAAAGCGAGCTGTTTTTCAACCGTGTCTAGAATTGTATCCTATGGAGCAATGGGAAACGCTTATGCAGCGAGTGAATAAGTTGAACAGATTTAAGAAAAAGAACAATGATTTTATTCGTCGTTTTACAGCGGGAGTAAAAATAATTGAGGTAGATGTTGCTGGTCGTGTTTTGATTCCAAAAGACTTAATTGGGTTTGCTGGTATTTCAAAAGAGATTGTGGTGTCATCCTCTATTGATATCCTTGAAATATGGGATAAAGATAAGTATGAGCAGGCTATTGATGATGCTATGGGAGATTTTGCAGATTTAGCTGAAGAAGTAATGGGACAAGACGATGACGATGGAATATCATAATCCAGTATTATTAAAAGAAACCGTTGATGGTTTAAATATAAATCCTGATGGTGTTTATGTAGATGTGACTTTTGGTGGTGGCGGACACAGTAGGGAGATATTAAGTAGGTTGAGTGAGAAAGGACGATTGTTTGCTTTTGATCAGGATCCAGATGCGTTACAAAATAAGGTGGATGATGAGCGTTTTACGCTTATACATGAAAACTTTAGATACTTAAAAAGGTTTTTAAGGTTTTATGGTATTAAAGAAGTTGATGGTGTTTTAGGTGATTTTGGAGTTTCGTCGCATCAATTTGATGTGGCAGAACGAGGATTTTCTACCAGATTTGAGGCGAATCTTGATATGAGAATGAATCAACAAAGTGCTTTGTCGGCATATCATGTGGTAAACGATTATGCTGAAGAGCAAATTCGTGAGGTTTTGTGGCAGTATGGTGAGTTGAGGCAGGCACCTGCGATGGCGAGAGTTATTGTTGAGTCTAGGGAAAATGAGCCAATAAAAACTAGTGAGCAGTTAAAGGATGTTTTAAAGCGCTTTTTGCAGCACAAAAAAGAAAATAAAGTGTTGGCGCAGATTTATCAGGCTATTCGTATAGAGGTGAATCAGGAAATAGAAGTTTTAAAGGAGTTTTTATTGCAAACGCCAGAGGTGTTGAAAAAAGGAGGGAGATTAAGTGTTATATCATACCATTCTCTAGAAGATAGATTGGTAAAACGATTTATAAGAAACGGTATGTTTGAGGGAGAGCCAGAAAGAGATGTGTTTGGGAATTTTGAAGTGCCATTAAAGAAGGTTGGAGGATTAATTGTGCCAACCAGCGATGAGATAAAAATAAATAATAGAGCAAGAAGTGCAAAACTTCGAATTGCTGAAAAGCTATAAATGAAGCGTAGTATCTATAACATATTAAAAGGAACATTTTTAGTAAGTGATGATGCTTTTAAAAACTGGCGAATGATTTTGTTTATTTCAGTTTTAGCAATTGTTATGATAGCGAGCTCGCATAGCGCTGACAGAAAGGTGCATTTGATAGCAAAGCTTAACAATGAGGTGAAAGAACTTCGTTCGGCATTTGTTGAGGGAAGAGGAAAGTTGATGCAGCTTAAAAAAGAATCAACGGTGGAAATTAAGATGAAAGAAAAAGGAATTGTTCTTTCTGAAATACCGCCAACAAAAATTAAAGTAAAATCTAAAAATTGAGTTCAACTTGGCAGTAAACGAGAAGAACATATTAAACCGATTGTATTTTGTGGCAGGATGTATGTTCATCTTCGCGCTTCTCGTTGTGTTTAAATTATTGTCTATTCAGTTTGTTCAAGGAGATAAGTATCGAAAATTAGCAGATAAGCGTTTGGTTAAAGATGTGGTTATCCCAGCTAATAGAGGTAATGTGTATTCGGTGGGAGGTAATTTGTTGGCAACATCAATTCCAAAATATGATATTCGTATTGATGCCTTGACACCATCAGCAGAAACTTTTGAGAAATATTTAAAACCGCTTTCAGATTCTTTGGCTGCCTACAGTGGTAAGTCTAGCTCTTATTATCAAAAGCAAATAAGGAAAGCGCGAGCTTATAAAAATAGATATCATCTGTTAGCAAGAAATATAGGGTATTCAGATTACTTGCGTATCCGAAATTTTCCGTTGCTAAATCTTGGTGCTTATAAAGGAGGTTTGATAGTTGAGCAAACAACCAAGCGAGAATATCCAATGGGAGGTGTTGCTCATAGATCTATAGGTTATGAGCGTTTTGATGATAAAGGGAATGTGACCAGAGCAGGTATTGATGGTGCTTTTGGCGATAAGTATTTGCGAGGTAAAGATGGTAAGAGGTTAAAGCAAAGTATTGGCAAAGGACAATGGAAGCCAATCGCAGATTATAATCAAGTAGAGCCAAAAGATGGTTATGATGTGTATACAACTATAAGTACAAATATTCAAGATATAGCGCATAATTCATTGTTGCAGCAGTTGGAGTATTATGAGGCTGAACATGGGTGTGTGGTTGTTATGGAAGTGGCTACAGGAGAGATTAGAGCTATTTCAAATTTAGGAAGAACAAGTAAGGGAACTTATTATGAAAAATTGAATTATGCTGTAGGTGAATCTCATGAGCCTGGTTCTACATTTAAAACTATGGCGCTAATGGCGGCTTTAGAGGATAAAATTGTAGATACAGCAACAGTTATAGATACAAAAAAAGGAAGAAAGCATTTTTACGGACGTACTATTACAGATTCCAAACATGGCGGTTATGGAAAAATATCTGTGGCTAGGGCTTTAGAGGTGTCTTCAAATATAGGGTTGGCAACTATTATAGATGAAGGATATTCAAAACAACCTGAAAAATTTATAAACCGTCTTAAAGCTTGGAAGCTTAATGAGGTGTTAGGGGTTTCTATTCTAGGAGAAGGCAAGCCAGTTATACCGGAACCAGGCCATAAAATATGGAGTAAAAATGCATTACCGTCTATGGCTTATGGGTATAATATGGAGTTGACACCGCTTCAAACATTAGCTTTTTATAATGCTATAGCTAATAATGGAGTTTTGGTAAAGCCTAGGTTTATTAAAGAAGTAAAAGAACTGAATAAGGAGATTGAGATTTTTGATAGAGAGATAATTAATGAAAAAATATGTTCTGATAAGACTCTAAAAGAGATTCAGGAGATATTAAAAAATGTGGTTGAGCGTGGTACTGGAAAGTCTTTGTATTCACCATATTTTTCAATGGCTGGTAAAACAGGAACTGCAAAGTCCGAATATTGGATGAGTGATTGGGAGGACAAACCGAGATATGTTTCCTCTTTTGCAGGATATTTTCCTGCGGACAATCCTAAATATTCTTGTATTGTGGTTATTCATAAGCCAAGTATAAAGAAAGGATATTATGGAGCAGATGTATCTGGTCCTGTTTTTAAGCGTGTGGCTCAAAAAATATTTACAGATACGCCAATAATTGATGAGGTGAAATCATTAGAGGTTAATAATGATGATGTAAGTAAGGAGTTTGATGGGTATTATGAAACAGCGCAAACTTACAGAACCATTATGCCTAATGTAACAGGATTACCACTTATGGATGCAATAACATTGTTAGAAAACATGCAAGTTGATGTAAAGGTAAAAGTGTTAGGGAATGGAGTGGTAACATCTCAATCTGTAGATAAAGGAGTTAAGTTGAAAGATAAGCAAACCGTTGTGTTAAAAGCATCATGATGAATTTAAAAGACATATTATACAAAGTAACCTTAAACGCAGTTGTAGGGAATACATCGGTGTCTATTAATGACATCCATTTTGACTCTAGAAAAATTGTTGAAAATGATGTGTTTGTTGCTGTAAGAGGAACTGTGTCTGATGGTCATGAATTTATAGATACAGCAATTTCTCAAGGAGCAACTGTGATTGTTTGTGAGGTTTTGCCTAAAAATAATGTTGCTGGAGTTACGTATGTAGAAGTAGAAAACTCATCTATGGCTTTGGCTATAATGGCTTCAAATTATTACGGTAACCCATCTGAAAATTTAAAGTTAATTGGTGTTACAGGAACAAATGGAAAAACAACCATTGCATCTTTATTATATCAGTTGTTTAAAAACGCTGGTTATAAAGTTGGGCTTTTGTCTACTGTAAAAATTATGGTTGATAATAAAACATATCAAGCTACTCATACAACGCCAGATTCTTTAACTATAAACAGGTATTTAAAAGAAATGAATGATGAAGGTGTTGAGTTTTGCTTTATGGAGGTAAGCTCACATGGAATTCATCAAAATAGAACAGAAGGATTGCATTTTGAAGGCGGTATTTTTACAAATCTATCACATGATCATTTAGATTATCATGAAACATTTGCTGAATACCGGGATGTGAAAAAACGTTTTTTTGATCAGTTGCCAACAACTGCTTTTGCATTAGTAAATACTGATGATAAAAATGGTGAGATTATGGTGCAAAACACCAAAGCAAAAAAAGTCACCTATGCATTAAAAGGCTATGCAAATTACAAAGCGCAAATTTTAGAAAATCAGTTTAGTGGTTTGCTTCTTAAGGTAAATGATAGTGAGGTTTGGACGCGATTAATAGGAAATTTTAATGCGTATAATATCTTGGCGATTTTTGCAACAGCAGAACTTTTAGGTCTGGAAAAGGTTGAGGTTTTAAGGTTGATAAGTGAGCTTGAAAGCGTTGCAGGGCGTTTTCAGTATGTTATTTCTGATGACAAAATCACAGCCATAGTTGATTATGCTCATACTCCAGATGCGCTTAAAAATGTTCTTGAAACCATTAATAGTATCCGTACAAAAAACGAAGAATTAATTACGGTAGTAGGTTGTGGAGGAAATAGAGATAAAACCAAGCGTCCTAAAATGGGACACATTGCATCGGCATTAAGTACAAAAGTCATTTTCACAAGTGATAACCCTAGAAATGAACACCCTGAAGCTATTATAGAAGATGTAGAAGCTGGTGTTGAACCTCAAAATTTCAAAAAAGTTATATCAATCACTGATAGAAAACAAGCTATAAAAACAGCTTGTCAAATGGCGCAATCAAATGATATTATTCTAATAGCTGGAAAAGGGCATGAGACGTATCAAGAGATTAGCGGTGAGCGTTTTGATTTTGACGATTTTAAAATAGTAAGAGAATTTTTAAAGCAATTACAAAAATAATATGCTGTATTACGTATTCGAATATTTAGAAAAACATTACCAATTTCCAGGGGCATCGCTTTTTGGGTTTTTAACCTTTAGGGCGGCTATGGCAATTATATTGTCGTTATTGATTTCAACCATATTTGGGCGTCGTATCATTCGTTTTTTACAAAAACAACAAGTAGGAGAGACTATTAGGGATTTAGGTTTAGAAGGGCAAGTAGAGAAAGCAGGCACACCTACTATGGGTGGTATCATAATTATTTTGGCAACCCTAATTCCTGTATTGCTTTTTGCAAAACTTGAAAACATTTACATCATTTTATTGGTTGTAACCACCGTTTGGATGGGTATTATTGGTTTTATAGATGATTACATTAAAAAATTTAAAAACGATAAAGAAGGTTTAAAAGGGAGGTTTAAAGTATTAGGGCAAGTTGGTTTAGGAATTATTGTAGGAGCAACTCTTTATTTTAATCAAGATGTTACTATCAAGGAGAAATTACCTGTAGCGCAACAGCAAGAAATATTGGCTCAAAACCCAGATGTTGAGGCGTCAAAGTTATTTAAACCAGAAGAAAAGTCAACCAAAACAACCATTCCTTTTGTTAAGTCAAATGAGTTTGACTATGCAAACTTGATTACTTGGATTAGTCCAGATTTGGCAAAGTATGCATGGGTTATTTTCATTTTAGCGGCTATATTCATAATAACCGCAGTGTCTAATGGCGCTAACTTAACAGATGGTATAGATGGCTTGGCAGCAGGAACATCAGCTATTATAGTACTTACGTTAGGGATTTTTGCTTGGGTTTCAGGTAATATTATTTTTTCAGAATACCTAAATATAATGTACATACCAAGGGTTGAGGAAATCACAATTTATATTGCAGCATTTGTAGGTGCGTTAATAGGTTTTTTATGGTACAACACATATCCAGCTCAAGTGTTTATGGGAGATACAGGGAGTTTAACAATTGGTGGTGTTATTGCGGTTATCGCCATTGCGGTACGAAAAGAATGGTTGATACCTGTGTTGTGTGGTATTTTTCTAGCAGAAAACCTATCGGTAGTTATGCAGGTAAGCTACTTTAAATACACTAAAAAGAAATATGGCGAAGGTAAGCGTATTTTTAAAATGTCGCCTTTGCATCATCATTATCAAAAATCTGGATATCATGAAAGTAAAATTGTTACCAGGTTTTGGATTGTAGGCATCCTATTGGCCATATTAACAATAGTGACATTGAAAATAAGATAGATGAAACAATTAGTGGTTTTAGGAGGTGGAGAAAGTGGCATTGGTACTGCGCTTTTAGGAAAGGCAAAAGGCTACAATGTATTTGTTTCTGATAAAGGAAAAATTAAACAGAAATATAAAGAAGTTCTTATACATAATGAGATTGAATGGGAAGAAGAAATGCATACAGAAGCACGTATTCTTGATGCTGATTTAATCATGAAAAGTCCAGGTATTCCTGAAAAGGTACCTATGGTGAAACGTATCAGAGAATGCGGTATTGAGGTGGTTTCAGAGATTGAATTCGCATCAAAATATACCAATGCAACCATAGTAGGTATTACAGGAAGTAATGGAAAAACAACAACAGCTAGCTTAACACATCATATTCTTAAACAAGAACTTGAAGTCGGTTTAGCAGGTAATATTGGGGATAGTTTTGCCAAGCAAGTACTTGATAGTGATTATAAAAACTATGTGCTAGAGATAAGTAGTTTTCAGCTAGATGACATTGCTACTTTTAAGCCTAATATCGCTATCATAACCAATATCACGCCTGATCATTTGGATAGATATAATTACCAATTTGAAAACTATATCGCTTCAAAATTCCGAATAGCGATGAATCAAACAAAAGAAGACTATTTGATTTATGATGCTGACGACGAAGTGATAACCAATTGGCTAAAGGCTAACCCAGTAAAATCAACATTATTGCCATTTTCATTAACCAAAAAGGTTGATAATGGTGCGTATTTAGAAGATAAAATAATTAAAATAACAATAGATAATAACCAAATAGATATGCCAACATCAAATTTAGCATTAGAAGGTAAACACAATGTAAAGAATGCTATGGCTGCTTCAACGGTAGCGCATTTATTAAAAATAAGAAAGCAAACAATTAGAGAAAGTCTAGAAAACTTTCACGGCGTAGAACATCGTTTAGAGCCTGTATTAAAAATTAATAAAGTGCAGTATATAAACGATTCTAAAGCAACCAATGTCAATGCTACGTATTATGCTTTAGAAAGCATGGATAGACCAACAGTATGGATTGTTGGAGGTGAAGACAAAGGGAATAATTATCAAGAGTTGTTTTCTTTTGTAAACGAAAAAGTAAAGGCAATTATTTGTCTTGGAGTAAATAACGAAAAGCTTTTAGAGAACTTTAGCTCTATGGTTGATGTTATTGTTGAAACACAATTCATGACTGAAGCTGTTAAAATAGCATACAAACTAGCTGAAGCAGGTGATAATGTTTTATTATCTCCAGCTTGTGCAAGTTTTGATTTGTTTGAAAATTATGAAGATAGAGGGCGTCAATTTAAAGATGCTGTTAGAAACTTATAAGAAATTAAAATTTCATGCAATCTGTTTTTAAAAACATAAAGGGTGATCGATTAATATGGGCTATTGCTGCGTTGTTGGCAATATTCTCATTTCTTCCTGTTTATAGTGCGGCTAGTAATTTGGCGTATGTAGGAGGTAATACTAGTACCTTTAGTTTTTTTGCAAAACATTTTATGCATTTGTTTTTAGGGTTTGCTATTATGTTTGGTGTTCATAAAATACCTTACAGATATTTTAGAGGGCTGTCTATGGTTATGATTCCTGTGGTTTTGGTTTTGTTGGTGTTAACCATGTTGCAAGGAACAACAATAGAAGGCGCTAATGCTAGTAGATGGATTCAAATTCCTATTGTAAATATGTCTTTTCAAACATCAACGTTGGCATCTGTGGTGCTAATGGTTTATGTGGCAAGATATATGTCTAAAATTAAAGATGAAAAAATAACTTTTAAAGAGTCTATTTTGCCGCTTTGGTTGCCTGTGTTTTTGGTGTTAATTATGATATTGCCCGCAAACTTTTCTACAGCTGCAATTATCTTTTTAATGGTGTTGATGTTAGTTTTTTTAGGAGGATATCCAATACGATATTTAGCAGTAATTATAGGAGCAGGCGTTTTAGGTTTAACAATGTTTATGTTGGTAGCAAAGGCTTTTCCGGATGCTATGCCAAACAGGGTTGATACTTGGATGAGTAGAATTGAAAACTTTTCTAATGGTCAAGATACTGAAGAAGACTATCAAATAGAAAAAGCTAAAATAGCTATTGCATCTGGACAAATACGAGGTTTAGGACCAGGAAAAAGTCTTCAGAAAAACTATTTGCCACAATCTTCTTCTGATTTCATTTTTGCGATTATAGTAGAAGAATACGGATTAATAGGAGGCTTTATATTAATGCTTTTTTATCTCTGGCTACTGTTTAGAATTGTTATAGTGTCTCAAAAAGCTGATACCATTTTTGGTAAATTGTTAGTATTGGGAGTTGGTTTGCCTATTGTATTTCAGGCATTGATAAATATGGCTGTTGCGGTAGAGTTGTTTCCTGTAACAGGGCAAACCTTGCCGTTAATAAGTAGTGGAGGGACATCTATTTGGATGACGTGTTTGTCAATAGGCATAATATTGAGCGTTAGTGCCAAACGAGAAGAAATTAAAGAACAAAAAACACAAGAAGACAATCCGTTAGAAGTATTGTCTGAAACAATATAATGAGCGCATATAAAATCATATTATCAGGAGGTGGAACAGGTGGTCATATCTATCCGGCTATTGCGATTGCTAATGAGTTAAAGTCGCGATTCCCTGATGCCAAGTTTTTATTTGTTGGAGCCAAGGATAAAATGGAGATGGAGAAAGTTCCACAGGCAGGTTATCAAATAGAAGGGCTTTGGATTTCTGGTATTCAGCGTGAGTTAACACTGAAAAATTTAAGTTTCCCATTTAAGCTAGTAAGTAGTTTATTGAGAGCGAGAAAAATTGTAAACTATTTTAAGCCTGATATAGCAATAGGTACTGGCGGATTTGCTAGCGGACCATTATTGCAAATTGCAACTACAAAAAAAATTCCTAGTTTAATTCAGGAGCAGAATTCTTATCCAGGAATTACAAACAAGTTGCTTTCTAAAAAGGCTAATAAAATATGTGTTGCTTATGATGGGCTTGAGCGCTTTTTTCCTGAAAACAAGATTGTAAAAACAGGAAACCCTGTAAGGCAGGATTTACTAGATGTAGATACAAAAAGAGAAGAAGCTATTAAAGCTTTTTCTTTAAAAAGTGACAAGAAAACGTTGCTTGTTTTAGGAGGTAGTTTAGGAGCGAGACAAATAAATAAGCTAATAAAAAAGGAGCTCGATTTTATACAAACTCATAATATGCAGGTTATTTGGCAATGCGGAAAACTGTATTATGATAAGTACAAAATTTATAACAATACAAAAGATGTTCAGGTGCATGCTTTTATAAATAATATGGATTATGCTTATGCAGCTGCAGATGTTATTATTTCTAGAGCAGGAGCTATTTCTGTTTCAGAATTATGTATTGTAGGAAAGCCAGTGATTTTTATTCCTTCGCCAAATGTGGCAGAGGATCATCAAACAAAAAATGCGCTTTCTGTTGTTGAAAAACAAGCAGGAATAATGATAAAAGAAGCTGATTTAGAGGTTGATTTTCAAAATAAATTTTCTCAATTAATGGCTTCGCCAGAGAAACAAGCTGAACTATCAAAAAATATTAAAAGTTTAGCATTGGTCAACGCTACAAAAGAAATTGTTGATGAAGTTGAAAAATTATTAAAAAAGTAAATGAATTTAAATAACATACATAACGTATATTTTATTGGAATTGGCGGTGTTGGTATGAGTGCATTGGCGCGATATTTCCATGCTAATAATAAGCGTGTGTCTGGTTATGATAAAACGCAAACAGAGATAACAAATGCACTTGTTGATATGGGTGTTTCTGTTCATTTTAATGATTCGATAAGTAATATAGATACGCAGCAATTACAGGTAGATAATACGTTAGTGGTGTTTACACCAGCGGTGCCAAATACCCATAAAGAGTTGAATTTCTTTTTAGATAATGGGTATCAAGTTATGAAGCGATCTAAAGTATTAGGTCTAATAACTGAAAACACCTTTTGTTTAGCTGTTGCGGGTACGCATGGTAAAACAACTACAACAAGTATTCTAGGGCATTTAATGAATTGTTGTGATGTGCCTGTTACGGCATTTTTAGGAGGAATAAGTGAGAATTACAATTCTAATTTAATTTTGAAAGGAACCGATGTTTCAGTAGTTGAGGCTGATGAATTTGATCGTTCATTCTTAACATTGTCTCCGGATATTGCTTGTATAACTTCTATGGATGCTGATCATTTAGATATTTATGGTGACGCTTCAGAATTAAAAAAATCATTTCAAGATTTTGCTGGAAAAATAAAGCCTAACGGAAAATTATTCGTTAAAAATGGGTTGCCATTACAAGGTGTTACTTACGGCATTGAGGACGACGCAGATTATAGCGTGCAAAATATTAAAATTGAAAATGGAGCCTATGTTTTTGATGTTAAAACACCAAAAACAATAATAAAAGATATTCAATTTAACCTACCAGGTAGACATAATTTGTCAAACGCGTTAATAGCCTTGGCAATGGCTGCTGAATATGGCTGCCCTCACTCACAGCTTGCCAAGGCATTAGCGTCTTACAAAGGGGTAAAGAGGCGATTTTCATATCATATTAAAACTGATGATTTGGTTTATATAGATGATTATGCACATCATCCGGAAGAGATAAATGCTGTTTATCAGGCTGTTCGCGAAATGTATCCAGGTAAAAAGGTGCTAGCTATATTTCAGCCTCATTTGTTTAGTAGAACAAGAGATTTTGTAGATGAGTTTGCAGCTAGTTTATCGCAGTTTGATGAGTTAATGTTGTTAGATATATATCCGGCGAGAGAACCTGCAATTGATGGCGTGACCTCGCAATGGTTATTGGGTAAAATTAATAATGAAACAAAAAAAATAATCTCTAAAAAAGAGCTTATTAATGAAATAAAGAAAAGCAAAGCACAAGTTGTTTTAACAATAGGTGCTGGAGATATAGGAGAGGAAGTAAAACATATAAAACAAGCTTTACAAGTTGCAAGTTAATTGGAATTACATAAAAATGTTTTTACTACTAGTACTAGTAGTGTTTCTTTTTGCATTTGCATCAGGTAGGAATAATGTAAGAAAAATTTCTAATCCTAATGTAGAATTTAAAGGAGATAACAATCTATTTATAACGCAAGAGGCTGTTAGTAAATTGTTAATACAAAATCAACAAGAGGCTAAAAACACATCTAAAGAAACCTTAGATTTGAATGATTTAGAAGCTGCCCTAAATTCTAATCCAATGATAAAGTCTGCTGATGTCTATGTATCTGTAAACGGGATGCTTAAGGCAGAAGTGGAGCAAAAAAAACCAATAGCACGTGTGCACTCTGAAGCATCATATTATATCGATGAGCAGGGAGGCTACATGCCATTGTCATCAAATTATTCAGCCAGAGTTCCGCTTGTAACAGGTGCTGTTGATAAAAATAATTTATCAGATGTTTTTAAAGTGGCGCAAAAAATTCAAAATGATGCGTTTTTAAAAACACATGTAATAGAGGTTTATCAAGATGAATCAAAAGGTATTTTTTTAAAATTAAGACAATATCGTTTTACAGTGCAATTAGGAAATCTAAATAATTTAGATAAAAAAATAAATAACTTAAAAGCATTCTATAAAAAGGCATTAAAAGATAAAAAGCTTAATGCTTATTCAAATGTGAATTTGAAATTTGATAGTCAAGTTGTCTGTACTAAAGCGTAAACTATGGAAAATAATATAGCAATAGGATTAGATATAGGTACCACAAAAATTGTGGCTATGATTGGTAGGAAAAATGAGTACGGAAAGGTAGAGATTTTAGGAATAGGAAAATCTAAAAGCCTTGGTGTACATCGTGGTGTTGTAAATAATATAACCCAAACCATTCAATCTATACAACTAGCAGTTCAAGAAGCTGAAGCTGCATCTCAAGTTAAAATAGAAGAAGTAACAGTAGGAATTGCAGGACAACACATACGCAGTTTACAACATAGTGATTATATAACAAGGCCAAACTCTGAATTAGTAATAGATGAGAATGATATAGAACGTCTTATTAATCAAGTACACAAACTTGTTATGTTACCTGGTGAAGAAATTATACATGTACTACCTCAAGAACATAAAATAGATGGTCAAGCCGAAATAAAAGAACCAGTAGGTATGTACGGCGGAAGGCTAGAAGCTAATTTCCACGTCGTAGTTGGGCAAGTTTCATCTATTAGAAACATAGGTCGTTGTGTGAAAAGTGCAGGCTTAAACCTTGAAGGTATCACACTAGAGCCGCTAGCATCTGCCAATGCTGTTTTAAGTCAAGAAGAAAAAGAAGCAGGTGTTGCATTAGTTGACATTGGTGGTGGGACTACCGATTTAGCAATTTTTAAAGACGGAATTATTCGCCATACGGCTGTAATTCCTTTTGGAGGAAATGTTATAACAGAAGATATAAAAGAAGGGTGTTCTATTATAGAAAAACAAGCAGAACTATTAAAAATTAAATTCGGTTCCGCTTGGCCTGGAGAAAACAAAGAAAACGAAATTGTATCAATACCAGGGTTGCGAGGGCGTGAACCAAAAGAGATTACTCTAAAAAATCTGTCAAAAATAATTCATGCGCGTGTTGTAGAAATTATTGAACAAGTATACGTTGAAATAAAAAATTACGGACACGAAGAGCAAAAAAAGAAGCTTATAGCTGGTATTGTACTTACTGGAGGTGGAGCTCAATTAAAACATTTAAAACAACTTGTAGAATATATTACAGGTATGGATACCAGAATTGGATATCCAAATGAGCATTTAGCAGGTGATAGTGATGATGAAATAACAAGTCCGCTATATGCTACAGCAGTTGGTTTGGTTATGGATGGTTTAAAACGTCAAGAACGAAAAAAACTAGAAATAATAGAAGAAGAGCAACAAGCTACAATAGAAGAAGAAACCAATGATGAAACCGTGCAGGAAGAGGAAATAGTTAAACCAAAACCTAAACGACAATCATTTTTAGATAAACTTACAGAGCGTGTAAAAGATTTTCTTGATAACGCAGAATAAACAAAATAGAATAAAAAGTAAAAACCGATAAATTAGAATTTATGAGCAGCAACGAAGAATTCGAAACCAATATTTCATTTGATTTGCCAAAAAATCAATCAAATGTTATTAAAGTTATTGGTGTTGGCGGTGGTGGTAGCAACGCTATCAATCACATGTTTCAACAAGGCATAAAAGGTGTAGATTTTGTCATTTGTAATACAGATGCACAAGCACTTCAAAATAGTGGTGTACCAAATAAAATACAGTTAGGTGTTAATTTAACTGAAGGTTTGGGTGCAGGAGCAAATCCAGAAATTGGAGAAAAATCAGCCGTAGAAAGCGTAGAGGACATTCAGCGTATGTTAGACACAAACACTAAAATGGTGTTTATCACAGCTGGAATGGGTGGTGGAACCGGAACCGGAGCTGCACCTATAATTGCTAAAATGGCTAAAGATTTAGATATCCTAACTGTAGGTATTGTAACAATGCCATTTCAGTTTGAAGGAAAAATGCGAAATCAACAAGCCCAAATAGGTATTGAAAAACTACGTGATGTTGTAGATTCTTTGGTTGTGATTAATAATAATAAACTTCGAGAAGTTTATGGAAACCTTGGTTTTAAAGCAGGATTCTCAAAAGCAGACGAAGTGTTATCTACCGCTGCTCGTGGTATTGCAGAAGTTATTACACATCACTACACACAAAACATCGATTTACGTGATGCTAAAACTGTATTAAGTAATAGCGGAACTGCAATTATGGGATCTTCTACTGCAGCAGGACAAAATAGAGCGCATGAAGCTATTAGAAAAGCATTAGATTCACCATTACTTAATGATAATAAAATTACTGGAGCTAAAAACGTATTGTTGCTTATCGTTTCTGGTACCCAAGAAATTACTATTGATGAAATAGGAGAAATTAACGATCATATTCAAGATGAAGCCGGTCATGGAGCTAACATTATTATGGGTGTTGGTGAAGATGAGTCTTTAGAAGAATCTATAGCTGTTACAATTATTGCAACGGGTTTTGACATAGATCAACAAGACGAAATTTCTAATACTGAAATAAAAAAGGTGATTCACGCGTTAGAAGATGACAAGCCATTAGAGCAAGACCTAACAAAAAAAGAAAGTGATCCAGTTATTATAACACCAAACATTGAGTTAGAGAAAAAGGAAGAAGTTCCAGTAGTAAAACATACATTAGATATTGATGACTACGAAGAGCTTCAAAGCCCGAAAGACACTGTTGTGACACCAGAAAAACCATCTGATATTGTAAAAACAACCGAAACAATAAAAGATATCAATGTTGTTTATGATGAAGTGTTAAATGTAAATGAAGATGATTTTGTTATAACACCTGCAAAACATGAAAATACTGTTGATAACACTAATGAAATTCAAGAGGAAGAACAGCAAATCACATTAACGTTTGATATGCCAATCCATGAAGATACAATAGAGGAAAAAACAGAAAAAGAAGACTTTGTAATTCATGATTTAGACGAAAGTATAAAAAAGCTTCCTGTTAATGATCATGTAGAGGTTATACCAGTAACAGAATCTAACAAATCAGGAGAGATTCGTTATGCTTTAGATGATTATGAAGAGACATCACAATCTCATAACGCTAGCAGAAAGCAAGAGAAAACAATTGAAATAGAGCAGAATCTAGATAAAGAAATTGTTTTTGAAAAGAAAGTAGTTGCTCCTGAAGTTGTTGAAGATGCAGCCAGTGAAGAAATAGACCCAATGAATAGTCCTATTTCTGACATGCTTAAAGAACGAGCAGAAGAACGTAGGCGTAAAATGAAAGACTTTAACTATAAGTTCAACAATTCAAAAATTGATGACATAGAAAAAGTTCCAGCATATAAACGCCAAGGAGTAAACCTTGATCAAGTTCAGCATTCATCAGAAGCAAATATGTCTGGTACAAGCATTAGTGTTGATGATAATGATGATATTCAATTAAGAAATAACAACTCTTTTTTACATGATAATGTAGACTAGAATTTACAAGTAAGTTTAGTGTTTAAGCTTCATGAAATCCCGAATAGCTAATTACAGTTTATTCGGGTTTTCTTTTTTATCTTCGCATAATAAATTACAAGTTATGAGTTTACAACAAGATGTTATGACAGCTATGAAAGCTGCAATGAAAGATAAAAATCAAACGGCATTAACAGCTTTAAGAGCTGTGAAATCTGCTATTTTACTAGCGCAAACAGAAAATGGTGCATCAGGTGACTTAACAGAAGAAAATGAGCTTAAAATGCTTCAAAAACTAGTAAAGCAAAGAAAAGATAGCGCTGCAATATATTTAGAACAAGGTCGTGAAGATTTAGCCCAACCAGAACTTGATGAAGCAGAAGTGATTAGTCAGTTTTTACCTGAAGCTTTAAGCGAAGAAGAAATTGAAAAAGTAGTTGTATCAGCCATTGATAATTCTGGAGCAGATGGCATGAAAGATATGGGGAAAGTTATGGGAATAGTAAGTAAAGAGCTTGCTGGAAAAGCAGATGGAAAAACTATTTCATCAATAGTAAAAGCAAAATTATCTTAATAAATCTATAAGGTGAATTTCTAATAAATTAGAAATTTGAGGCCTCGTAGTTCAACTGGATAGAATATCAGATTTCGGCTCTGAGGGTTAGGGGTTCGAATCCCTTCGAGGTCACGAATGAATATTAAAGCTGCATATTAAAAATCATGCAGCTTTAATGTTTTTTATAAATAGTTTTAGCAAGATGTTAGTATGTGTTTAATTTATGATAGAACTCCCAGATTTACCTAACGAAACATTAATAATGTTAGCTATTTTGCTAATAGCTTTGGTGTTTTTAGTTTTTTATGCCATTGTTAATATGATTGATATGGCTTATGTTATGTATGCTAAAAGACCACTTTATAGGTTTTTGATACCTCCTTTTAGCAAACTTTCAAAACCTCACTTAAAAGTTTTAGAGACGCAATTTCCTTTTTATAGTAAACTTTCTCATAAGAATAAACGTGTATTTCAACACCGCTTAGCAAAATTTATAAAACATAAAAATATTGTAGGGCGTGATGGATTAGTTGTAAATGATGATATGATTGTTTTAATATCTGCAACATCAATTATGCTAACACTAGGGTTTAGAGATTATACTTTAAGAGGTGTAAAGCATATAATAGTTTATCCATCAATATTTTATTCAAACACTAATGAATCGCATCATAAAGGTGAATACAATCCTAAACTAGAGACGCTTGTTTTTTCTTGGGAACATTTTTTAGAAGGATATGATGTAACCAATGATAATTTAAATTTAGGAATTCATGAGTTTGCTCATGCAATTCATTTAAATAGCTTAAAAAATAAAGATGTAAGTGCTACTATATTTGTAGATGGTTTTAGTAAGCTTACAGCGATGTTATCAGACAATAAGTCCTTAAAAAACAGATTGATTAGTTCAGAGTATTTTAGAGACTATGCCTTTACTAATCAATTTGAATTCATTGCGGTTCTTATTGAAAATTTTATAGAGACACCGCAAGAATTCAAAAGTCAGTTTCCAAGCATTTACCTTAGTATAAAGCAAATGCTCAATTTTAATTTTAAAGGATATTAAGTTTTACGAATTAGCTATTTCTCGTAAATCTTTAATAGTTTCTATTTGGTTGTCACTTTTAAATACATAACTACCAGCAACTAAAACGTCAGCGCCAGCATCAACAAGCGCTTTTGCATTTTTGTTAGTTACACCACCATCAATTTCTATTTTGGTAGAGGCACCTTTTCTTTCAATCAAGGCTTTTAGTTGCTTCACTTTTTCGTAAGTGTTTTCAATAAAACTTTGACCGCCAAATCCTGGGTTTACACTCATTAAGCATACCAAGTCTATATTGTTTATAGTATCTTCAAGAACATTAATGTTTGTATGCGGATTAAGAGCTACGCCAGCTTGCATGCCTTCAGCTTTTATAGCTTGTAAGGTTCTATGTAAATGTGTGCAAGCTTCATAATGCACAGTAAGTATGTTACTACCTAAACCGGCAAATGTTTTAATGTATCTGTCTGGATCTACAATCATTAAGTGAACATCAATGGTTTTTTTTGCATGTTTTGAAATCGCTTCAAGAACAGGCATTCCAAAAGAAATATTAGGAACAAAAACGCCATCCATAATATCAATGTGAAACCAATCGGCATCACTGTTATTAACCATTTCTATATCGCGTTGTAGGTTGGCAAAATCTGCCGCTAGAACTGAAGGTGCTATTAATTTACTCATTAGTGTGTTGTTGTTTTTTGCAAAAATAGTGCAAAAAAATGAACCCTCGGTAATCAGCCGAGGGTTCTTTCATCAATCAAAAAACGAACAGTTATGTTTTGTAACTGTTGTTACGGTTATTTAGTCGTAAAAACATTACGAACCTAAAAATATGTTTATGGAAATTTTTATTGTTTTATTTACACAAAGCCGAATATAAGAAATTAATTCAACTTTTGATAATCAAACAATATTATCCTAAATAAGTTTTCAGTATTTTACTTCTAGAAGTATGCTTTAATCTACGAATAGCTTTTTCTTTAATTTGTCTTACACGCTCACGTGTTAAATCAAAGGTTTCACCTATTTCTTCTAGAGTCATAGGGTGTTGGTTACCTAAACCAAAATATAAGCGAATCACATCAGCTTCACGAGGAGTTAAAGTCTCTAAAGCACGCTCTATTTCTGTGCGTAATGATTCGTGTAATAATTCCTTGTCAGGATTTGGAGATTCACCACTATTTAATACGTCGTATAAGTTAGAGTCTTCACCTTCAACAAGTGGTGCATCCATACTTACATGACGTCCAGAATTTTTCATAGACTCCTTAACATCGTTAATAGTCATGTCTAATTCTTTTGCAATTTCTTCAGCACTTGGCGGACGCTCATGCGCTTGCTCTAAAAATGCGAAAGTTTTATTAATTTTATTAATAGAACCAATTTTGTTTAATGGTAAACGTACAATACGCGATTGCTCTGCTAGCGCTTGTAAGATAGATTGACGAATCCACCAAACAGCGTAAGAGATAAATTTAAAACCACGAGTTTCATCAAAACGTTGTGCTGCTTTGATTAATCCTAAATTACCTTCATTAATTAAATCTGGTAATGTTAATCCTTGGTTTTGGTATTGCTTTGCTACCGATACAACGAAACGTAAGTTAGCTTTTGTCAACTTCTCTAAAGCTACTTGATCTCCAGCTTTAATGCGTTGTGCTAATTCTACTTCTTCGTCTGCAGTAATTAAGTCAACTTTACCAATTTCTTGTAAATATTTATCTAGCGAAGCTGTTTCTCTGTTAGTAACCTGCTTCGTAATTTTAAGTTGTCTCATTTAAAAATGCTCCTGTAAATAATTAAGTGAATATTACTTTGTCTATATGGTTATACGTAATAGGTTCTCTTTTTGTTACAAAAAACTTTAATTTTTTTTTCAGGGCATTCCTTTTCATGTTTAAAATAAACATGAAAAGTCGCGCTATTCGTTATATCTTTTGCTTTACAAAAGGATGTCACTACTATCGCTAATGCATTATTTACTCCCTAATATGGCCGTTACCAAAAACGTAATATTTATTTGTAACAAGTTGTTTTAATCCCAAAGGACCACGATGATGTAACTTATCCGTACTTATAGCTAATTCAGCACCAACACCCATTTGCCCACCATCAGTAAATCTGGTAGAGGCATTGTGGTAAACTGCAGCGCTATCAACTTGCTCCATGAATAGTTCAGCTTTTTGTTTATCTTCAGTTAAAATTGCTGATGAATGTCCGCCGGAATACGTGTTAATTTTATTTATGGCATCGTCAATAGTATTTGTTTCAGCTAAAACAATTTTTAAGGCTAAAAATTCTTCATACCACGTAGATTCATTTTTTATTGTATCTGCATTTGGTAATGTTTTGGCAACAGCATCATCAACTAAAATATCAACATTTACGCTTTGTAAAACTTGCTGTAGTTCTTTTAGTTTTGCTTCGTAATTTGGAATGTTATTGTTTATTAAAACTTTATCTAGCGCATTGCAACCAGAAATTTTATCGGTTTTAGCATTTATAATAACTTTTAAAGTTTTTTCCCAGTTAGCGTCCTGATCTACATATAAAAAGTTGTTACCACGACCACTTACAAGTACAGCGCAACTGGCATGATCTTTAACAAATTTGATAAGGCGTTCTCCACCACGAGGAACTATTAAATCTAGTTTTTCTGAAGGATTGCGTAAAAAATCTTGTGTTTCTTCACGCTTTAAATGCAGAAGCTTTATCCAGTCTTTAGATAAGTTGTTTTCAGTAAGTGCTTCATGCCAGCATTTTTCTAATATTAGGTTACTATTTATAGCTTCTTTTCCTCCTTTAAGTAAGATTTTGTTATTGGCTTTAAAAGCTAAAACAGCGGCTTCTATGGTTACATCTGGTCTTGATTCATAAATTATTAAAATGGTTCCAAATGGTGCTGTTTTGTTTGTGATTTTAAGTCCGCTTTCAAGCGTAGTATCAGAAATTGTTTTGCCAACAGGGTCTTCTTGATTCATAACTTCTTTTACGGCTTTAATCATGCCGTCTACTTTTGCGTTGTTTACAACCAATCTGTCGTATAGTGCTTGGTCGTCTTTATTAAAAGCTGCTAAATCTTTTTTGTTTGCTTCAATAATGTTTTTACGTTCTCTATCTATAATGGTTATCATAGATTGTAAAACATCATTTTTTATATTTGAATTTATAAGTTTCATTGTTGTTTTTTTAGTGAATAAATTTTGTTCCTACTTCTTTGTCATCAATAATATCTACAATCACGTTTTCACGTTTTCCATTTGCTATGTAAGTAGGAATGTCTTTTTTAGCGGTTCCTTTTGCTATACGTAGTTTTGATGCCATGCCTCCACGGCCTTCGCCTTCTTTTTTGCTAGATGCTTTTACATATTTTTCTACATTTTGATCAACTTTTACTTCATCTAATTTTTTTGAGTTTTCATCATCAGGATGTCCTGTAAATAAGCCGTCAGTGTCTGATAATATGATGAGTCTATCGGCGTCAAGTAGTTCTGCTACTAAACTTGCTAATTCATCATTATCAGAAAACATAGACATAGTTAGTGACACAGCATCATCTTCATTAGCGATAGGAATAACGCCTTCAGAAAGAAGCCCTTCATAACAGTTAATCATATTTTCTCTGTGCTTTCCAGGATCAAAATCGCGTTTTGTTGCTAATACTTGTGCGCAACGCATACCGTAATCATGAAATAAACTATAATAGTGCCGCATCATTCTTGGTTGCCCAACAGATGAATATACTTGGCGTCTCACAGATTTATCAGTGATTTTTGTATCTCCTAATATTTCTTTACCTGCAATTGCAGATCCCGATGAGACAAGGATTACCATAATGTCTCTCTCGTATAAAACAGAAATTTGTCTAACAAGCTCTCTTAAAACAGGGCCTAAAATTCTATTGTCTTTGTTTGTTAAAACGTTGGTTCCAACTTTAACAACAATTCTTTTTATTGTGTCTTGCATGTTATTTGTCTTTACCAAGTTCTACAGCTCTATCAAAAGCAGCATAAGCAGCGTCTTGAATAAGTTGTTTTACATTATTGTCTTCCATGCTATCAATTGCAGCTTGTGTTGTGCCGCCTTTAGACGCAACTTTATCAATCCAGCGTTCAGGAGAAATATTTGATTGATTAAATAGTTCAATAGCGCCTTCAAAGGTATTGCTTACTAGAATTTTTGAGTCGTAATCTGAAAATCCCATTTTTTGAGCTGCTTCTAGCATTGATTGCATAAAGTAAAAAACATAAGCAGGTCCGCTACCTGAAATACCAGTTGATGCATCAATAAATTTTTCTGAAGTAACATGTATTGACGTACCTGTTGTATCTAAAAGTTGTCTTACCATAAGTAGCTCTACTCGAGATACAGCATTTGCTTCTGTATATGACGTAACACCTTTACCAACCTTTGCAGGTAGATTAGGCATAGTTCTTATTACTTTTTGTATGCCAAGCCCTTTTTGTATAGTCTCTATACTGACACCTGCCATAAGTGATACAAAAATTTGTTCATCATTTATAAGCGGTTTCATATCCTTAAAAAGGTCTTCGCTGTGATAAGGTTTTACAGCTAAAAAGACAATGTCAGATTTTGGTAAGGCATCATCTAGAGATGTGTAGACATCAAATTTTTGTGTAGCTCTTAAGCTTTCAATTTTTTTTGGGTCGGTATCAAAGATTCTTAATTTTTGTTTTCCTAAAAGAACGGAATCTGCCATACCTTCGGAATAGGTTAAGCCCATATTACCGGCACCTATTACTAATACTTTCATAATTAAATTTTAATTAAACTTCTGTTGTCAGTATTATTAAGCCTCAAGGACTGTGCGATAGTGCCAAAAATTAAAATTGATTTAAAAAATCACGAATATGATAATGATTGGTGAAATGATTATGAGTATCTTAATTTTTAGGAGGTTTTATTGATAACCTCTAAATATGAGATTTTTTTTATGTGTGACATCTTGTCTTGAAAGTGAGATAATGTCAGTGTATTTTATAAAAAAAACCTATCCAAAATGGATAGGTTTTTAGTTATTTGAGTAAGAGAAAAAGGATTTTTATTTATCTTCTCTTGGTTTGTCACGACGATTATCTCGGTTACGGTTATCACGTCCTTTATTATCGCGATTTCCACCTTTGTTGTCTCTTGGAGCTCTTTCTTTATAACCTTCTGGTTTTGGTAAAAGTGCTTTACGAGATACTTTGTCTTTTTTAGTTCTTGGATCTACTCCAAAGTATTTTACATCAAAAACGTCACCCATGTTTACAACATCAGATACATTTTCTGTACGTTCCCAAGCTAATTCGCTTACGTGTAATAATACTTCGTTTCCTGGTGCTTCCATATATTCTACAACAGCTCCAAAATCTAACATTTTAATAACTTTTACTTCGTAAACGCTACCAACTTGAGGCTTAAATAACATGGCATCAATACGCGCTAAAACAGCATCAATTCCTTCAGATCCTACACCTAAAACTTCAACAATACCTTCTTCTGTAACAGGATCTTCGTTAATAACGATAGTTGTTTCAGTTTCTTTTTGTAATTCTTGAATGTTTTTTCCGCCAGGACCAATTAAAGCACCAATAAACTCATTAGGTATACGTCTTGTTACCATTTTTGGCGCGTGACCTTTAACATCTGTGTTAGGTTCAGAAATAGTATCTGTTAATTTGCTTAAGATATGTAAACGACCATCACGAGCTTGTTTTAGTGCATTTACTAAAATCTCGTAAGATAATCCTTTAACTTTTATGTCCATTTGACAAGCTGTAATACCATCTGCAGTACCAGTTACTTTAAAGTCCATATCACCTAAATGATCTTCGTCACCTAAAATATCAGATAATACAGCGTATTTACCAGATTCCGTGTCGGTAATTAATCCCATTGCAATACCAGAAACAGGTTTTTTCATTTGTACACCTGCATCCATTAATGCCATAGTACCAGCACATACGGTTGCCATAGATGAAGAACCGTTAGATTCTAAAATCTCTGAAACTACACGTACTGTATAAGGACAGTCTTCTGGTACCATACCTTTTAATGCACGTTGCGCTAAATTACCATGTCCAACTTCACGTCTTGAAGTACCTCTAATTGGTCTTGCTTCTCCTGTTGAAAATGGAGGGAAATTATAATGTAAATAGAAACGCTCTTCTCCTTCAAAAGATGGCATGTCTATTTGGTTTGCTTCTCTACTTGTTCCTAAAGTTACGGTTGCTAATGCTTGTGTTTCACCACGAGAGAAAATAGAAGATCCGTGTGTAGATGGTAAATAATCTACTTCACACCAGATTGGTCTAATTTCGGTAGTTTTACGACCATCAAGACGTAATCCTTCGTTTAAAGTTAAATCACGTACAGCAGCTTTTTCTGCTTTGCTATAGTATTTAGAGATTAAGTCTCCATAATCTTCAACTTCTTCTTCAGAAAAAGTTGCGATTATTTCTTCTTTAATTTCGGCAAATGCAGCACCACGTTCTTGTTTAGAAGATCCTGCTTTAGCTACAGCATATACTTTATCGTATGCCATATCGTGGATCTTTTTAGCTAAATCTTCGTCTGCTCTTTCTGGTTCGTATTCTCT
>NZ_JBLXHI010000002.1:0-158562 GCF_048381695.1 Corallibacter sp. | reverse complement strand
GCATATACTTTATCGTATGCCATATCGTGGATCTTTTTAGCTAAATCTTCGTCTGCTCTTTCTGGTTCGTATTCTCTAGTTTCTTTTTTACCAAAAGCTTCAGCTAATCTTGTTTGAGCGTCACATTGTACTTTAATCGCTTCGTGAGCAGCTTTGATAGCTTCAGTCATTTCTTCTTCAGAAATTTCATCCATTTCACCTTCAACCATCATTACAGAGTCTGCAGAAGCACCAATCATCATATCGATATCAGATTCTGCTAATTGTGCTAATGTTGGGTTGATGATAAATTCTCCATTAATACGACCAACTCTTACTTCTGAAATTGGAGTTTCAAAAGGAATGTCTGATAATTGTATAGCAGCAGATGCAGCTAAACCAGCCATAGCATCTGGCATAACTTCTGGGTCATGAGACATTAATTGAATCATTACCTGAGTTTCGCTATGATAATCTTTTGGGAATAATGGACGTAAAACACGGTCTACAAGACGCATAGTTAATACTTCACCGTCGCTTGGTCTTGCTTCTCTTTTGAAGAATCCACCTGGATAACGTCCAGCAGCAGCAAATTTCTCGCGGTAATCTACTGTTAATGGTAAAAAGTCTACGTCTGCAGCTTTGTAGTTAGATACTACTGTACATAATAGCATACATTTACCAGATTGTACAACAACAGAACCATGTGCCTGTTTTGCTAATTTTCCGGTTTCGATAGAGATTTCTCTACCGTCACCAAGGTCTATGACCTCTTTGTAAGTTTGTGGAATCATAAATTTTTTAATTCTAATTAAACAATGGTCGTTGTGTTGTTGTTGTGTGTAGTTGTTGTTTTGACCAATGAAAAACTATAATTAGCTTCTTCAAAATCCGTTAGTTATACTCAAACGAATGAGTTGTTATAAATGAAAAAAAGAGGCGCGAAGCCTCTTTTTGATTATTTTCTTAATCCTAATTCTTTTACAATTGCACGGTATCTCATGATATCCTTTTTAGTAAGATAATCTAAAAGCGCACGACGCTTACCTACTAATTTTACTAGAGAACGCTCTGTGTTAAAATCTTTACGATTTTGTTTTAAGTGCTCTGTTAAGTGGTTTATTCTGTAAGTGAATAATGCAATTTGTCCTTCAGCAGAACCAGTATTTGTTTTACTGTTACCGTGTTTTGCGAAGATTTCTTCTTTCTTTTCTTTTGATAAATACATTCTAATATTATTGTAAATGATTGTTATGTACACGAAAGGTTTTCTTTCGAGCGGCAAATATAGTAAATATTTATTATTTTAAATTGGTAAGTGTATTTTTTTAGCGTAAAATACTTTGTTACTAACTTTTACGTTTTATAAATGTTATTAACAAAAATAATGAACCTATCTAAAAATTCAAGCGTATGAAACGATTTTTTTTAAAAGTAAGTGCTTTATGTTTTCTGTTATTTATAGCTGTATTGACATCATGTAGTGATAATGAAGATAATAGCACTGTAAATATGCAGTCTCAAGACCAAGATATTTCTGAAATGATTTTATCATCTGACATGGATGTTGTTACAGCTTCAATAGAAGATTATATGATAGAGACATACGAGAATCAAGAAGGCGAAGAAGCTAGAGGTGTAGCTGGCTCAAGTAAATTAATGCCCGAATGTGCTACGGTAACTATTGATGCTGAACAGAATTTTAGAGAATTAACTATTGATTTTAGTTCTCAAGGTTGTGTAATAAGAGGGCATCTTTATAGAGGGCAAATTGTGTTGACTTATACACGCGATATTGATGCAGAAGAAATTAGTTTGAGTTATGTATTAAACAATTTCTATTTTGATAATAAGCAAGTGTCAGGCAGCAATACAATTTTAAAAACTTTATCTAATGTAAACGGCAACCCACAATTTACACATACTGTAAACTTAACGGTTACTTGGCCAAATGGTGTAGAAGCTACAAGAGATGGTCAAATTGTTAGAGAATGGGTTGAAGGTTTTGGTAGTGGTGTTTTTACTGATAATGTTTTTGAGGTAACTGGATATTGGGCTTCTGGATTTGTAAATGGAAACACTCACAATTATGAAATACTAACGCCTTTAAGAAGAGAAATGACGTGTTATTACTTTGTTAGTGGTATTTTGTCAGTGGAACGAACTTTGTTTTCAGGTGAATTAGATTATGGTGATGGTAATTGTGATAATCAAGCAACCTTTACTTTTGAAAGTGGCACAGTAATAAATATCTTTATTTAAAGTCCTTAATATATAAGAAAAAAAAGCGAGCCAATTGGCTCGCTTTTTTTATGCTCTTAATGGTTGATTTGTAATTAAATCAATATAAAGATTTACTTTGTTTTTTAACTCTTTTCTGTGGGTTATAAAGTCAAGGAAACCATGCTCTAATAAGAATTCAGATGTTTGAAATCCTTCTGGTAATTCTTGTCCTGTAGTATCTCTTACTACACGAGGACCAGCAAAACCAATTAAAGCTCCAGGTTCGCTAATGTTTATGTCTCCTAACATAGCAAAAGAAGCTGTAGTTCCTCCTGTTGTTGGGTCTGTACATAATGATATATAAGGTATGCCAGCATCTGCTAATTGAGCTAACTTTACAGAAGTTTTTGCTAATTGCATTAAAGATAAAGCGGCTTCCATCATTCTTGCTCCTCCTGATTTAGAAATAATCATGAAAGGTGTTTTGTTTTTTAAGGCGTAATCAGCAGCACGAGCTATTTTCTCACCTACAACACTACCCATAGAACCACCGATAAACGAAAAATCCATACAAGCAATTACTAAATCTTGCCCTTTAGATTTTCCTACAGCAGTACGAACAGCATCTTTTAGTTTTGTTTTTTCTTGAGCAGCTTTTAAACGGTCTGGATATTTTTTAGTGTCTTCAAACTTTAGAGGATCTTTAGATTCTAATTTAATATCTAGCTCTTTAAACTTGTTATCGTCAAAAAGAATTTCAAAATATTCTTTACTGCCTATTCTTACGTGGTAACCATCTTCTGGGCTCACGTAAAAGTTTTGCTCTAATTCTTTAGTATCAACTATTTTTCCGGTAGGAGATTTATACCACAAGCCTCTAGGCGTGTCTTTTTTCTGTTCGGTTGTAGTCTGAATTCCTTTTTCTTTTCTTTTAAACCAAGACATATCGATTTACGATTTTAGATTTATGATAAACGATTTTTTTAAGGGAAATCGCAATTTATCTTTGAATTATAGTGTGTTTATGTTGTTAAGATCTTCGAATGCTTTCTTTAATCTTTCTACAAAAGTTTTTTCTCCTTCTCGAAGCCAAACTCTTGGGTCATAATATTTTTTGTTTGGAGAGTCATCACCATCTGGGTTACCTATTTGAGATTTTAAATAGTCAGATTTATCACTCATGTAATCTCTCACGCCGCTCATAAATGCATATTGCATATCTGTATCAATATTCATTTTGATAACACCGTAGCTTATTCCTTCTCTAATTTCTTCAACTGTAGATCCAGATCCTCCGTGAAAAACAAAATCGATGTGGTTATGACCAACACCATATTTTTCTGAAATATATTCTTGAGAGTTTTTAAGAATTTTTGGAGTTAATTTTACATTTCCTGGTTTGTATACACCATGAACGTTACCAAAGGCAGCTGCAATTGTAAATTGACTGCTTACCTTGCTTAATTCTTCATAAGCGTAAGCTACTTCTTCTGGTTGCGTGTATAATTTAGAGTCATCTACATCTGTATTGTCTACACCATCTTCTTCACCACCAGTTATTCCTAATTCTATTTCTAGAGTCATACCCATTTTGCTCATACGCTCAAGGTATTGCTTACATATTTCTATGTTTTCTTCAATTGGCTCTTCACTTAAATCAATCATGTGAGAGCTGTATAAAGGTTTTCCTGTTTCTTTAAAATGTTGCTCACTAGCGTCAAGTAAACCGTCAATCCAAGGTAATAGTTTTTTAGCACAGTGGTCTGTATGCAAAATTACAGGAACACCATAGGCTTCAGCCATTAAGTGTACATGTTTAGCGCCAGCAACTGCACCAGCTATAGCTGCTTTTTGATTGTCGTTTGATAATCCTTTACCAGCATTAAAAATAGCACCGCCGTTAGAAAATTGAATAATCACAGGAGCGTTTAAGTCTCTGGCAGTTTCTAATACGCCATTTATGGTATTTGAGCCAACTACATTAACTGCAGGAAGTGCAAACCCTTTTTCTTTTGCTAATTTGAAAATCTCTTGAACTTCGTTTCCTGTTGCAACTCCAGGTTTTATATTGTGTGCCATTTTTTTAATTTAATTTTGTTTAAAAAGCAAAAATAAGAAAATTAAATGGCTTAAAAAGGGTAATTTATACCAATGTTATAAACAGCATTTCTAAAGTTGTAATCATTAAACCATCTGTTTTGATTTCCGTAAGATGGATCATAGGTTTTAAAACCTATATCAAAACGAAATACTACAAAGCCAAAATCATATCTAAAACCAAAACCAGAACCAACGGCAATGTCTTCTAAAGAGCTAAAACTATCAAAAGTAGCTTTGTCATCTTCTACATTATCTAAAGCATTCCAGATGTTTCCGGCATCTATAAATAAAGCACCATGTAGGTCTTCAAAAATGTTAAATCTATGTTCAACATTAAATGCGAGTTTTAGGTTGGCTTCATTAAACTCGTTATTACTATTAGATCTTCCTGGTCCTAAACGGTAAGCAGACCATGCCCTGTTGTCATTTGGACCTCCGGCAAAAAAACTTTTTGAAAAAGGAATACTGTTTGAGTTTCCATATGGAATAGCAATACCACCAAATGCTCTTACTGCTAAAACATTTTTTCTACCTATGTCCCAATGTTTAATATAGTCTAGTTCGGTTTTGATATATTGAGAGTAAACTACGTTGAATAATTCGTAATTGTCATCAATGTTTTTGTCTACACCTGCTAATTTAGAAATAGCTGTTAAGAAGTTTCCAGCAGATTCTAACTTAAATCTGAATATAGAAAAGTCTTCGTCGTATAAATTCTCTCTTTTATCTTTTATAAAACTATAGCTTGTTGCAAATATTAAGTTGTTTTCTGTAAGTCGTTGTCTTCGTTCTTCTATATTATTTATGGTAGCAATGTTTGTTGTTGTTAATCCTGAAGGTGGACTATTACTTAATGATTTGTTTATAAATGCTTGGGCTTGATCAGGAATATTTAATGGTTCGCCTGGGTTAACGTAATTTATATTTGTAGCTATATCATTTAATGTGTTGAATGAGTTCTGGTAAACATTAAAATAGTTTGAAGGGTTTAGGTTTCTTACATACTGAATGTTAAACAGGTCAAATCTATTTGTTACTGTATTTGATGGCCGCCATTTATAATTAAAAGCTCCTGTAAAAGTTTGTTTGTCTAAACCTACATTGGTTTGACTAGATGTTGATAAACTGATTCGTGTACTCGGAGACATGTTTTTAGGAATAATTTTTTCGGTGTTGAAAAGAAAAAATATTCTTGGAAATGTTAGGTTCAGGTTTACACCCATTTCTTGAATGTCAAAAAAACGGTCATCACCATTTGATGCATCTTTTGAGGCTCCTATAGATCCGAATGCAGAAATTTCTAATGTTTCAGCACCTCTAAAAATGTTTCTCATTAGTAACGATGGGTTTAGTGACACTCCAAAGGCTTGTATGTTACTTTGTGAAACTTCTGTGCTAAAACCTAATTGGAATTTTTTTAAAGGCGTTAAATAGATATTTGCTGTTAGTGTTGTGTCAGGGTTTTCAACATACTCTATGTTAGGATACTTAAAGGTTCGTAACTCGCTAATGTGTTGATAAGAGTCTGTCCTGTCGCTGTCTTTAAAAACATCGTTTGGTTTTATAAATACAACATCTGTTAAGGCTTTAGGTCTGTGACGTAATTTAGAATAGCTATATAAATTGTATCCTTTGTAGGTTGTTGAATCTAAAATGGGTTTATTTCTATTGCTATAAGAGAAATCAGGATATATATTAACATCTTTAATGTTGTAAATTTTAAAAGGTTCTCTAACAGTTGTGTCTTGTATTCTGATAGCTCGATTTTCAATTTGAAGCTCTACATTTACTTTTTTGTTTGTGTTTATGGTGTCCATTTCAAAAAAGACATAATCTTCACTAAAATGATAAACACCAGAATTTCTTAAGTAGTCTGTAATTCTATTTTTTTCGTTTTCAAACGTAACCGTTTTGTATTGTTTTCCTGATTTTATAAGTGATTTATGTTCCTGTATTTTGTATAGTGAATCTACAACAGGCGATAGTATTTTAGTAGATAAGGAATCTATAATATAAGGTTCGCCGGTTTTTACAAAGTAAGATACTTCTCCTTTTTGGTTGTCTTCTTTTTCAGTTTCAGATGTCGCTTTAACATTAAACCAGCCGTTATTAAAGTAATATGCTTCAAGTCTGTTTGTAGACTTTTCAGTTTTGTTATCGTCTATGATAACAGGAGCTTCCCCTGTTTTTTTTAACCACTTATTAAAGTTAATTCGGGATTCAACATATTTATCTAATTGTTTTTTTGATAAGAAATTTTCTAAATGTTCACGCTTTTTAGGCTTTTTATCAATTCCAGCATTAATTATAGAATCTATATTAGGCCTTGCAGAATTATAAATGTATAGGCGTAAAGGTATACGAGCAAGTTTTCTGTTGGGCCTTTGGTAAAGTAAATTGTTTATAGTTTCAGTTTTGTTTACTTTATCATTGACAGTAATGTTGTTTTTTGTTAGTAAATGCTCATTGGCAGGAACTCTTTTTACAGAGTTGCAAGACGCTAAAAATCCTGTAATTACAATAAATAATGCTATTTTTGATAAAAATATTTTCAAGTATTACGTATTAATTATTTAGTAATTATATATGTATTGTTTTTGAGCGGTAAGCTATGTGTTTCATAATAAACCCAAAAGTACACTATTTCCGCTGAAAAATATTAAAATGATATAATTTGAAATATGATTTTAGGATAAAATTATAATTCTATTTTTTTAATCATTCAAAAAAAAAGAAACACACATTTGATGTTATCTAAAAACCAAATAAAACTTATAACAAGTTTAAAACAAAAAAAATATAGGCAAAACCACGGTTTGTTTGTTGCTGAAGGCTATAAAACCATCCAGGAACTGTTGCAATCTTCAATAGAGCTATATCATTTATATACCACAGAACCTTTCAATATTGATGCCAAACATCAAACACTGATAGAAAATTCTGATTTAAAAAAAATAAGCTTTTTAAAATCACCAAATACAGCTTTAGCGCTATTTAAAATCCCTGAACCCAAACCTGTTGCAACAAATGAATTGATAGTTGCTCTAGACGACGTGAGAGATCCAGGTAATTTAGGTACAATAATTCGTCTTTGTGATTGGTTTGGTATAACAAATTTGGTTTGTAGCGAGGCAACTGTAGACTGCTACAATCCCAAAGTGATTCAGGCAACTATGGGATCTATAACACGTGTTAATATAAATTATAAGCCATTAAATGTTTTTCTGGAAACATGTAAAACTGAAACTTTTGGAGCCTTTATGGATGGCGAAAACATCTATAAAAAGTCACTTCCAAAACAAGGTGTTATTGTTATGGGGAATGAAGCAAATGGAATTTCAAAAGATGTTGAAAATCTTGTGAATTCAAGAATATCAATTCCTAGATTTGGTAATATTCAAGCCACAGAAAGCTTAAATGTAGCTACAGCAACAGCAATACTTTTAAGTGAGTTTAAGCGCGCTACTATTGAAAAGTGAAATTTATAAATATACCTTGAGTTTTCATGCTGTGAATATTTCCTGTCCAAGGACTATTTGGGTCAACATCTCTAACTAGTTCATCATTGATAGCGAAAATACCACGAATAGAAGGTGTGAATTTAAAGAAGTATAAATAAAAATCGATACCAAAACCAATTTCATAAAAATACATGTTTTTCTTAATTCTGAACTGACCATTACTATTGTCATCAGGATTATTTTCGTTACTTGATAAGTTTAAAGCAGTAGAAACACCACCTACAATAAAAGGTTTAAAGTTGTTAAGGCGTTTTGTTGAAATTTTAAGTAATAACGGTACATGAATATAAGTTGACCTTACTTCTCTGGTTAAATCAGAATCTGTGTATTCAAAACCAGTAAAGTAACTTTTGTCATAAGTTATTGTTCTGGTGTTAAAAACAGCTGTAGGCTCTAGTCTAAGGTCTAAATACTCGTTAATTCTCAAGTTACCAATAAGTCCAACGTTAAAACCTGTGCTTTTCTCAACTAAAATATCTTTTTTATCTTGAACATAGTCAAAATTAAATGAGTAGCTATTAACACCAAGCGTGTAGCCATAGGATAGCCTTTTTTTATCAATATTGTCAAGGTTTCTTATTCGCTCTTTGCTGAAAAGTTGTGCATTAACAGATTGTGTTAATAACAAAAAGGAGCATATAAAAAGAATGTGCTTCATAGTTTTATTTTGATGATGTATAGATTGTGGCCACGCCAAATGTTTGTGGTAAATCTTTAACATCTATAAACCCAATTTTACGTAAAATATTGTTTAAGGCTTCACCGTAAGGAAAAACAGATGCCGATTCAGATAAATATTTGTAAGCACTTCTGTCTTTAGAAAATATCTTACCAATAGCAGGTAAAATATTTTTTGTGTAAAAATTATAACCTTGTTTAAAAGGTGTTTTTGTAGGAACAGATGTTTCTAAAATTACAAATGTGCCGTTTGGTTTTAAAACCCTGTATATTTCGGCAAGCCCTTTTTCTAAAGTTTCAAAGTTGCGCACACCAAAAGCAACGGTTATAGCGTCAAAAGTATTGTCTTCAAAAGGCATGTTTTCAGAATCACCCAATACCATTTCTATAGTACTATTTAGGCCTTTTTTTTCTATCTTTTGTTTTCCAATCTCAAGCATACCGCTGCTTATATCTAAGCCAACAATTTTTTTTGCTTGAGTTTGAGCTAGGTTTATAGCTAGATCACCAGTTCCAGTAGCAATATCTAATATAGTGTCAGGATTTTTACGGCCTACTATTTCAACAACTTTTTTACGCCACTTTATGTCTATACCAAATGAGATAACACGGTTTAAACCATCATAATCACCAGAAATAGTATCAAACATTTTTGTAACCTGTTCTTTCTTTCCTAGGTTACTATCTTTATAAGGAGTTACTTTTGACAAAATGTAATTTTTTCGCAAATATAAGCTATTCGCCTTGCATTAAACAATCTGTCGACAAATATTTGTATTCTAACGAATTAATATATATATCGTAAATTTTACAGTATATTTGCACTACTTTATAGTATAACTACACATGAAAATTATTATTGCCGGTGCTGGTGAAGTAGGGTTTCATTTAGCAAAATTACTATCTTATGAGTCCCAAGAAATAACTCTTATTGATACTAAAAAAGATAGCCTACTTTATGCAGATACTCATTTAGATATCAAAGTTGTAAAAGGAGACGCAACGTCTATTTCTATTTTAAAAGACTCTCGTGTTTCAGAAAGTGATTTGGTTATTGCTGTAACCTCTTCAGAAACTACCAATATCACAGTTTGTGTATTGGCAAAACAATTAGGAGCCAAGCAAACCATTGCTAGAATCTCTAACACAGAATTTATAAGTCATAAAGAAGAAGTTGGTTTTACTAAGTTTGGTATAGACGAGCTTATCTCTCCTGAATCTATTGCTGCTTCAGAAATTAGATTGTCTCTAGATCAGTCAGCTTTTAATGATAGTTATGCCTTTGACGATGGCGCCTTAACTATGGTTGGTTTAAGCTTACCTAGAACAGCAAATTTTGTTGGTAAAACGGTAAAAGAAGCAGCTCAAATATTTCCTGAAATACATTTTGTGCCTATTGCAATTCAACGTTTTGGAACACAATATACCATAATTCCTAGAGGAGACACACAGTTTAGAGAAGGTGATAATGTAGTTTTTATTACATCTGAAGGTGGTGCAGAAGAATTATGTAGCATTACAGGTAAAACCAATACCGAGATAAAAAATGTCATGATTCTTGGAGGAAGTAAAATAGGTTATAAAACAGCTAGAGATCTTTGTCAAAGTAAGTTTAAAATTAAGCTAATAGAAAAAGATAAAGAGCGCGCTTTTGAACTAGCTGATGAGCTACCTAAAGTTCTTGTTATTAATAGCGACGGTAGAAATGTAGACTTGCTTGAAGAAGAAAATATAAAAGACATGGATGCTTTTATAGCGGTAACAGGTAACTCTGAAACCAATATTATGTCTTGTTTGGTAGCAAAGTCAAAAAATGTAAAAAAGACCATTGCTTTGGTTGAAAACATGGATTATTTTGAGCTATCACAATCTATTGGTATTGATACCTTGATCAATAAAAAACTACTAGCTGCCAACAATATTTTTAGATATGTAAGAAAAGGTGAAGTCGTGGCTATGACAAAGCTTAATAATATGAATGCTGAGCTATTAGAGTTTAAAGTAAAGTCAAGCTCATTAATTTGCAACAAGCAAATTAAAGATGTAGATTTTCCTCGATCTGCAATTATAGGTGGTGTTATTCGTCAAGACAAAGGTTACACAGCTTTAGGAGGCTTTAAAGTGCAAGAAGGCGATCGTGTTGTAGTTTGTGGTTTACCAAGGTCTATTAAGCAAGTAGAAAAACTATTCTTATAGAATGCGACTAAATTATAAAATCATTTTTCATTTTTTAGGACTGTTATTATTATTTAACGGCGGTTTCATGTTATTAGCAACATTGATAAGCTTGATTTATAATGATGGCGTTACTTTTAGGCTTTTTCTTTCAGGTATTTTAGTATTGCTATCTGGTGCAACAACTATGTTTGTTACCAGATCCCATAAGAAAGAAATGAATAAACGTGAAGGTTATATTGTTGTAGCTTTAGGTTGGGTTATTATGTCATTGTCAGGAGCATTGCCTTATGTTATAACAGAAAGTATTCCGAGTTTTACAGATGCGTTTTTTGAAACCATGTCAGGTTACACAACAACCGGAGCAACAATATTAAACGATATAGAGGTTGTGCCAGAAGGTGTTTTGTTTTGGCGAAGCCTTACACATTGGATTGGTGGTATGGGAATTATTGTATTAGCAATAGCAATCTTACCATTATTAGGAATAGGAGGAATGCAAATGTTTGCTGCCGAAGCACCAGGTCCTGGAGGAGATAAACTACATCCTAGAATAACAGATACAGCAAAGCGATTATGGCTTATTTATGTAGGTTACACATTAGCAGAAACACTTTTGCTAAAGGTGGCAGGAATGTCGTTTTTTGATGCCATTAATCACTCGTTGGCAACCTTGTCAACAGGTGGTTTTTCAACTAAAAACGCAAGTGTTGCTTACTGGAATAATGAGCCTATCATTCAGTACATAATTATTTTCTTCATGTTTCTAGCAGGAACAAATTTTGTTTTAAGCTACTTTGCTTTTAAAGGAAAAGTTCAAAAAATTATACATGATGAAGAACTTAAACTTTATTTTAAGTTTATAACAATATTTACAATTATAGCAGCTGTAATTATTTATTTTAAAGCCGATTTATCTATATCTACAATTGATCATCCTATGGTTTGGGGTCGTGCTGAAAGTGCTTTTCGTCATGCGTTGTTTCAAGTTTTAACTGTGGTTACAACAACTGGCTTTATTACGGCAGATTATACATTATGGACACCATTTTTAGTCGTGTTTTTCTTTGGTCTTATGTTTCTAGGTGGTTCCGCAGGAAGTACTTCTGGAGGTGTAAAAGTAGTAAGACATTTGGTGCTAATTAAAAATGGTTTTTTAGAGTTTAAACGCGCACTTCACCCTAATGCAGTATTACCAGTTCGATATAATACTAAAGCGGTTACAGGAGATATTGTATTTAATATTCTAGCCTTTTTCATTTTATACATGTTATCCTTTATTGTTGGTGCTTTGGTGTTCTCTATGTTTGGAATTAATTTTGAATCTTCAATAGGTTTGTCAGCGTCTAGTTTAGGTAACGTAGGTCCTGCTTTAGGGAGCTTTGGACCTGTAAATAACTATGCTGCCTTACCTGAGTTAGGCAAGTGGTGGGCATCGTTTTTAATGCTTATAGGGCGTTTAGAACTGTTTACAGTTCTTATTCTTTTTACGCCGTTCTTTTGGAGAAATAGGTAGCATTTGTAACATTTATAATACTATTGCTACTTATATATTAAAGAAGCTTTTTTATTAGATCTTAAACTGATCATCTTGGGCTAAACTCCAATATTATCTTTTATACTTATCAACGTTACTTGACAACCTTTTCAGGTTGTTGAGAAGACTTTTTTTATGGAAAATTTTAAACTTATAAACTACTTTAGTTATGGGAGGAGAAGGCTCAATGATGGCTGCTAATAATTCTTTAAAGAATAATAGAAGTTTAGTGGCAAAAAGAAAAGAGGCAAATGCTTTAAGTGGCAGTTATGCTAGCGTTCAAATGAAAGAGTTTCCAAAGGCAACTCCAGAAATGCTTGAAACTATTAAAGTCAAACTTCAAAAAGAAAGAAAACAACGACTTATTAAACAGGTTGTTGTGTGTTCAATCATTATTATACTAATTATGATAAGCTGTATCGTATTTGGATAAAAAAAAGCCACTTTAAAAAGTGGCTTTTTTATTTGAGTTTTTATTTTTAACTCACAGCATCTTTGATTCTTTTTAAAGCTTCAATAATTTGTTCTTGGCTTGCAGCGTAAGAAATACGTATACAATCAGGGTTTCCAAAAGCTTCTCCTGTAACGGTTGCTACTAATGCTTCTTCTAGTAAAAATAAAGAGAAATCGGTAGCGTTATTTATCGTTTTACCTCGTAATGTTTTACCAAAATAGTGTGATACATTAGGAAATACATAAAAAGCACCTTCTGGTATGTTGGTTTTAAATCCTTCAATGTCGTTTAGTAAACCTAGTATGAGTTCTCTTCTTGTTTTAAATTCATCAACCATAAACTGTACACGCGAAGGTGATTCGGTCAACGCTGTAATAGCAGCACGTTGCGCAATACAGTTGGTTCCTGAAGTGATTTGACCTTGCATCTTTGTACACGCTTTTGCAATCCATTCTGGAGCACCAATATAGCCTATTCTCCAACCAGTCATTGCAAAAGCTTTTGCTAATCCATTTACGGTTATGGTACGATCATACATGCTAGGTATGGATGCAAAACTAAAGTTTTTTGTGCCATAGCTAATATGTTCGTAAATCTCATCTGATAGGATGTATATATTAGGGTGCTTTTCTAAAACAGCAGCTAGCGCTTTGTATTCAGCTTCGCTGTAAATGGTTCCACTCGGGTTGTTAGGCGAGTTGAAAAAAATCATTTTAGTTTTAGGTGTAATTGCAGCTTCTAATTGCTCTGGTGTGATTTTAAAGTCATTCTCAATAGTAGACGGAATTTCTTTATAAGTAGCTTCACATAGTGTTGCAATGGCAGAATAGCTTACCCAATAAGGCGCAGGTAATAAAATTTCGTCACCTGGATTTAATAAAACTTGAGCAACATTAGCAATAGATTGTTTAGCGCCAGTTGAAACAACAATTTGGTTTGGTTTGTAATCTAAACCGTTGTCGCGTTTAAATTTTAAGCAAACAGCTTCTTTTAATTCAACATATCCATCAACAGGTGAATAAGAGTTGTAATTGTCGTTTATAGCTTGAATAGCGGCATCTTTAATATAATCAGGTGTGTTAAAGTCAGGTTCGCCTAGACTTAATCCAATTATATCTTTGCCTTCAGCTTTTAATTCTCTTGCTTTTGCAGCCATAGCCAAAGTTGCAGACGTTGGTAGGCTATTAATTCTGTCAGATAGTTGGTTGTTCATTAAAAAGGTGTTGTTGTTAGGCTTGTACGGCTGGTTTCATTCCCATTTCTCGTAAATATCTAAAATGAGCCATTATAGCCTTACGTGTTGTTTTGTATTCGTTGTATGGTAAGTTAAATTCTTTAGTTGTTTCTTTAACTATTTTTGAAATTTTAGTGTAATGTATGTGGCTAATATTAGGAAAAATATGGTGCTCTACTTGATGATTTAAACCTCCAGTAAACCAGTTTACAATTCTGTTTTTAGTACTGAAATTCACAGTTGTTAAAAGTTGGTGAATTGCCCATGTGTTTTTCATAGTGCCATTTTCTTCAGGTAAAGGCATTTCGGCATCTTCAATAACATGTGCTAATTGAAAAACGATACTTAAAATTAATCCTGCAGTATAATGCATTACAAAAAAGCCTAGTAAAATTTTCCACCAAGCAATGTCTGTAAGTACAATAGGTAAAACAATCCAAATAGAAACATAAATAAGTTTTGAAATAACTAGTTTACTCCAATTTGCCACAGGGTTTGGGAATTTTCCGTATGATAACTTTCGTTTCATATACCTGTGCATTTGCTGGAAATCTGTAGTAATAGCCCAGTTTATAGTTAACAATCCGTATAATAGTATAGAATAGTAGTGCTGAAATTTATGGTGCCAGTGCCATTCAGAATGTTTAGAAAAACGTAAAATTCTACCAGCTTCTAAATCTTCATCATGACCATGAATATTTGTATATGTGTGGTGTAAAACATTATGCTGTACTTGCCAGTTGTATACGTTTCCGGCAAGAATGTATATACTACTTCCCATTAAGCGGTTTATCCATTCTTTATTTGAAAAAGAACCATGGTTTCCATCATGCATTACGTTCATACCAACACCAGCCATACCAACACCCATAACTATTGTTAAAAGTAATTGTGCCCAACCTGGGATGTTAAGTGTAAGTATTAAAAAGTATGGTGTTAAGAATATAGAAAACATTACAATGGTTTTTAACCAAAGTTTCCAATTTCCTGTTCTTTTTATGTCGTTTTCTTTAAAATAGGCATTTACACGTTTGTTAAGCGTTCTGAAAAATTTAGCAGAATCATTACGTGAAAATGAAAGTGTTTGTTTTGTCATTGCGTTGTTTTTTTAATAACCTAACGAAAATAAAATAGCGTTATGATACTATTTGGCAAATATAATTAATATATGGTGGTATCTTAATAAACTTTTCACAAAAAAATGCACAAGAAATTAGCTATTTTTGCACAAAAATTTACAATATGGAGCTTATACAGAAATACTTCCCAAACTTAACTGATGATCAAATTGAAAAGTTTAAAAAGCTTGAATCACTATACCAAGATTGGAATTTAAAAATAAATGTTGTATCCAGAAAAGATATAGATGAGCTGTATTTGCGACATGTTTTACACTCTTTAGCTATTGCAAAAGTTATGCCGTTTAATCCGGGTGCAAAAATTATGGATGTTGGTACTGGTGGTGGTTTTCCTGGTGTTCCTTTAGCAATTTTGTATCCTGATTGTTCATTTCATTTAGTAGATAGTATTGCTAAAAAACTTAAAGTGGTAAATGAGGTTGTTGAAGGATTAGGTTTGACTAATGTGAAAACAACACATACACGCGTAGAAGATATAAATGAAACCTACGATTTTATAGTAAGTAGAGCTGTTGCTGCAATGCCTACGTTTGTACATTGGGTAAAAGGTAAAGTAGCTAAAAAACAAAATCACGAACTTAAAAATGGGATATTGTACCTTAAAGGAGGTGATTTATCTGAAGAGCTTCAAGATTATAAGTCTGCAACTATATACAACATTACTGATTTTTATGACGAAGATTTTTTCGACACAAAAAAAGTAGTGCATTTACCTATGAAATTTAAGGGTTAAACTCTATTTAACTAACAGTTTTATTCTTAAGGATTGCGTGTTTTGGGTTTCAATATTTAAAATATATAAGCCTGAAGCTATATTTATTGGTATGCTTGTTAGCTTGTTTAAAGTTAAAGTTTGTGTGTAAACCAGCTTACCTGTTGTGTCTACTATAGATATTTTAGTGTTATCATACTGATGAGAGCTTAATATTGTTAAATTGTTTCTTACAGGATTTTGGGTTAATCTAATAGTGTTATTAGGTTGTAAGATGTTTGTAGATAATGTTTCTTGAAATATTTCATTTAAAGCAAAATCGACATTTTGTTCGGTCAATGTTACATGAGGTTCATTTTCCTCTGGCATATACCAAGCGTCAAAAGGAGTGATGTTATTTACACCTCTAGATGATGTGATTCCTGTAGGTGAGTGAAACCAATTTATTTCATTAGAAGTTATTTGAAAAGCCATAGCGCTTACAGTTGGTATGAAATTAAAAAAATCAGTTTTTAGTGCATTTAAAAATTCCCCAACAAGTCCGTTGGTATCCAAGTCTTCTGTCAATCCACCAATATCAAATAGTCCGCCTGATGCAGCGTCAATTCCGTTAGAGTATGAAAAAGAGCTACTACTAGCATTGTTTACTCTGTCATTCGCTAAAGGAAACCACCAAGCAAAATCTAAATGAACTTTACTGGTTGTTAGTTGAGACCCTGCATTTGGAGTAAAGTAAGTTTGCACTTTAAGATCTGCACCTGTCATAATGTTTATATCAGCATTTAGAATTTGACTTCCAGGAACTAAATCATTTGATGCAGCAGAATTATCTTGATAACGATTATTACTACCACTACCGTTTATAATAGAAACTTTACGAGGTAATTCTGGAAATCCAGAGTCTGTTAGTGCATTTATTCTAGAGTCTAAAATGCTTTTGTAATTATGCGCTCTTGGTAACGATAAGGAACTGTTGAAGGTAACGCCATCACTATTTGTAATATGTGGTTCAAACTGATCAGTCAGCATTTGTCTTGCTGCAGATGATGTTAACATGCCATTGATAATAGGTTGTAACTCCTCAACATTTTGATCGCCTAAAACCCAAAAATCATCTAGTCCAAAGGCTAAAAAATTAAACTGATGCTGAAATCCAATAGGGACATTGGCACCGTGATGTGGAGAGTCAAAAGAAATCCATAGCCTTGTGTCGTGATTCATATTAACGTTTTCCATATAATTTAGAGCATAACGTGAAATTAATCCGCCCATGCTTGGTCCTATTATTACATTTTGATTGGTGCCTATTTTTTCTGAATTAATGTGGTTTATTAAATCAACGAGTAACATAGCGTTACGCTCAATAAAATCTACACCGCCATCAATGATAGCTGTATCTGAAAGTCTTGTGTAAACAGGGAAGTTTAATATGATTATGTCATAACCTTCTTCACGAACTAAATCTCCTAAATTTGACGTAGTGCCATCAGATTCAAAATTTAATAATTCATAAATTCCAGAAATACGTCTTCCGTCACCAGGATCAAAACCATCAACAAGAAAAATTGGCTTATCAAGGATGTTATCGCTGCTTAAAAACAACTCATACTCGCCAACACCAGGATACGATGTGGTTTCTCCGTAAGGACTTAAATCGGCAATAGTGCTTCCTGTAAAGGTGGTTATACTGCGGTTGTAATATTGTTCTAAATCTTCATTAGAATATGTTATGTTTATTGTGGCTGTTCGCGTTATAATGGTATTATCAGACAGTGTTAATCTAAAAGTTATATTTTTCTCTCCTGCCTCAAGATAGTTTACAGTAATATTCTCATTAGTATTTATGTTTCTAAAGCCAAGGTCATCATTAAAATCTATTTCAATGAGGTTTATTGCGTTGTTTGTGGTGTTTATAATATTGTCTTCTGATAGGTTGAAAGTTGTTAGTAATCCTCTTTTTTGTGAGCGTAAAGGTGAGGCAATGCTTATGTGTTCTCTTTTAAAAAGGTTTTCTTGAAGGTTGTTTCTAATTAAATAACCTTCTGAATCTCTAGAAACAGCGTTGTTTTGTAAAGCTTCATTAGTAAAAGATTCAAATTCTGAATGTAAAATAGCAAGTGGAATAATATTGGTAAAATAGCTTTCCTTTTCTGTTGCCTTAATGCTAGACAAAGGTTTTAACCTATTTTGTAAATCTCCATGGGCAATAGCTTTGTATGCTTGATAGAAGTTTGAAGTATTTATAGTTTTTTTGTTGTAATCTATAATGTTTAATATAGGGGAACTAGGTATTAATACAGAGGTTTCCATACCTAGAGTGTTGAATTTTTGAAATGGATTTTTGTTTTGGGAATAGATGATTGAGGTGGCAAGAAGTAGGAAAAGAAAATAACTTTTTTTCATATACATTAGTTTGTTAATTACATAAATATAGACAACTAATTGATTGTTTACTAGTAGTATGGATGAATAACCAAAAAAGCCTTTAAAATGAAAATTTTAAAGGCTTTTTGAATAAAAGTTATATATTAATTATCCTAAAAATGGATATCTGTAATCTGTAGGAGTTACAAAAGTTTCTTTTACCATTCTTGGTGATACCCAACGTAATAAGTTTTGAGCAGAACCAGCTTTGTCATTGGTTCCTGATGCTCTTGCACCACCAAAAGGTTGTTGACCAACAACAGCTCCTGTAGGTTTGTCATTGATATAGAAGTTACCTGCGCTATTTTGTAAGGCTTTAGTAGCTTCATCAATAGCATATCTGTCTGTTGATAGAATAGCACCTGTTAATGCATATTCGCTAGTTTCGTCAACTAATTTTAAAGTTTCAGAATATTGGTTTTCATCATATACATAAATAGTGATTACAGGACCAAATAATTCTGTACACATGGTTGTGTATTTTGGGTTTGTAGTCAAAATAACTGTTGGTTCAATAAAATACCCTTTAGACTTATCATAGTTTCCACCTACAATAATTTCAGCGTCTGCATCAGCTTTTGCACCATCAATATACTTTGCTAATTTATCAAACGAGCCTTCGTGAATAACAGCTGTAATAAAGTTGCTCATATCTTCTGGAGAACCCATCTTGAATGATTTAACATCTTCTATTACAAAGTTTTTAACGTCTTCCCAAAGGTTTGAAGGAATATAAGCTCTAGATGCTGCACTACATTTTTGTCCTTGAAATTCAAAAGCACCACGAACAATAGCTGTTGCTACTTGTTTAGCATTTGCAGATTTGTGAGCAACGATGAAATCTTTTCCTCCAGTTTCACCTACAATTCTTGGATAGGTTTTGTAGTTGTGAATGTTGTTTCCTATTTGTTTCCAAAGGTCTTTAAAAACGTGTGTAGAACCTGTAAAGTGTAATCCAGAAAAATCAGGACTAGCCATTACTGTATCAGTAATCATAACAGGATCTCCAAACACAACGTTGATAACGCCATCAGGAACACCAGCTTCTCTAAATACATCCATAATAACTTTTGCAGAGTAAATTTGACTATCGCTTGGTTTCCAAACAACAACATTTCCCATTAAAGCCATACAAGCTGGTAAGTTTCCAGCAATAGCTGTAAAGTTAAATGGTGTAACTGCGTAAGTGAATCCTTCTAACGGACGATATTCAATACGGTTCCAAGCATCGCTTGTGCTTTCTGGTTGGTCCATGTAAATGTCAGTCATAAACTGAACATTAAAACGTAGGAAATCTATCAATTCACAAGCCGAATCAATTTCTGCTTGATGAATTGTTTTAGATTGCGCTATCATTGTAGCAGCATTTATTTTAGCTCTGTAAGGACCTGCGATTAATTCAGCAGCTTTTAAAAAGATACCAGCACGGTGTTCCCAAGGTAATTGAGACCACGTTTTTCTTGCTTCAAGTGCAGTTGCTATAGCTTCTTCTACGTGAGATTTTTCAGCTAAATGATACGTTCCCACAATATGTTGATGATCATGAGGAGGCGACATGGTTCTGGTGTTACCTGTTTCAACATCTTTTCCGTTGATATATAAAGGTACATCTACTTTACTGTTGAACATCTCTTTGTATGCGTTTAAAACAGCATCTCTTTCTGGAGAACCAGGTGCGTAAGATTTTACAGGCTCATTGACTGCAATCGGTACATTAAAGAATCCTTTTCCCATGAGTTTATTTTATTTAAATAGTTATTATAATTTTATGGCAAAGGTATGATTTTTTGACTATTCAAAAGATTGAACACTAATAAATCCACGTTAAAAAAGTTTCTCTTTTTTTTGTAAGTTGCTAACTCATTTGCTGACTATAAGTTTTATGTGTACTGTGACTATAATCCCTAAAGGGAATAACGATTTTATTTTAACCTCTAATAGAGACGAAGCGCCTAATAGAAAAACAATAGATCCTGATTTTTATTTAGAAAATGATACCATGTTATTGTATCCTAAAGATGGTTTAGCAGGAGGAACATGGGTTGGTGTTAGTGAGAAAAACCGTTTGATTTGTTTGCTTAACGGAGGTTTTACATTGCATGAACGTCAAGAAAACTACAGATTAAGCAGAGGAGTTGTTGTAAAAGATTTGTTGATATCAAATGATGTTATGCAATCTATAAACGCCTACAATTTAGATCAAGTTGAGCCTTTTACTATAGTTGTGGTTGATTGGAATTCGCAATTAAAGTTTTATGAATTAGTTTGGGATGGCGAAAAGAAGCATGTTTCAGAACTGCCTTTAAAACCTAGATTATGGTCATCTTCTACCTTGTATAACGAATCGATGAAAGAGGAGCGAAAATTGTGGTTTGAAGATTTTAAAGAAAAGGCTGTTTTTACACCAGAAAGTATGCTTCATTTCCATAAAACTACGTATAAAGAAAATAAAGTTTACGGATTGGTTATGGATAGAGATTTTGTGAAAACAACAAGTATAACACAAATAACAAAAACTTCTGATAAGGTTGAAATGCGCTTTGAGAACTTACAAAAGAACGAAGTTATAACGTCAACGTTTCTATTTTCTGAATGTGCTCATGACTAATACCGGAATTATCTTAACATTAGCTTACCCCGAAACCATAGTGCTTCATGCAGAAGAATGGTATTCTCCGCTTTTAAAATATGTTGGAATAGGTAATAAAACACATGTGAGAGCGGGACATGCTGCGTTGGTTTTAATTGAAAAATCAACCGGGATATTAGAGTATCATGATTTTGGTCGTTATATAACGCCTGAACCTAATGGTCGTGTAAGAGGTAAAGACACAGATTGTGAACTAGATTTTCCTATTATTGCTGATATTGAAAATGATACTGTTTTAAACCTAGAGGACATTCTTGAGTTTTTAGCTACACATCCTAAACTAACGCATGGAGATGGTACGTTGTATGCTTCGGTTTGTAGTCAGGTTGATTATAAAAAAGCCAGATCTCACATCAGTCAAATGCAAAATTTGCATTTTATTCGTTATGCTGCTTTTATAAAAAAAGCATGTAATTGCGCGCGATTTGTAACTGATACCTTGATAGCTTCTGTGTCAAATGCAAAGGTTAAGAGAAAACTAAAAAACTCTAAACGTTTTACACCAAGTACAGTTGGTAATGTTGTATTGGCGGATACCGAAAATTATGTATATGAAGTAAGTGATAAAGGACATGTTTCAGCTTTTACATCGTCAGTAAGACGCATAAATAGAGCGTGTTTTCTAGATAGGCTAAAAGGTTATACTCCAAATTTACAAGGGACTACCAATCCTAAAGAAGTTTCAAATAAATTACATCATGCGCAATGGTTGTCTGGTATTGCAGCAGGAGCTTGGTTTGAGTTAACAGCGCTTAATGAAAAAGATTTTAGATATAGACGTATTTCTCCTTATGGAAATGTTGATGTTGACGCAACTTATCAAGTAAATAGTGAGGATTTTGACTATTCACAGCCGTATACTTTTGAGCACTATTCAAACTGTAAGTTTTTTCATGTAAAACAGCATGATCAACTTTTTAGATTTGATAGGAAATCTTAATTAAGAGCAAAAGGAGCACTTAACTTAAATGATGGAATGGCAACCTTAAATTTCTTTGTGGTTGTGAAGTTTACCATGCTGTAGTAACCTTGCATGGCCCCAAAAGGGGATGTTAGTAAGCATCCGGAAGTGTATGTGTGAGATTCTCCTGGTTTTAAAACAGGTTTTTTCCCTATAACGCCTTCACCAGAAACAATTTCAACATTGTTTAAAGCATCTTTTATTGTCCAGTGTCGGGCATAAAGTTGAACAGAATCTTTACTCTGGTTTTCAATAGTTACTTTATAGCCATAAGCAAACTGTATTTTATAATTTTTATAAAAAGTGCCTTCAAAGGTTGTTTCAACCGATATTTTTATGCCTTTTGTAACTTGTTGAACCATATTTTTTTAGTAGCTCATAGTATTTGAGTTATGCTAAATTAATAAAATAAAAGATATTACGGAAAAATCCTGTAATTACTCGATTAAATAACGCTTTAGTTAGATATGTCAACGGATGAAGCTTCGCCAATACCAATTAATTTATCATACCTAGCACCTAGCTCTCTGTAATAAACAAGTACCTTATAGTTGTTTTCTGTTTGGTAAAAGTTTCCTCCAATAGCGCCTTCGTCAATATTATTATTTTTATCAACAACAACATATTTGTAACTATAAAAACCTTGTTTTAGTAGTAATTCTGTAAAATATGCTCCTGATGCATCATCATAAGTCATTTTATTACTGTCTTCAAGGGCGTAATTATTAAAGTTACCGTAAACGTAAATAGACTTTCCATCGGTCATTTTTGGAGCCAATAAAGAAAAGTGAATCCATGCATAATCGGCTTCAATATCTGGATTATCAGCATCAATAGCGGTAATTAAAAAGTTTCCGTTTATGTCAGGATTGTATGTGTAAGGTTTGTTGGCTCGTACTGTGTTTGTAAAAAGATAATTGTGATAGAGATCTTTTAACTCTATGGATTGAATACCTGTGTTTGCAGCTCTGATATCTTTGTTTTCAAAAAACAAATATTCATTTCCAGCCCAAAAACTTGATTCGTTTGTGTATTTGTAAATTAACTCATTACCAATCGTGTATTGAGGTTTTAAATCTGTGATAGCGGTATTAAGATTGTTGTTTTGTATTATGACTGTTTTTACATTTTGTAAAGGATTGTTAAAGCGAATTCCTGTAGCATTTACAACAATATCAACACTTTGTTTGCCTTCAATAAACTTTACATTTCTAGAGCGTTTTATGTTAACACCAACACTAGCTCCATTTTCATAAACCATAAATTTTCTTGAAAAAACAAGTTCGTCATAATCATTAAATACTTTCAACATGTAATTCCCTGAAACTTTTAGAGAACGCGTACGATCATTTGGAATAGAAAGTTTGTAATGCGAGTAAATTTGAAATGTATTGAATGAGTTTTCGTAATTTCGTATGCGTTGATTATCAAAGCCTACCATAAATTCTGCACGAGCCAGCGGAGAAGGCGTCCAATCAAAATTATAATGTTCTATTTTGTAGTAATAATTATCTTCCTCTCCGTTTAGTGCATCAAATTCTAAAGAGATATATTCTCCAAGTCTTAAAACGGGTAATTGACTTTCTTGAGTGTTACTTCCTTTAAAAATAATGGTTTTAATGTAGTCTGGCGGATTTACTTCTGCTTCTTGAGAAAAGTTAAATAAAGGAATTAGGATAACTGCGAATAGAATTCTAATAGATAAACTCATTTAGTGCTGATATTAGTTTTGTAAAGATAAACAAAATTTATGCCTAACCGAATTGCATTATTTAGAATAAATATAAATAAATAATATAAGGCATTTTAAAAAACAATTTTTGGTATTTACTTTGTAAATTTGCACGGATTTTTAGACAACTAATTTCAATTTTATACATATGTCAAACGACATTAAGATTAAAAAAGGTCTGGACATAAACCTTAAAGGTGCTGCTGAAAAAACGACGGAAAACGCCATTATCAGCAACTACTGCACTATTAGTCCAGAAGATTTTCATAGTATTACTCCTAAACTTATAGCAAAAGAAGGCGCTAAAATAAAAGCAGGTGAAACTGTATTTTATGATAAGGCCAATGAGGCTATTAAGTTTGTTTCTCCAGTTTCTGGTGAAGTGATCGAGGTAGTACGAGGTGCAAAACGTAGAATTTTAGATATTAAAATTCAAGCAGACAAAGAACAGTTTTATCAGGATAACGGTAAGTTTGATATAGCTTCAGCTGATGCTGATGCTGTAAAATCTCACTTATTAGCATCAGGATGTTGGCCGTTTGTAAAACAGCGTCCGTATGATGTTGTTGCAAATCCTAATAAATCTCCAAAAGCGATTTTTATTTCAGGTTATGCATCAGCGCCATTAGCAGCAGATTATGATTATGTGTTGCAAGGTAAAGAGGCTGAATTACAAGCAGCAGTTTCTGCTTTAGGAAAACTAACCGAGGGTTCAGTGCATGTATCTGTAGGTAAGGGTTCTAATTCACCGTTAGCAGGATTATCTGGAGTAACAATTCATAAGGTTTCAGGACCGCATCCGTCAGGAAATGTAGGAACACAAATCAATAAAATAGATCCAATAAACAAAGGAGAAGTTGTTTGGACAGTGAACCCACAAGATCTTGTAATAATAGGAGAATTACTTTTAACGGGTAAATTTAACGCTGAGCGTGTTGTAGCTTTAGTTGGATCATCTGTAAAGAAGCCTAGATACTTTAAAACCAAAATTGGTAGTGAAGTAGCAACAATGGTTTATGATAACGGTGTTGATAAAGATGGAAATGATCGTATTATTTCTGGAAATGTATTAACAGGAAAACAAATTAAACCAGACGGAGCTTTAGATTATTATAGCAATACAATTACGGTTATTCCAGAAGGTGATGATTATGAGTTTTTTGGATGGAATAAACCTGTTTTCAATAAGATTTCTACTTCAAGAGCTATGACGTTCTCTTGGTTAAATCCAAAGAAAAAATACGATTTAAATACAAATACAAATGGTGAGCATCGTGCTTTTGTTGTAACAGGAAGCTACGAAGAAGTTTTTCCATTAGATATATACCCAATGCAAATTCTTAAAGCATGTATGTATCAAGATTTAGATGAAATGGAAGCTTTAGGTATGTACGAAGTTGCACCTGAAGATTTCGCTTTAACCGAGTTTATTTGTGTGTCTAAACAACCACATCAAAAAATTATAAGAGAAGGTTTAGACTTAATGCTTAAAGAGATAGGATAATGGGCTTAAAAAGTAATTTACATAACTTAAAAGAAAAGTATAAAGGCACCAAAATGGCGCCAGCGTTTAATGCGCTACATACATTTTTATACCTGCCAAACGAAACAACTCACAATGGAACGCACATTAAAGCTGCTGATGATTTAAAGCGTACAATGAATACGGTAATCATGGCACTAGTTCCTTGTTTAATATTTGGAATGTTTAATGCCGGTTATCAGCATTTTGCAGCAGTAGGATCACCAGTAGAATTCTTATCATGGGATGCTTTTTACATTGGTTTAATTAAAGTGTTACCATTAGTAATTGTATCGTACGGAGTTGGTCTAGCAATAGAATTTATTTTTGCTGTAATAAAAGGTCATGAAGTAGAAGAAGGTTATCTTGTTACAGGAATGCTTGTGCCGCTTATAGTACCTGTAGATATTCCGTTATGGATGCTAGCAGTAGCAGTAATATTTGGTGTAGTTATAGGAAAAGAAGTATTTGGTGGTACAGGAATGAATATTCTTAATCCAGCACTTACTATACGTGCATTTTTATTCTTTGCCTATCCAACTTGGATGTCAGGAGATAAAGTATGGGTTCATGGAGCTGTAGAGCGCGCTCAAGAAATTGCTGGCGGAGCTAATGTAGATGCTATATCAGGAGAAACAATCCTAGGAAGTTTAGCACAAGGTCACGAAGCAGGTTATTCTATAGCAGATATGTTTTACGGTTTTATACCGGGATCTGTAGGAGAAACATCTACACTTTTAATCTTACTAGGAGGTTTATTCTTAATCTTCGCTAAAATAGGAAGCTGGAGAATTATGTTATCATCTGTAATAGGCGCATTAGTAATGGGCTTAATATTTAACGGTGTTGTTGACGCTGGTTGGATTACAGAAAGTAGCAAGTTTTACGGATTAATGAGCACAGAATTTTGGCACCATTTATTAATTGGTGGATTTGCCTTTGGTACTGTGTTTATGGCAACAGATCCTGTAACCGCTTCACAAACTAATAAAGGAAAATGGATTTACGGATTTTTAGTTGGATTTATTTCTATTATGATTCGTGTATTCAACCCAGCATATCCAGAAGGAGTTATGTTAGCAATTCTGTTAATGAATGTATTTGCTCCAACTATTGACCATTATGTGGTGCAAGGAAATGTGAAAAAGAGAAAAAAACGTTTAAAAGTAAAAACAGCTTAAAAAAATGAGCAATAAAACAGATAGCAACGTATATACCATATTGTTTGCCATAGGAATGGTGATTGTAGTTGGTGCTTTATTAGCTTTTACAGCAGCATCACTTAAGCCTACAATTACTAAAAACGTAGAGTTAGAAAAACAACAAAACATCCTATACGCAATGGGTGTTAATGAAAACGATGAAAGTAGTGCAAACTTTGTGTCTACAGACGTTGCTCCAAAATTGTTTAACGAATACATTACAAAACAAATCGTTATACAAGATGGACAAGTGACAGAAGATGACGAAGCTTACTTAATTGATATTAAAAAAGCAAAAGCAAACGCTAAAGGAGATCCATCAAAAAGAAAGTTACCTTTATTTATTGGTCAAAAAGATGGCCAAACATATTACATAGCTCCAATAAGAGGAAAAGGACTTTGGGATGCTGTTTGGGCTTACATTGCTATGGATAAGGATATGGTAATACAAGGCGCTTATTTTGATCATAAAGGAGAAACACCAGGTTTAGGAGCAAACATCAAAGAGCGTTTCTTTATGGATGATTTTATAGGAGAACATTTATTAGATAGTAACGGTAACTTTAAAGGTGTTGCTATTACTAAAAGCAATGCAGATCCTACAAATCAAGATAAGACAGATAACGAAGTTGATGCTATTGCAGGTGCAACAATTACAGGTGATGGAGTGGCTGCTATGATAAAAAGTGATTTATCATTGTATGTGCCTTATTTTAAAAACTTAAAAAAATAATCTTATGGGATTACTTTCAAAAAAAGACGCAAAATTAATAACAGACCCGTTAGCAGATAACAATCCAATTACTATTCAGGTATTAGGTATTTGTTCGGCATTAGCTATTACAGCGCAATTAAAGGCTTCTATTGTAATGTCTTTATCTGTATTGTTTGTAATGGGAGCAGGAAACGTAGTAATATCATTAATACGTAACATAATCCCATCAAAGATTAGAATTATTGTTCAGCTTACAGTTGTTGCAGCATTAGTAATTATTGTAGACCAAGTATTGAAAGCTTACGCTTACTCTTTAAGTAAAGAACTTTCTGTATTTATTGGTTTAATTATTACTAACTGTATCATTATGGGACGATTTGAAGCATTTGCTTTAGGAAACGGACCATGGAGATCATTTTTGGATGGTATAGGTAATGCTTTAGGATATGCTGTTATTCTTGTTATTGTTGGTTTCTTTAGAGAACTTTTAGGTTCTGGTACTTTACTAGGATTTAAAGTATTAGGAGACCCAATAGAAAAAACAGGATTATATGCTATTGGATATGAAAATAACGGCTTCATGTTATTATCACCTATGGCCTTAATAGTAGTTGGAATCATTATTTGGGTACAACGTAGTAGAAACAAAGATTTAATTGAAGACTAAAATTGACTTGTTATTCTGAATTACTTCAGGATTTCATCAAAATATAGAATATGGAACATTTAGAATTATTTTTCAAATCAATTTTTATAGATAACATGGTATTTGCCACGTTCTTAGGGATGTGTTCTTACCTAGCTGTATCTAAAAAAGTAAGCACAGCAGTTGGTCTTGGTGCAGCTGTAATATTTGTATTAGCAGTAACTGTACCTGTAAACTGGTTATTAGATCAGTATATTTTACAACCAGGAGCATTAACTTGGTTAGGTGCAGAATATGCAGATTACGACTTAAGTTTCCTTTCTTTTATAATGTTTATTGCTACAATTGCTACCATGGTACAATTAGTAGAGATTGTGGTTGAGAAGTTTTCTCCATCACTTTATAACTCATTAGGAATTTTCTTACCGCTTATTGCTGTAAACTGTGCAATTTTAGGTGGTTCTCTTTTCATGCAGTCTAGAGAGATTGAAACAATAGGTTTAGCTTTTAACTACGGAATATCTTCTGGTATTGGTTGGTTTTTAGCAATTTTAGCTATTGCTGCAATTAGAGAAAAAATACGTTATTCAAATGTACCTGCACCTTTAAGAGGTTTAGGAATTACATTTATTATTACAGGTTTAATGGCAATTGGATTTATGAGTTTTGGTGGTATGCTAACTGGTGGAGATGAAGAAGAAGCTAAAGAAGATAAAACTGCGCAAGTAGAAGCTCCTGTAAAAGAGGAAACAATAAAAGAGATAGCTAACAACACAAAAGTAGTAGAGTAACATGATCGTATTAGTAGCAGGTACATTAGGTACAATTTTAGCAACTGTAGCAGCTTTTTTAGTAGTAACACTATTACTAGTAAGTTTGTTACTATTTGTAAAACAAAAATTATCTCCATCTGGTCCAGTTAAAATAAAAATTAACGGAGAGAAAGAAATAGAAGTAGCTTCAGGTGGTACATTATTATCAACATTAGGTAACCAAAAAATATTCTTACCATCAGCATGTGGTGGTGGTGGAACGTGTATTCAATGTGAATGTCACGTATTATCTGGAGGTGGTGAAGCGCTTCCAACAGAAACACCTCACTTTACACGTAAAGAGTTAGCACATGGAGCGCGTTTATCTTGTCAGGTAAAAGTAAAGCAAGACATGGAAATTACCATTCCAGAAGAAGTGTTTGGTATTAAGAAATGGGAAGCAGAAGTAGTTCGTAACTACAACGTAGCTTCATTCATTAAAGAGTTTGTAGTGCGTATCCCTGAAGATATGAACTATAAAGCAGGTGGATATATTCAAATAGAAATCCCTCCTTGTGAAGTAAAATATGCTGATATAGATATTACAGCACATCCAGAAGAGCATGAAACACCAGATAAGTTTCAAGCAGAATGGGATAAATTTGGTCTTTGGCCATTAGTAATGAAAAATGATGAAACAGTAGAAAGAGCTTACTCTATGGCTTCTTACCCTGCTGAAGGACGTGATATTATGCTTAATGTTCGTATTGCTACGCCGCCATGGGATCGTAACAAAAATGGTTGGATGGATGTAAATCCAGGTGTAGCTTCATCTTATATTTTTAATCAGAAACCAGGTGATAAAGTAACTATTTCTGGACCTTACGGAGAGTTCTTTATTAATGAGTCTGAAGCAGAAATGCTATATGTTGGTGGTGGAGCAGGTATGGCGCCAATGCGTTCTCACTTATATCACTTATTCAAAACATTAAAAACAGGACGTAAAGTAACATACTGGTACGGTGGTCGTTCAAAACGTGAATTATTCTATTTAGAACATTTCCGTGCTTTAGAAAGAGATTTCCCTAACTTTAAGTTCTATTTAGCATTATCTGAACCATTAGAGGAAGATAACTGGAAAGTAAAAGAAAGTATTGATGCACCAGGAGATGGGTTTGTAGGGTTTATTCACAATTGTGTTATAGATAACTACTTAAATCTACATGACGCACCAGAAGATATAGAACTATATTTCTGTGGACCTCCATTAATGAACAAAGCCGTTCAAAAAATGGGTGAAGACTTTGGAATTCCAGATGAGAACATCCGATTTGATGACTTTGGAGGATAGTAATTCTTCAGAACTAAATAATAAAAAAACCAGCTTTAATGCTGGTTTTTTTATTTGTATTCCATTATTAAAAATACACCTGTGCTATCTCCTACATTTAAAACCTTATGTGTCGTGAGACTATCTTTTTTAAAGCTGTATCCAGAAGGAACATTTACTTCGCGAGTGCCTTTGTAATCTGTAATTCTGAATTTACTCCCTTTTATGGTGTAGCCAAAATGAGGATTATGATAATGTTTTTCATGTCCTACACCAGGAGGGAAAGTGCATTTCAGTATCCTTAATTTTGAGTTGTCTTCAACAACTTTACAAACAGCCTTTCCTTTCCAACCGGCTTCTAATGGATCAGGCAAATTTTTATGATTCACCTTACATGAAATTAATAAAGTAGGCACAAAGAGTAACGTAAAAGCAATGCGTTTCATATCTTAATATATAGGTAAACAAATAGATGTTTGTTTGCAATATAAGCATATGATGTAAACTTACTACATGTTCTATTTTTTTACAATTCAAAACGCATGAGGTTTAAACAGCAAGTTTGTATCTTTGTGGTATGAGTAAACCACTAACAAAGCAAGAACTTCATAACTTGGCAATGAACCATGTTGGTAAAGATTTAGAAAAGCGTGGGTTTGAATTTGTGGCCATAAATAGTAAGTTAAAAAAGCATCCGCAGTTTGTTTGCATAGACAAAAATAGTCAGTATTATTTTGTCATTGTAAGAGCTGTTATGTTACCTGATAACCCTAATAATTATGATGTTGTTTGGATGGAAACCTTTAAAAAACATGCTAGAGAAAAAGACGCCAAAGTACTTTATGCTGGAGTTGGTTTAAGCAACCCAAATGGTGAGGATTTACCTATTTATTTTAACGAAGATTACCTAATGGAGTACAATGGTATTCAGGTTATTGAAACTAATTTAAACTAAATGAGAAAAGCTTTATATATACTTATACTTTTATTGGTGTTTTCATGTAGCAAGGAAGTAGAAAACATCAATATTTCAGGGTCGGTTTTTGGAACATCATATGCGGTAAAATATTACTCAAAAAATGATAGTAATTATCAGAAACAATTTGATAGTTTGTTTGCAGCTATAAATAAATCGATGTCTACATATATACCAGATTCAGATATTTCTAAAATAAATAAAAATGAATCCGTTAGTGTAGACCAACATTTTATAACTGTTTTCAATAAAGCAAAAGAAATTTATAATGCTACAGAAGGTGTTTTCGACCCAACAATTGGCGCAGTAGTTAACGCCTGGGATTTTGGCCCTGAAGGAAATATTGAGTCATTAGATAGCCTTAAAATAGATAGCTTAATGAAGTCTGTTGGTTTTAACAAAGTAACAAGAGACTCGCATATTATCAATAAAGAATATCCAAAAACATTTTTAGATTTTAATGCTATAGCAAAAGGTTACGGAGTGGATGTTATTGGTGAGTTTTTAGAAAGCCAGAACGTTTCCAACTATATTGTAGATATTGGAGGTGAAATTAGAACCAAAGGTGTTAATAAGGCCAAAAATCTGCCTTGGCGTGTTGGTGTTGAAAAGCCTCATTTTGATGGATCGCAATCCATTTTAAAAGCCATAGAATTAAAAGATAAAGCCATGGCGACTTCCGGGACTTATAGAAAGTTTAAAGTCGATAACAACGGAAATCGCTATTCGCATATTATTGATACTAAAACAGGTTACCCTAGTAAGACTAATTTATTGAGTATATCGGTTATTGCTGACGACTGTATGACTGCTGATGCTTATGCAACAGCATTTAAAGCTATGGGAATAGAAGGTGTTAAAACATTTTTAAAATCTCACCCAGAGTTTCAAGTGTTTTTAATTTTTGAAAATGAAAAACATGAGTTTGAGACTTTAAATCTTAATGGTTTTCCTGAGGAATAAATAGCAAACTATTTAATTTATAACGCCTGAATACAAATCAGCAACCAACCAATTACAAAAAGTAAACCTCCAAGAGGCGTAATTGGTCCTAGAAAACGTAATTTCTTTCCTTTGGCATCACTTAAAATTAAGCCATAGATACTAAAAGAAAAAAGGACAATACCTAAAGTAAAACACCAATACATAGCTGATGTAGAGAACTCTTGATTAAAACCAAGTATTAACAAAACAATAGCATGATACATTTGATATTTTACGCCAGTTTCAAAACTTTTAAGTTGATCTTCAGATAGTGTTTTCTTTAATGCATGAGCGCCAAATGCACCAAAAATTATGGCTAACATTCCAAATAAAGCGCCTGTAATTATAAATGCTTGTTGTGTCATATTAAGAGTTATTTATAAACAACCGGAATAATTTCACCTTTTGCTAAACAGTATTTATGTATGTCAGCATCAGATAACGATGCGGTGTAATCTACTTCTTCAACTTTAAAACCAATACGTCTTAATTTGTCAAAATAATCACGACCATAAATACGCACATGATCATATTGACCAAAAATTTTAGCACGTTCTTTTTTATCAGTGATGCTATCGTCTTCAAACGTTGTTTCACGGTTTAAATCTTGCGGAATTTGAAAAATACCAAAACCACCAGGCTTCATAACACGATACAATTCCTGCATGGCTTTAGTATCATCAGGAATATGCTCTAAAACATGATTGCAAAAAATAACATCATAGCTGTTATCAGCAAACGGAAGGTTACAAATATCAGCTTTTACATCAGCAATAGGTGATAGTAAATCTGTGGTTGTATAATCTATATTTTTTAGTGCTTTAAAACGTTTTAAAAAACACTGTTCTGGAGCAAAATGGAGCACTTTGTTTTTTGCTGAAAAGAAATCAGTTTCATTTTTTAAATACAACCACAACAACCTGTGACGCTCTAAACTTAAGGTTGAAGGCGACAAAACATTGTTACGTTGTGTGCCATAACCATAAGGTAAAAAGGTTTTAAAGCTTTTATCATCAATAGGATCAGTGTGGTTTTCTCCTTTTAAAAATGTTGCTATAACAGGACGTACTAAATAACTAAACCTAATTAATAACGGTCTAGGTATGAGGTTTAGTAGTATTTTAAAAAGCTTTTTCAATCAGTTTAAGCTAATATGGTTTTGTTAGAAAGTATATTTTCATAAATGCCATCCCAAAGCGCAATACGTTGTATTAATGCATCTTTAGCCACTTGTAATACATCTTGCCATTTTTGGTCGTCATTACCGCAAAGTTCTTCAATCATTTTTAATGATAAAGGTCCGTGCTCGTCTCCATCAAGCTCTATATGTCTGTTAAGATAATAGGTTAACTTGCTGTAAGAATGATCATTGGTTTGTGACTGATTGATAATTTGAAAAAACATATCAGGAATCACATCTTCACGACCAAAAGTAAATGCCGATGCTATTTTGTGAGGTTCATTTGTGCTGATAATTTCAAACGTATAGTTGATGAAATTTTCGGTAGAAGTATCTAAATTACAGTTTTTAATAGCATTTTCAAGCGAATCGCCATTATTTAAAAACTGTACTAATTGATGCATTTGAGATGTGCTAGCACCTATTTGATTCATGGCATCTAGATACATTTCGTAATGACTTTTAGGAGCTCCTAGTTCGTTAACATCGCTTTCTTCACCTAAAACAATTTCATTGATAAAACGTGCAGTCGCAGGGTTTTTTGCAGGTAACCAAGGTAACGATGTTGTTGTTAACTGGTTTTGTAGCGCTTTTAAAAGTGACATAAAATCCCAAACAGCAAATACGTGCTGTTCCATGAAAATTTTAATATCATCAGGTGTTGAAAGTGCTTTGTATAGGTCGTGATTATTTAAGGAGTCTCTTAATGATTTAAGTTCCTTTTCAATAAACTCAATGGTATTCATAATGAGGAATTAAAGAATTAAAGCTTGTTGTCTAAACTCATTTTCTTCGTCAGACGTAATGCCTAATGCTTCATAAACATAAGCAAAGGTTGATAGTATTTCAGGTTTGCCATCAACTAGAGCAACATCGTGTTCAAAATGTACACTAGGTTTTCCGTCAAGCGTTACAATTGTCCAACCATCTTTAAGTTGTTTTACACGATGTGTGCCACCATTAATCATAGGTTCAATGGCTACAACCATACCTTCTATAAACTTTTTTCCTCTACCACGTCTACCGTAATTTGGCATTTCAGGGTCTTCGTGCATTTTACGTCCAAGTCCATGTCCTACCAATTCACGCACTACACCATAACCTTGAGTTTCGCAATGGTTTTGAATGGCATAACCTACATCGCCAACACGGTTTCCAGATTTAAATTCTCTAATGCCAACGTAAAGCGATTCTTTAGTAACTTCTATAAGTTTTTTAGTTTCAGGGTCAACTTCGCCAACTTCAAAAGTGTAAGCATGGTCACCATAAAACTCGTTCATTAAAGCACCACAGTCTATAGAAACTATATCGCCATCTTCTAGTGGTCTGTCTGTAGGTAAACCATGAACAACAGCTTCATTTACACTGCAAAGTAATGTAGAAGGACAGTCGTAAAGACCTTTAAATCCAGGTAATGCACCTTGAGCTCTTATAAAATCTTCTGCAAGTTTATCTAATTGATTTGTGGTAACGCCAGCTTTTACTTCTTTAGCAAGCATACCAAGTGTTTTTGATACCACCAAAGCACTTTGGCGCATCAATTCTATTTCTTCTTTTGTTTTTACTATAATCATCTTATTTTCTTAAAAATGAAAGCCACCCTTTCTTTTTTTCTGTTTTTTTTGGGTGATGTTTTGGGTCTAAAAGCATTTGGTAAATTTCTCCCCAACCAATAAATCCACCAATATTTCTGTCGTCAATAAATAAATCAGCGTGAATTTTTCTGCTTTTAGCATAGTTATATTGTTCTTCCGGAAAACTTTTGTTTACCGCATAAAAATCAATACCGTTTTCTTTGCAGAATGTGACAGCCTCTTCTAAACGAATATCGCTACGATAAGTCCATAGAATTAATCTATGACCATCTTCTTGTAGTCGTTTTAAGGTTTCAAATGCAAATAGTTTTGGTTTTCCTATTTTAGGATAAGCATCATCTACGATGGTGCCATCAAAATCTACAGCAATAATTAGCTTGTCGTTAAAATTCATATTTTAATATTGAGTGCAAAAGTACAATAATATTAACGGTTAATTAAATCAAAGCGTGTCTATCCATTTTTTCAGGTTGAGGCACACCGATTAATTTTAAAATTGTTGGTGCTAAATCACCTAAAATGCCATCGTTTATTTGCTTTAAATCATTATCAATAAGAATAACAGGAACAGGATTTGTTGTATGTGCTGTGTTAGGGGAACCATCTGGGTTAATCATGGTTTCACAATTGCCGTGATCTGCAATTAACAGTGTTGTATATCCGTTTTCTAAAGCAGCTGTAACAACATCTTTCACGCAAGTGTCAACAGCTTCGCAGGCTTTTACTGCAGCTTCCATAACGCCTGTATGGCCAACCATATCACCGTTTGCAAAGTTAAGGCAAACAAAGTCGGTTTCACCTTTTTCTAGTTCCGGAACTAAAGCATCACGCAACTCAAAAGCGCTCATTTCAGGTTTTAAATCATAAGTAGCAACTTTTGGCGAATGTCTTAATATTCTAGATTCTCCAGGGAATGGCTCTTCTTGACCTCCAGAAAAGAAAAATGTTACGTGTGGATATTTTTCAGTTTCGGCAATTCGTATTTGTTTTTTATTGTGTTTTGATAATACTTCGCCAAGTGTATCTGTAAGATTTTCTTTGTTGTATATAACATTGATGTTTTTAAAGTTTTCATCATAATTTGTCATTGTTACATAATGCAAATCTAATTTATGCATGTTTTGTTCGTGAAAATCTTTTTGTGAAAGTGCTTCGGTAAGTTGACGACCTCTATCTGTTCTAAAATTGAAGAACACAACAACATCACCATCTTTTATTTTAGCAACAGGCTGTTTAGCATCATCAACCATTACGATTGGTTTTATAAACTCATCTGTAATATCGTTGTCATAGTTAGCGCTAATTGATTTTAAGGCATCTTGAGATTGTTCGCCCATACCATGAACTAATGCATCATAAGCAAGCTTAACACGTTCCCAACGTTTGTCTCTATCCATTGCGTAGTAACGACCTGTTATGGTTGCTAGTTGCGTGTTGGTATTTTCAATATGTTGTTGAAGTTCTGTTACAAAACCAAAGCCAGATTTAGGGTCAACATCACGACCATCAGTAAATGCGTGTATATAAGAGTTTTCTACCCCAAAAGAATTGGCGGCTTTTACTAAACCTAATAAGTGGTTAATGTGAGAGTGAACTCCACCATCACTTAATAGTCCTAAAAAATGAATGGGTTTATTGTTGGTTTTAGCATACTCAAAGGCATTGACAAGTGTTGGTTCGTCCTTAAGTGTGTTGTTTTTTACGGCTAAATTTATTTTAACTAAATCTTGATATACAATACGTCCAGCTCCTAAATTCATATGGCCAACTTCACTATTTCCCATTTGACCTTCAGGAAGACCCACATGTAACCCATCGGTTCTTAAACTTGCGTTTGGATAGTTTTTATATAAAGAATCTATAAAAGGTGTGTTTGCTTGATCTATTGCAGATACTTTAGGGTCAGGAGATGTTCCCCAACCGTCTAATATCATTAAAATAACTTTTTTATTCATGGTAATTTGCTTTGTGTGTAAAGATAGATGATTATAAGTTTTTTTGTTTAAATCTGTATTGTAAAAAACATAGTTAATTAATATTTAGATATTTTTTTAGTAATGGTTAAGATATCTTTTAAAATTAATACGGCCTTAACATATTTATGTACAAAAAGTTAAATAAATGTTATTACTCATTTTACAGTGTAACAATTAAAAAATTAAGTCGTCTCTTTAGTATATCAAAAAACAAATCATTAATCAAACAATTAAAATCTTTCATCATGAAAAAAACAATCATTATGTCCGCAATCGCATTAAGTTTTACACTAGTAACAGCTTATGCCAATCCAATTAAAGTTAACAACGATAACAGCTATGTTTTAGAGAATATAGTTGAAGCGAGCCCTTTTCACCTATCTATTGTAAAAGGTGATTTAGAGACTGTAAAAAAGTTAATTGAATTAGGTTCAAATGTTGATAAAAAATGGAATGGACTTACACCAGTTATGTATGCAGCAAAATTTAATAGAACTGAAATTTTAAAGTTGCTTATAGAAAAAGGAGCAGATTTAAAAAAGAAGTGCGACAAAGGTCATACAGCTTTAGATTATGCAGAAATGTCTAATGCAAAAGAGGCAAAAGTCATTTTAGAAAAGGAATTAGAAAAGAAGTGATTTTTTTAGAAGTTACTTTTTAAGTTGGTTAGTTGGAAAAAGCCTTGCAGTAGCAAGGCTTTTTTTATTGTGAGGTTTTATATTTTTTTATGGCTTCTTTAATTTTTTGTATTCTGTTTTCTGGGTCAGGATGTGTGCTTTGAAATTCGGGAGTGCGGTTAGGGCCAGCGGCAGATTTTAGTATTTTCATAACGCCAATCATTTCTTCTGGGTTGTACCCAGCTTTTATCATAAAACGAACCCCTAAATCATCACTTTCTAATTCATCCTCTCTACCATATTTCATGTTTATTATGTTAGCAATAGCGGCAGCGCCTTGAGCAGTATTTGGGTCAATTCCTACGGCAACACCATTAAGGAGACCTTGAGTTAAATCTTGTTTAGACATTCTATCGGCTGAATGTCTTCCTAAAACATGACCTATTTCATGGCCTAAAACACCAGCAAGTTGATCTTCGTTTTCAAGTTTTGAAAACAGGGCATACGTTATAAATATTTGTCCGCCAGGAAGAGCGAAAGCATTAATGGTTTGAGCATCAGCTAATAAATGAAAGTCATATTGATATCCGGTTTTTTTAGCAATGCTATTATTAACTAATTTTTGCCCAACATTATCAACAAAAGCTTGGTAATTGTCATCTGGATATAAGCCGCCATATTGAGCTTGCATTTGAGGAGTGCTTTGTAAGCCTATAGCTATTTCTTGTTCTTCAGAAATTGATATGTGCTGTTCTTTTCCGGTATATGGATTTGTTTCAGCACTAGAGCAATACTTAATGACTGCAAATAACACAATTGCAATACCAATTAGTAGCTTAATCTTTCGGTTTCCTGTTCTCATAATTGCTTGTTTTTAAGTAATTAAATTTACGAAACAAATCGAAAACTTTCTAAATAAATTTCTTACTCATTGTGTAATGTAACCCTATTTTAGGAATTTGAAAAGCACCTCCATTTATGTTATATCCTTGGGTTTTATAAAACGAAACAGCAATTTCTCTAGCATTAAGCCATAAACGTTCGGTTTGTAAATCTTTTAATAGTTTTTCAGCTTCTAAAATGAGTAATTCTCCCAATCCTTTTTTTTGATATGCATGTAAAATTGCCATGCCACGAAGTTGATACTGGGATTTTTCAATATAAAAATCATGCTTGTTTTTCATTAAAGTGACCACTCCAATTAATTCTTTTTTTAAATATAATCCTAAATGATATGTTGTTTTTAAGGTGTCGCCATCAAAAATACAATCTTCAATTGGACGTCCTGCTCTTAAAACAGGATGTCTTACAATATGTGTTTCATTTGCAGATATTTTTTTAACGTTTAAGTAAGGGTTCTTTGTTTTATAGAGCTTGGCAGGCATATTGTCATATATACCATTATGCAAAAATGATAAACCACATTTCTCGATAACTTTTTGAGATGCTAAATTATCTATATGGCAATGCGCATAAATATCTTTTAGTTTTAAGTTTTCAAAACCGTATTTTATTGAAGCTTTAGCGCTTTCTGTAGCATAACCGTTATTCCAGAATTTTTTATAAAAACGGTAACCTACTTCTACGAGTTTTTCTTTAGGGTGATATTTTAAGCCACACCATCCTAAAAAGGTATTATCTTCTTTAAGGCAAACAGCCCATCTACCCATGCCGTGTAATTTATATTGATTGTAGTCTTTTAGGAACATTTTAGCATCATTAATGCTATCAAAAGGAGTGTCGCCAGTATGCTTTATGACATCAAAATCGTTGTTCATGTAAAAAAAATGCTCAGCATCTTCAATAGTGAATTCTCTTAAATAGAGGCGGTTAGTTTCAATTATGCTAGTCATTGTATAAACTTCTAAATCTTTTCTTTTGTAAAATTAAATTCTTAATTATATTTGCACTCGCGATTGCGGGAGTAGCTCAGTTGGTAGAGCGTCAGCCTTCCAAGCTGAATGTCGCCGGTTCGAACCCGGTCTCCCGCTCAAAAAGCTTCACATTAGTGAAGCTTTTTTCATTTTAAAGCGTTTAGTTTAGTTCCTGAATCTACCTCATAAGGAGTTTTGTTATACTCAAAAATCCTAGCTTTATGAATTCCTTTAAGTGTAATTTCGTTGTCATTAACTTCAAGCCAACTACCTTCTCGAAGTCCTACTACTGGTTGTGTGTTATATGCATGAAATTCTTTAATTCGTGTTTCACGAGTTTCTCCCATATGTGTTGAGTTTGGAATAGGATCTAAATAATGAGGGTTTATATTAAACGGCACAAAACTTAATGTTTTAAAACTCGGAGGATAAACAATAGGCATGTCGTTTGTTGTATGCATTGTTAAGCCACAAATATTACTACCAGCACTGGTTCCTAAATAAGGGATTCCGGAATTAATACAATCTTGAAGCGGTTGTATTAAATTATTTTTATAAAGCTGATTGACTAATACAAAGGTATTCCCGCCTCCGGTAAAAATAGCTTCAGAATTTTCTATGCCTTCTATTGGGTTTTTGAATTCATGTAATCCTATAACATGTTTATTAATTTTCTTAAAGGCTTCTTTAGCTTTTAATGTGTAATCATCATGAGATATACCGCCTGGTCGGGCATAAGGAATGAATGTTACTGTGTTTATGTTTTTAAAAAAAACTGATAAATCATTGAGTAGGTATTCTAAATAACCGCTTCCATATATGGTGGATGTACTTGCTATGAGCAATTGTTTCATATCGTATAGTTTATGTAAAGGTAGGTAATCATTGGTTTTAACAAAAGTTTGTGTTCGTATTGGAATTTCTTTAAGATTTGAAAACGTTACTTTATCACACCAAAAAAAACTAACTTGAAACCAAAATTACTCTTTATTTTTTTTAGTGCTATTACATGGTCTTTTTATTCTCAAAATGTTAGTCGAATTGAAATTGAAGGTAAAATTATAGCAAAAGCAAATGAAGTTGAAAGCGTTACTGTGTTCAACTCATCATCTAATAAAGGAACATTTGCTGACGAAAACGGAAATTTTAAGCTAAAAGTGGCTTTGCATGATAGAATACAAATTTCAGCATTGCAATTTAAAACCGTGACTGTTATAATTGATGATGAGATTATAGCCTCAAAAAAACTAGCTGTTTTTTTGACAGAACAAATAAACGCGCTTGATGAGGTGCTTATTTTACCATCAGGGTTAACAGGAAGCCTAGAAGTAGATGTTGATAGCGTAAAGCTTATCAGCCCTATAGTTATGGATTTTGGAGATATTAAAAAATATGAGTTTCCTATAGATCATCTTACAAAAGCCGATAATACAATAACTAGGCAAGGACAATTTTATAATGGGATAAATTTTGCTGAAATACTCGGAATAAATAGGTGGTTAAATAAACGTAGAAGAAGACCAAGTTATGAAGAGCTTGACGCTGAGCAAGAAAGAAAAACATATGATTTATCTCAAAAATACTCTTCAGAATATATTCAAGAAAACTTTAAGATTCCATCAGATAAGATTCAAGCGTTTTATGATTATATTTATAAAAATGGATTTAATGTTAAACTATTAAACAAGGAAAATGAGTTGGAGTTAATGGAGTTTTTATTGCAAAAAAGTAAATCATTTTTAAAACAAACAGATGCAAAAAATTAGTTTTATTATTTGCTTATTTAGTTTGCAATTTTTTCAAGCTCAAACCATAGAGCTACAAGGAAAAGTGCTAACAAGTCTAGATGCAGAGAACATTCATGTTTACAATAAAACTTTAAAAAAATATGCCATTACAAATAAGTTGGGCGTATTTAATATCACCGTAAAACTTAATGATACACTTGTTATCTCTTCTGTTCAGCATGAATTAAAATCATTTTCTGTTGATGAAACTATGATGTTAGAAAAAACACTAGTTATAGCTTTAGAACCACTGTTAAATAATTTAGATGAGGTTGTTGTAGGTAAAGTACTCACAGGTAATATGCTTTTAGATGTTGGAAATGTAGATGGCGAACCGGTTACGTCAAAATCATTAGGTATTCCAAGTTATCAAGGTAAGCCCAAAACGCAATCGCAACGTCTACTATCTGAAGCAGCAGATTTTAATCCAAAGTTAGGAGGTTCTTTAGGAGGATTAGGTGTTACAGTATCTATTCAGCCTATTTTAAACGCTATATCAGGTCGTACAAAAAAGTTGAAAAATCGCGTTGTTTTAGAAGAGAGAGAAATTATTATGTATCGTATTAAATCACGATTATCTAAAGATTTGTTTGCTACCAATACTCTCAATGAAAATAAGGTTATGGAATTCTTTTTTTTCGTTTCTGAAGAAGCAGATTTTTTAAGTCGTACTAAAGGAAAAACCGATGTAGAAGTTTTATCTTATTTAGAAGAGCGATTACATGTTTTTAAAACTAACCTAAATCAGAAAGGTCAATGAAACAATTTTCACTTATATTTTTACTACTTGTTTTTTTAAGTATGAAATTTTCATACGCGCAAACTATTGATTTACATGGTAAAGTACTTACAAATTTAGATGTAGAAAACATTCATGTGGTAAATAAAACTTCAAAGAAATATGCAATTACTAATGAGTTGGGTGAGTTTAATATTGCGGTAAAACGCTATGATACGTTAGTTGTTTCTTCAATTCAGCACAAATTAGAATCTTTTGTAGTTGATGACACTATGATAGAACAAAAAACCATAGTGGTAGCACTAGAACCTTCTGTAAACAATCTAGATGAAGTTGTTGTAGGGAAAGTACTTTCAGGAGATATGCTAATGGATATTCAAAATGTAGAAGGAACGCCTGTTACTGCCAAATCTTTAGGTATTCCTAGTTATCAAGGTAAGCCTAAAACACAAGCTCAGCGGTTACTTCAGGAGGCAACATCTGGAGGCGGTATTATTCCGCTTAACCCAATCATAAACGCCATAACTGGACGTACAAAAAAACTAAAACTGTATGTTGAGTTAGAGAAAAAAGAAATCTTAATGTACCGTATCAAATCTAGATTAGAAGACGATTTGTTTAGTTCCTACACATTAGATGAAGATCACATTATGGACTATTTTTATTTTGTCTCTGAAGATGAAAATTTCCTTGAACGCTGTAGTGACAAAAACGATATTTTGATATTAGAATTTCTTGTTGAGAAACTTGAAGAGTATAAACAAAATTTGAAGGATTAAGAAAACAATTAACACCAGCTGTTGCTTTTTTAATTATCATATAACGTATTTTTACAGCATTATAAATAATTATGAAAGCAATAAAAATTTTCTTAACAGTGTCCTTTTTAGCCTGTTTTGCATTTACATCTTCTCACAAGTATTACGTGAGTATCACACAAATAGAATATGTGAAAGAGCAAAAATCAGTTCAATTGATATCAAGAATATTTATTGATGATTTTGAAAGATTACTTCGCGAGCGTTATGATGAGACAATAACACTTTCAAAAAATAATGAGGCAAAAAATGCCCAATATTATATTGAGAAGTATTTAAAAGAAAAAATTCAAATACATATAAATGGGGCTGAAGTAGCACTAGAGTTTATTGGTAAAGAATATGAAAACGATATCATGTATTGCTACCTTGAGATAACTCAAGTGTCTGCTATAAAAACTTTTGAAATAAAAAATCATGTTTTGTATGACTTGTTTGACGATCAGCAAAACATAATAAGAACCAAAATTAACGGTAAAAACAAGAGTTTTGTACTCATAAAAGAAAATGATAAAGGTTTGTTAAACTTTAAATAAAAAAACTACAAAATCTTAAAAAATCGTTAATTTTCAACCTAATTTTTTGTAACTAAATATCACTATGAAAAAAGTAAAGTATCTTTTTCTTTCGGTTTTGTTTGTGTCGGCAGGAATGTTTGCCCAAGAACAAGATCAAGAAAAGCCAGAGCGTAAGCCAGGTCATACAAACAACAACAAGTTTAAGCAATTGTATGATGAGTTTTCTACACCAAACATGTTCAGAACGGCTTCTGGAGCACCAGGACCAGCTTATTATCAGCAACAAGCAGATTATAAAATGGATATCAATCTAGATGATAAGAATGCCAAAATATCTGGTTTTGAAACGATAACTTATACCAATAATTCTCCAGATCAACTAAAATACCTTTGGGTACAGTTAGATCAAAATATGCGTGCTAAAGACTCTCAAACACCATTAATTCAAGGTAGTGGAGTTGCGCCAGCACAACAATTAGGTAGTTTTACATCTAGTTATATGTCTGATGGTTTTGACGGAGGTTTTAAAATTGAAGCAGTAACAGATACTAATGGTAAAGCTTTACCGCACATGATAAACCGCACTATGATGCGTGTTGAGTTGCCTAAACCAATTAAAACCGGAGAAAAGTTTTCATTTTCTATAAAGTGGTGGTATAACATTAACGATTACGTAAACATGGGTGGTCGTTCAGGTTATGAATACTTTCCAAAAGATGGCAATAGAAACTATATTATAGCACAGTTCTATCCAAGAATGGCTGTATATAATGATGTAGAAGGATGGCAAAACTCTCAATTTTGGGGACGTGATGAATTTGCATTACCATTTGGTAATTTTGAAGTAAATATTACTGTACCAGCAGATCATATTCTTGATGCAACAGGACAACTTACTAACCGTAAAGATGTTTTTTCTAGTGAGATGATGAAGCGTTATGAAAAAGCCAAAAAATCTTACGATAAACCTGTGATGATTGTTACTCAAAAAGAAGCAGAAAAAGCAGAAAAAGGATTTTCTAATGACACAAAAACATGGAAGTTTTACGCTGAAAATGTTCGTGATTTTGGATTTGCATCATCAAGAAAATACATTTGGGATATGATGGCTGTAAAAATAGGAGATAAAGACGTTATGGCAGTATCTATGTATCCTAAAGAAGGAAACCCACTATGGGAAGAATGGTCTACGTATGCTGTTGCAAGTACTTTAAAATCATATTCTAGAATGACGTTTGATTACCCTTATCATAAAGCTATTTCTGTTCACGCAAAGCAGCAAGGTATGGAGTATCCAATGATTTGTTTTAACTATGGTCGTCCTGACGAAAACGGAAAATATAGCGACAGAATAAAATACGGAATGATTAGCGTAATTATTCATGAAGTAGGACATAACTTCTTTCCAATGATTGTAAATAGTGATGAGCGTCAATGGACATGGATGGATGAAGGATTAAATACATTTGTTCAATATGTAGCAGAACAAGATTTTGGAAAATGGTATCCAGCAGCATTATCAGAAGGAGATGAAACGTATCCATCACGTCGTGGACCTGCGGCTAAAATTGTTCCTTACATGGGTGGAGATCAAGATTACATAGCTCCAATAATGACAAAAGGCTTAAACACATATCAGTTTGGTAACAATGCTTATGGTAAGCCAGGAACAGCATTAAATATTTTAAGAGAAACTGTAATGGGACCAGAATTGTTTGATTATGCTTTTAGAGAGTATGCACAACGCTGGATGTTTAAACACCCAACACCAGAAGATTTCTTTAGAACAATGGAAGATGCATCTGCATTTGATTTAGATTGGTTTTGGAGAGGTTGGTTCTACACAACAGACTATGTTGATATAGGTGTTAAAGAGGTGAAAAAATATTACGTATCATCTGAACCTAATGAAGAAGTTAAAGAAATGGTTAAAAAGCGTGGTATGAAAATGAGTGATTTACCACCGCTAGTTTATATGGTAGAAGAAGGAAGTGATGAGTTTAAAGAAAGCATGAAAAAAGGAACGCTTCTGGAAAAATCACCAACACTTAAAGAGTATGTGATGGATAATTTTACTGCCGAAGAGCGTAAAAACTTAAAAGAGCCTAACTATTTTTATAATGTTACTTTTGAAAAGCCAGGTGGTTTAGTAATGCCTATAATTGTAGAGTATACTTATGCAGATGGAACTTCTAAAACAGAAAAGTATCCAGCTCAAATTTGGAGACTAAACGATAAAGAAGTTTCTAAAGCTGTCGCTTCTGATAAGGAAATTGTTAAAATAACAGTAGATCCTAATTTAGAAACAGCCGATGTAGATACATCTAATAACTCTTGGCCAAAAGAAGCACAACAAAGCAAATTTGATGAGTTTAAAAATGGTGTTAAAAACTAATAACCGTTAAATATCATTTAAAAAGCCAACTTTCTAGTTGGCTTTTTTTATTCTCATTAAACAACTCACTATATTTGCACAGTGATACCACAAATGATATATCTGTTTATAGGAACCACCGAAGTCATGTTTATACTATTTATAGTAGTTATGGTGTTTGGTGCTGATAAAATCCCTGAAATAGCCAGAGGATTAGGAAAAGGCATGCGTATGCTTCGTGATGCCTCAAACGACATAAAGTCTGAAATTACAAAGAGTGCTGAAAATAGTGGTATTGATACTAGCGTAACAAAAGACATTCAAGACGAATTAAATAAAGTAAAAGACGATTTAGAGGAGTTTACAGGTTCTGTTCGAAGAAAAATGTAAGTTTTTCAATAAACGCCGTTACTTTAATTTAAGTATACCTAATAAATTTAAACCTACACTTTTCGGCTTATAGTCAAGCCATCACGAATAGGTAATAGTACAGTCTCAATTCGAGTATCTTCTTTAAGTAATTTATTGTAGTCTAAAAGAGTTTGGGTAGATGTGTCATCCTTTTTTACCTTATCTAGTATTTTTCCACTCCATAAAACATTATCAGATAAAATAACGCCACCTGTATTTAGTTTGTCAATAATAACATGAAAATAATTCACATAGTTAGGCTTATCGGCATCAATAAAAACCAAATCAAACGTTTTATCTAATTCAGGAATAATATCTAAAGCACTACCTAGATGTTGATGTATTTGATGCCCATAATCAGATTTGTCAAAATAACTACGTTGAAAATCTACCAACTCCTCATTAATATCTATAGTATGTAGCTCGCCATCACGTTGCATACCTTCGGCAAGACATAGTGCAGAATATCCTGTGTAAGTGCCTATTTCTAATATGTTTTTAGGGTTTATTAATTTAGAAATGATACTTAAAACACGTCCTTGATAATGCCCGCTTAACATGCGAGGCTGTAATATTTTTTGATACGTTTCGCGGGTTAACTGTTGTAGTAACTCTGGTTCGTTTTCAGAATGTGCAACAACGTAATTGTCTAGTTCGTCAGATAAAAAATGCATTAGCCTAAAATTCTATTTATAAGTTTTTGTTTAGCTGCTTCATCATTACCACAAAGCCATTGTATCACATTATCTTCCCAAATAGCATCACGCTCATTTTCATTAATAATATTGCGTTCTATAGCCAAATCCAAAATTTTACCTGGGTATGATGATTGTTTAGCACTTTCCATTTCTCCTAGAGGATAAGGATCATCAAGTCCCATTAAAACTTGTTTTGATGTTTGATTTTTTATTAGTAATTGCAAACCTCCAGTATCATGAACCAATGTGTCAAAAAAGATGTTAGGATGCGCCACGGCTTTTCTAGGATGGCTTTTACCTTCAAATAAATCTGGACGCCCATCAAAACCTTGAATACGACGACCTAAATTAATTTGTGCTAGTTGTCCACCATGTGCAAAACACGTACGCATATTAGGGTATTTATCTTGATATCCGTTTAAGGTTAAAAAGTGATAAGCATCTGCACATTGAGCCAACATCCAGATTAAGTGAAAACGCCATGATGTGTTTTCTAATTTGATGAATTTTTCACCATCATAAGGATGAATTTCTACGGCCAAATTGTATTTGTTAGCCAATTCAAAAATAGGCTCATTTTCTTCATCAAAAATACAGCGCCACGTGCCTATGGTATCCATGTAGTGCGTAGGTAAGCAAAGTAACTGTAAACCTAATTCTTCTACACAGCGTTCAATCTCCCAACAAGCACCACGAACAAAACCAGGATGCACCACAAACCCAGACGTAAATTTATTAGGGTTTTCATGCTGTATTTTAGCATTAAAATCATTTTGAAAACGCAAGGCTTGTTTCATTTCTTCTACACGCAAACCATTACCATACAACTGCGAAAGGTTTAAAACCACAGCATGATCTATTTTAAAACGCTCCATCCAAGCTAGCTTTTCATTTAAAAAGAAGCTAGAATCGGTTATAGGGCGGTTCCAATCTTTTTGAAGCATGAATTTTCGGTCTTTGTCAACCCAAAAAATACCTTTGTCTTTCATAAACTGTGGTATTTCTTCTGGATATGGTAATAAGTGAGAATGACCGTTAATACGTAGTTTGCGTTTTTGTTCCATAGCGTTTTCTAAAAAAAGTAGAAATCTTTTAAGGTTAGTAGCTTATTTTTTTGGTGGTTGCATTATGTGTCCACAATTATTGCACGTACGTTTTTCTTCATCACTGTAATATTTGTCAAAAATTACAGGCATATCGGTTTCTATATTATCTAATGGAAATTCTTCGCGATATAATAATGAGTTACAACTTTCACAATACCATTCTAAAGCATCGTTCACGCCTTCATCACGCGGATATTCTATAACAAGTCCTACTGTATCAGCTTTTCGTTGAGGAGAGTGCGGCACTTTAGGTGGTAATAAGTAAATATCACCTTCCTTAATATGAACATCTTTAGGTTTACCGTTGTTCATAATTTTAAGAACCATATCACCTTCAACTTGATAGAAAAATTCTGGAGTTTCATTATAGTGATAATCCTTTCGGCTATTTGGGCCACCAACAACCATTACAATATAATCACCATTAGGCCATACACATTTATTGCCAACTGGCGGTTTAAGCAAATGTCTATTTTCTTCAATCCATTGCTTAAAATTTAAAGGAGATACTAAATTGCTCATATTATTGTTTTTTTGGCGTGCCCCTTTCAGGGTCGGGCTTTACGCGCTACATGGTAGCTAGCTTCAATCCCTCACGCAGATTTTTTATAAAGTTACAAAGATTTTGTACGACCGCCATCAACAGGAAGATTAATTCCGTTAATGTAGCTGGCACATTCACTCGCTAAAAATGTAATAGCATATGCTAACTCTTCAGGCTTGGCAAAACGTTTTGCAGGAACCGCTTGTTTCATTGCATTAGCAGATTCTTCTTCACTATTACCTGTTTTAGCAGATTTGTTTTTTATAATTTCTGTTAAACGTTCAGTGCCCGTTGCTCCAGGAAGTACATTGTTTACGGTAATACCAAATTGTCCTAGCTCATTTGCAAGCGTTTTACTCCAGTTTGCTACAGCACCACGAATTGTGTTGCTTACGCCAAGTCCGTCAAGTGGTTGCTTTACTGATGTAGAAATAACATTAATTATACGCCCAAAACCTTCAGCTTTCATATAAGGAACAACAGCTTGCGCTAATACGTGGTTGCACTTTAAATGTTGTGTAAAAGCATTTTCAAATTCTTCAAGTTTGGCGTTAAAAACTGGACCACCAGCAGGACCACCTGTGTTGTTTACTAAAATATGAAACCCATGGTTTTTAGTGATAAAATCAGTGATTTTTTCTTGTAAATCTTCAGGGTTTGAAAAATCAGCTACTATATAACTGTGGTTTCTATGACTTGGTAGCTCGGCTAAAACAGCTTTTAATTTGTCTTCATTTCTTGCAATCAGGGTAACATTAGCGCCCTCGTTTGCCAATGATAAAGCAGTGGCTTTTCCAATTCCAGCAGTACTACCACAAACAAGTGCGTTTTTGTTGTTTATATTTAGATTCATAATTGTTTAAGTTGTTTTTGTTTTAAGTGTTTTTTATGACTTAATATTTAATGCATACATTTTTAGGTTCAGTAAAAAATCGTAAGGCTTCAAATCCGCCTTCACGACCTACGCCACTTGCTTTTACGCCACCAAAAGGTGTTCTTAAATCACGCATTAACCATGTGTTTACCCAAACTATTCCTGCGTGTATTTGACTACTTAAACGCATAGTACGTTTTAAGTTGTTAGTCCATAAAGTTGCAGATAAGCCATACTTTACTTTGTTAGCCATTTGTAAGACTTCGTCTTCTGTTTTAAAAGGCATAATGGTTACTATAGGTCCAAAAATTTCTTCTTGGTTTACACGACATTCATCTGATGTGACTTCTATAACAGTAGGCTCTAAATAGTAGCCATTTTCGTAACCTGAAACAGTAACCTCGTTTCCTCCGCATAAAACAGTGCCGCCTTCTTTTTTTGCAATATCAATGTAGCTTCTTACTTTTTCAAGATGAGGTTTTGAGACTAAAGCTCCGATATTAGTTGTGCTTTCAGAAGGATGTCCTACTTTAAGTTGTTTTACTTTCTCTACAAAATCTACTTTAAATTTTTCATAAATAGCTTGTTCTACAAAAATTCTACTTCCACATAAGCAGATTTGTCCTTGGTTAGCAAAAGATGAACGAACAGATGTGGCTAGCATATCTTCATAATCACAATCTGCAAAAATGATGTTTGGGTTTTTTCCACCTAGCTCCAACGACAGTTTTTTAAACATAGGAGCTGCTACTTTAGCAATATGAGCTCCTGTTGCAGTGCCTCCTGTAAACGAAATAGCCTTGATGTCTGGATGTTCTATTATGGCTTGTCCTGTGGTAGTACCTAAACCATGAACGATGTTTAATACGCCTTTTGGTAAGCCGGCATCATTACAAATTTTGCCTAATAAATAAGCCGTCATAGGAGTGACTTCACTTGGTTTAGCAACTACGCAATTTCCAGCGGCTAGCGCAGGAACGATTTTCCAAGTAAATAGATATAGTGGCAGATTCCATGGCGAAATACAACCTACAACGCCAATAGGTTGGCGTAATGTATAATTTATAGCATTTTGTCCTGCACTTTCATGGCTTTCGCTAGCAAATTGAGTGATTGCATTTCCAAAAAAGCGAAAGTTACTAGATGCTCTTGGGATATCTATAGCTTTTGCAAGACTGATAGGTTTGCCATTGTCTTTGCTTTCTGCTTGTGCTAGCTCATCTAAATGAGCTTCAATGCCTTCAGAGATTTTAAGGAGTATGCGACTACGTTCTTCTAAAGTGGTTTGAGACCAGCTAGGAAAAGCAGACTTTGCGGCTATATAAGCATTTTCAACATCGTCTTTTGAAGAATTAGGGATTTGTCCATAAACGTTACCATTTGATGGGTTGTAATTATCTATCCAATCATTTGATATTGGATTGTGAAAATTTCCGTTTATGTAGTTTTTGATGTTTTCCATTTTTGTTCTTCTGAAATTGATTCCGCATTAAGTACGGAATGACAAGTCTATACGTTTTTCTTATATGCCATTACCTTAATCTCAACCAATAAGTCCGGATGAGGTAATTGGTGTACGGCAACTGTAGTACGAGTAGGCCCTGTTGCTTTCTCAAAAAAATCAGCATAAGCTTTGTTATAACCAGCAAAATCATTCATGTTTACTAAAAAGGTTGTAACGTCTACAACATCTTTAAGACTAGCGCCTACAGTTTTAAGATTTTTGTCAATATTTTTTAAAACCTCTCTGGTTTGCACTTCAATGTCTAGCACTTTGGTGTTCATTTCGTCTATTAACTCGACACCAGCAATAGTGTTATCAGCTTTTCTGGAGCTTGTTCCAGATACAAAAATAAAATCGCCCACAACTTTTACATGTGGGTAAGCGCCTCTTGGTGTTACATTAGTTCCTGCGTTCATAATTATGATTTCAAACCAGCAATCCTGTCATCTTCAAGGATGTTTTCGGTTTCAGTTTTTACTTTTTCTAAATTTAATTTTAAATCGTCGTTTATGTTTAGTTTTCCATCAGCTAACATATTTAGAATCGCTTTGTCTTGAGCGCGACCTTTTAGCATAGCTTCTCTATAACCAACATCTTCGTTAAAGGTTACTAGCGAATATTTTGAAGAATAGTCATGTGGAAACTCTTTTTCTAAAGCCATTTCTAAACTGCGTTTTTCTCTAAAATTAGCATGATTTACATGGCCTTTCATTTCGTGAAAGTTATCAATGGCTAAATCAGCTATGGCGTCTGTATCTTGTTTTCTAGAAGTCTCATAGGCTTTAAAAACAGCTTCCCAATCATCATGCTCTTGATCTAATATTTTATCAAATTCTACTACATCTTCAAAAGAAGCATTCATACCTTGTCCGTAAAAAGGTACAATAGCATGAGCTGCATCTCCCATTAAAAGCGTATTTCCTTTATAATGCCAAGGAGAACATTTTACAGTGCCAAGAGGTGCTGTTGGATTCTCAAAGAAATCGTCAACAAGGTTTGGCATAAGTTCTAATGCGTCTTTAAAATATTTTTCAAAGAACTCTAATACGCGCTCTTTTGTGGTTAGGTTGTTAAAGTTATATTCACCTTCATCAAAGCTTAAAAATAGCGTTACTGTAAAGCTGCCATCAAGATTTGGTAATGCGATAAGCATAAAAGACTCACGTCCCCAAATATGAAGTGCGTTTTTATAGGTTTTATAGCTGCCATTTTCACCTGGAAGAATGCTTAACTCTTTGTAGCCATGTGTTAGGTAATCTTGAGAGAAACTAAATAGGAACTTTTTGCCTAAATAATAGCTTTTGCGTAAGGCAGAGCCAGCGCCATCAGTACCTATTATAATATCAGCATCTTCAATAAATTCTTTGTTAGTATCGTAATCTTTAAAAGTTGCTGTTGTTTTTTCAAAATCTACAGCTTTACATTTTTTATTAAAATGAATAGTAACATTTTTATGCTGCTCGGCTTCGTTAAGAAGTAAGGCATTTAACTCACCTCTAGAAATAGAGTTTATATATTCGTGTTCGCGACCACTGTAAGGTGCCAAAGTTGTATTGCCTTCTATATCGTGAAGCATACGACCATTCATAGGGATACAAAGCGGTTCTACTTTATCTTGAATGCCTACAAGGTTCATAGCTTTGATGCCTCTATCTGAAAAAGCAAGGTTTATAGAACGACCTGCAGATATATCTACTTTACGTAAGTCTGGACGCATTTCATAAACTGTAACATTGTAACCACGTTGACCTAATCGTAAAGCGAGTAGTGAACCACATAAACCTGCGCCAATGATGATGATATTTTGTTTTTTGTTCATTTTTTTATTTCTATACCTAATGAATTGCTATATGTTTTTTTCAAGTGTTGTTTTTATCTCTTGAATTTCTTGATAAGACAATCTAATTTTTTTTAAATTAATAAATTCTTCTTTATTGTCTAGGTTTATGCACGAAATAGTGTCTTTTATAGCATTAAATTTTAGAGTTGAAAAATCATTAAAAAACACACGCTTAATAAGATTGTTTTTAATGATGTATTCTATTTTTTTATTAGTGATTGTAAGTGAGTCTTGCCCTAGATTTAAGCCAAAAGAAAGTAATCCTAAAATGTGATACTCTAAAAAACCAATATCAGATTTCTTTGTTATTTTTAGAATTATTTGTTCTCTATCTATGTTAGAGTTGACTGTTTTCATTCACTTATATCAGTTCTTTTAGTTTTTCAACAGTTTTATACACATCCTCATAGCTGTTGTATAAAGGAACAGGTGCACAGCGAATTACATCTGGTTCACGCCAATCACTAATGACACCAGCTTCCGTTAATTTTTTATGTAAATTTTTATCAGCATTTTTAACTTGAATAGAAAGCTGACAACCACGCTCTTTTGGGCTTTCAGGTGTGATGATACGAATAGTATCTTCTCCTAATTGTTTTAAAAGAAACTCAAAATACCCTGTGATTTTTTTAGATTTTTCAGTTAACACTTCCATGCCAACTTCAGCAAAAATATCTAATGAAGCACGAATGGCAGCTAATGATAAAATAGGAGGGTTGCTTAATTGCCAACCTTCAGCGCCAGGTAGTACATCAAATTCATGACGCATATTAAATCGAGTTTGTTTATTATGACTCCACCAGCCAGTAAATCGGTTTAGGGATTTATCATGAGCATGACGTTCATGAACAAAAGCACCGGCCAAACTTCCAGGTCCGGAATTTAAATATTTGTAAGTACACCAAATAGCAAAATCAGCGCCTGAATCATGAAGATTAAGTTGTACATTTCCAGCGCCATGAGCACAATCAAAACCAACCATACAGCCGTGTTTATGACCTAGTTGCGTAATGCGTTTCATGTCAAAAAATTGTCCTGTGTAATAATTGGTATTTCCTATCATTATTAAAGCAATCTCATCACCATGTTCCTCAACAATGCTTTCTAAATCTTCATAATGATATAGCTCTTCACCTTCTCTAGGTTTCCATAATATTAAACCTGCTTTATCATCAAAGCCATGATGACGTAATTGAGACTCTACAGCATATTTATCACTAGGAAAAGCATCAGCTTCAATAACTATTTTATAGCGTTTTGATGTTGGTTTATAAAAGGAAACCATCATAAAATGCAAATTAGCAGTTAAGGTGTTCATTGTAACCACTTCAATAGGTTTTGCTCCAACAACTTTTGCCATGTTTTCGGTTAAAAATTCATGGTAAGGTAGCCATGGGTTTTTTGCATCTGTATGGCCTTCTACACCAAGATTTGCCCAATCTTTTAGTTCTTGATCAATATATGATTTGGTGGTTTTAGGTTGTAGTCCTAATGAGTTTCCACATAGATAAATCATCTCATTTCCATCTTTATCTTTAGGAATAAGAAATTTATCGCGATACGTTTTTAAAGGATCGTTTTGGTCAAGTTTTTTAGCAAAATCAAGACCGGTTTTATAGTCAGACAATGTGTGTTGTTTTTCGGTTTCCTACAAAAATAAGAATTATAGGTAAGGAATAACATCTTATTATATATATAATTTTAGGTGGTCTTTTTTGAATTTTCTTAAAAGAAAAAGCGCTTTAACCATTGATTAAAGCGCTTTCTGAATATATATAGACGCAGATTGCGGGATATTTTTATACTTTATTTACGATTGTAATTCGTATTTTGGATGTCATTATTTAGATATTATGAAAGATTTAACAACTTATTTTGAAACAAATAAAGCTACGTGGAATGAAAAAGTAAAGGCGCATTCACAAAGTACTATGTACGATTTAGAAGTTTTTAAAAAAGGAAAAAGCTCATTAATGCCTTATGAGACGAAGGCTTTGGGAGATGTTTCAGGAAAGTCGCTATTGCATTTGCAGTGTCATTTTGGTCAGGATACATTAAGTTGGAGTAGAGCAGGAGCTAAATGTACAGGAGTAGATTTAAGCGATGAAGGTATTAAGTTGGCTAAATCACTTAATAGTGAATTGCAATTAGATGCTGAATTTGTGTGTTGTAATGTTTTAGATACTTCTAAACACGTAACTGACATGTTTGATGTTGTTTTTACAAGTTATGGCGTTATAGGTTGGTTGCCAGATTTAAAGCCTTGGGGACAAATGATTGCTGAACGGCTTAAACCTGGAGGTACTTTTTATATGGTTGAGTTTCATCCTATTGTTTGGATGTTTGATTATTTAGATAATAAGCCGGTTATGAAATATGGTTATATGCAAGATGAGGTTATTTATGAAGAGTATGAAGGAACTTATGCAGATACAAACTCAAAAATGATAAGTAAAGAGTATGGATGGAACCACGGTTTAAGCGAGGTTATTAATGCATTAGCACAAGCAGGATTACATATTGAATATTTAAATGAATACGATGAGAGTCCTTATGATGTGTTACCTGATTTAGTAAAAACTAAATCAGGTATGTATGCTACAAAAGACAAATTGTATCCGTTAATTTTTGAAATAAAAGCAAAAAAGTTTTAATGGTTTTCCTTTAAAAGCTCTGGGAATTTTCTTTTAAAACGATTTATTCTTGGGATAGATACGTTTTGGATGTAAGAATTTTCAGGGTGCAAACGCTCATAGTTTTGGTGGTAATCCTCGGCTTTCCAAAACTTTTGAAACGGATAAATTTCAGCTGCTATTTTAGCATTCAATTTTTTAGCTAATGCCGCTTTTTTTGTTTCTATAATTTGTTTTTGCTCATCGTTTTGATAAAAAATAATAGAACGGTATTGCGAACCTATATCATTGCCTTGTCCGTTAACTTGTGTTGGGTTTTGCGATCCAAAATACACGTCTACTAATGTTGAAAAGCTTACTATGTTTGGGTCATAGATAACTTCAACGGCTTCGGCATGTCCTGTTCGTCCGGTGTTACTAGCTTCATAAGTTGGGTTTTTTGTATGACCGCCAGAATAACCTGAAATAACTTCGCTTACACCTTTTACGCTTTCATAAATAGCTTCAACGCACCAAAAGCATCCGCTTGCAAAATAAGCACGGGCTTTACCTTTTTGAATAGGCACTTCAACAGGTTCGGCATTAATAATTGCTAATTGTTTAGGGCTTGTTTGAGCAGTGTTATTGCAACTAAATAATAAACTGATAATAAGTAATGGAATGACTTTTTGCATGGTTTAATTTTTTAATGTAGTCGGTAATAGCGGTAAAACCTTAAGGATAATATGCTAAAATTATATTAAATAAAAAAGCCCTTACAAGAATGTAAAGGCTTTTTGATGCGTTATAACAGTTTTGCAATTATAGTTTTGCAAACAATTTTTCCATTTTTTCTTTTTGTTCTTCAGCAAGTGCTTCATCAACTAGAATACGACCACTGTGCTCATCAGTAATAATTTTTTTACGTGATGCAATTTCCATTTGAACTTGTGGTGGAATTGTAAAGAATGATCCTCCAGAAGCACCTCTTTCAATTGGTACGACAGCTAAACCATTTTTAACATTGGTACGAATTCTTGTGTAAGCAGCTACTAAACGCTCTTCTATTGAGGTTTTGTAATCTTCAGATTTCTTGATAAGGGCTTGCTCCTCTTTTTCAGTTTCAGCTAAAATAGCATCTAATTCACCTTTTTTGTGTTTAAGGTGAGTTTCACGCTCTTTTAAACGGTCTTTAGTTTGAGAGATAACTTCTTTCTTTTGTTCAATTTGTGCTTTAAACTCTTTAATGTGTTTTTCAGCTAATTGAATTTCTAACTCTTGAAATTCTATTTCTTTAGTGATAGAGTTATATTCTCTGTTATTACGAACATTTTTTTGTTGTTCGCTATATTTTTTAATTAATGCTTTAGCTTCTTCAATAAGATTTTTCTTTGAGCTAATATCATTGTTTATAGTCTCTAAACTAGATTCAAGTTTTTCTAGTCTAGTGTTTAGTCCAGCAACTTCATCTTCTAAATCACGAACTTCTAAAGGAAGTTCTCCGCGAACATTTCTTATTTCATCGATACGAGAATCGATAAGTTGTAAATCGTATAAAGCTCTTAAACGCTCTTCTACAGATACTTCTTTCTTTTTTGCCATACTTTAAAAATACTTTACAGGATTGGTATTGGTCTTTGATAAAACGACTGCAAAATTAGTAATTTTTTTTGTAAGATACGCTACTAAAAGGTTTTTTGTGAACTGCTCACTTTCATAATGCCCTATATCTGCCAAAACTATTTGGTTTTCTGCACTGAAAAAGTCATGATATTTTAAATCGGCAGTAATGTAAATATCAGCATTTAAGGCTTTTGCATTAGGAATGGCAAAGCTGCCAGAACCACCTAAAACCGCTACTTTTTTTATAGGTTTGTCAAGTAGTTTTGAGTGTCTTATACAATCTGTTTGCATTTTATTTTTAAGATGTTTAAAAAAATCAATTTCAGACATCGAATTTTTTAATTCACCTATCATGCCCATACCAATATGCTGGTTTGTGTTTTCAAGTGTAGTGATTTCGTAAGCAACCTCTTCGTAAGAGTGCGTTTTAAATAGTGTTTTTAAAATGATGCTTTCTAGATGTTTTGGGAATGTAACCGAAATTTGCGTTTCTGGTTCGTGTTGCGTTTCACCTTTTTTCCCAATAGTTGGATTAGAGTTTTCATTACCATTAAATGTTCCAATGCCATTAACATTAAAGCTACAGTTGTTGTAATTACCAATACTGCCTGCGCCAACATTAAAAAGAGCTTCGCGAAGCGTTTCGGCTTCTTTTTCAGGTACAAACGTGACTAGTTTTTTTATGGTTTGTGATTGCGGAATTAAAATGGCTCTGTTTGTTAAGCCAAGTTGCTCACATATCATATTGTTAACGCCTTTGTTAGAATTGTCTAAAGCTGTATGTATGGCATAGATCGCGATATCATGTTTTATGGCTTTCATAACAACACGCTCTACATAGGTTTTTCCAGTAAGTTTTTTCAGCCCTTTAAAAACAATAGGGTGAAAGCTTACAATAAGATTACAGTTGGTTTCTATGGCTTCGTCAACAACACTTTCTAGCGTGTCAAGTGTTACTAAAACTCCAGTGATTTTTTGTTTTTTATCACCAACCAATAACCCAACATTGTCAAAACCTTCAGCGTAGCTTGTTGGTGAAAGTTCTTCTAAATAATTTATAACATCATTTACAATCATAGTCATTCATGTATTTGTTCAAAACTACACATTTTTTCATTGACATAAGATGAGATTTTGCCTATTATGTTGTTTGATAGTTGTGTTATCTTGAATGATATAATTATTATCTTGCCACTCAATTAATAATCATTTGTAATTTATTTTGAAGTTTCTACGATATATATTATTTCCTGTTGTTCCTATTTATTATGCCATTACTTGGTTAAGAAATGTTATATATGATAAAGGATTAAAACCTTCTGCATCGTATGATTTTCCTGTGATATGTGTTGGTAATTTAAGTGTTGGTGGTACAGGAAAAACGCCTATGATAGAATACTTGATTAGATTATTACAATATGATTATAAACTGGCAACTTTAAGCCGAGGATATAAACGTGAAACCGAAGGTTTTAAGCTTGCAAATCATTTAGATTCAGCTAAAACTTTAGGAGATGAGCCTTTTCAGTTTTATAGTAAGTTTAAAAATACAGTCTTGGTAGCTGTAGATTCTGATAGACAAAACGGAATACAACAATTAAAATCTCAAAGTCCTACTCCAGAAATTGTTTTGCTTGATGATGCCTTTCAGCATAGAAAAGTAAAAGCGGGATTATATATTTTACTTACTACTTATGATAAATTATACTGTGATGATATTGTGTTGCCAACAGGCGATTTAAGAGAGCCAAAACAAGGCGCAAAGCGAGCGCAAATAATAGTGGTTACAAAATGTCCGAGTACATTACAGGAAGCAGAAAAGGCGCAGATTGTAAAACGATTGAAACCAGAAGCTCACCAAGAAGTGTTTTTTAGTAGTATAGGATATGCCGATAATATTGTTTCTTCTGATGGCGTAGAAAAGCCAATAGCAACATTAAATACATTTACACTTATAACAGGTATTGCAAATCCAAAGCCGTTGATAGACTTTTTACAGTTACAAGGGTTACAATTTAATCACCTTAATTTTAAAGACCATTATGCTTTTACTGAAAATGATATTAAATCATTTGAAAAACTATCTTGTATAGTTACTACAGAAAAAGATTTTATGCGTCTTAAACAGTATGATTCTCTTAAAGATATATTATACTATTTGCCTATTGAAACTGAAATGAATGAGCAGGATAAAATGCAGTTTGATACTTTAGTGAAAAAGTTTGTAAAGCGTTAAGCCGAGGTAGTTTTGTTATTATCTATTAGGGCATTGTACAGTTTTTTCTCGAAGTCTTCTTGCTTAAACGGTTTAGAGATAATGTCATCAAAACCAGCTTCGTCAAACTCTTGCATTTTATCTTCAAGTGTAACTGCTGTTAAGGCAAATATGGTTATCTCTTTATTGAATGTTCTAATGATTTTAGTTGCTTCTAGTCCGCTAATTCCTGGCATATGAATATCCATTAAAATAACATCGTAGTTTTGGGTTTTAACCATGTCTACGGCTTCTTCACCATTATCTACAACCTCACAATAAAGTTTCATTTTATTAAGGATTTTCTTGGTAATCATTTGATTGATTTTATTATCCTCAACAACTAGAATCTTAATGTTGCTTAACTCAAGCTCATTAATATCTTTAAAGTATTCTTCTTTTTTCTGTTTTTCTACTTCTTCTGAATATTTCAATGGAATTTCAAAAATAAATTTAGACCCTTTACCTAATTCACTTTCTAGGTATATTTTTCCTTTTAAAATTTCAATCAATCCTTTTACAATAGATAAACCTAAACCAGTACCACCGTACTTTCTGTTTATTTGTATGGAGCCTTGAGAGAAACTTTCAAAAAGAAGTTTTTGTTTTTCTTGACTGATACCAATACCGTTGTCTTCAATTTCAAATCTAACTGTATAGATATCGTCCTTTTTTTCTAGTTTGTATGCTCTTACCCAAATATCACCATCTTTAGTAAACTTAATTGAATTTCCTACTAGGTTGATTAAAATTTGAGATATTTTAAGTTGATCTGCCATAAAGTTTTTAGGCAAATCATTGTCGTAGCTTAAATGAATTTGAATGTTGTTATCTAGTGCAGAATTGTTTAATGCAGCTATAACATTCGTCATTTTTTTCTTCAGATTAAAAACTTCAGGTTCAACTTCTACTTTGTTGGCTTCTATTTTATTGATTTGAAGAATATCATTAATAAAAGTGAGTAAATAATCTCCAGAAAATTTTAAAGATTTTAAATGTTGAACTTGACTAGGTTTAGGGTCCTCATCTAGCAACATACTGGTTAATCCTGTTACAGCATAAAGTGGCGTTCTTAATTCATGTGTTACTGTAGAAAGAAAATTTGCTTTTGTTTTTGAAGCTAATTCTGCTTTTTCTTTTGCTATAATTAATTCGCCATTTTTTTTGTGTAACATATTGTTGGTTTTTAACCTTATGTTATTGTTTTTATATAGCGATAGTGTTAGTAATGATAGTATGGTTATTAAGGCAATACTTAATATTGTTGTAAGCTTGCTTAAACTTATTTCTTCTTTCTTTTCTTCTAGGTCAGCGGCTTGTTCCTTTTGGTATTCGGTTTGGTTATCTATCAAAAACTGAATGCGTTTCTCTTGAGATAAATTGTTTCTTTTTAAGGTAATTAAAGAATCTGTTAACTCGGTATGCTTAAGTAAATATTCATGAGCTTTTTGATAATTTCCAGCTTTGTAATTTAAGTCGCTTAATACACGATAGCCATTGTTTAATACGTTGTTAAATTGATTGTCCTTGGCTATATTAAGACCTCTGGTAGCTGTGCTTAAGCCTTCGTCAACGTTTTCTACATTTCCTAATGCTTGGCCTTTATTTATTAAAGCACTACTTAAAATTTTATTTAAATCATACCTGTTGGCTAAAGCAATAGATTTGTCCAGTTGAATTCGTGCATGTCTATTGTCTTTTAAGGCAATGTAAGTTTTTCCTTCGTAGAGTAGAACTTCGGCAACGAATTCGTCAAGGTCTTCTTGTTCAAATAAAGATTTAGATGATTTGTAATAGTCTAAAGCTTGTTTGAAATCTTTTTTGCTAGAATAAACATTTCCTAATGTTTTATAGGTTTCAGCAAGGTTTATGTCATCTTTTGCAAAACGCTGAACTTCATTGGCTTTGATAAGTGATTTTATAGCTTCATCTAGCTCTTCAAAAATATAGTAAAGTTTTCCAATTTTTGAATAGATGATTCCAATGCTTTTTTTGTTGTCTATTTTTTCAGCAAGTTTTAAAGCTTCTTCTAATTTTTTTTGAGCATTAAAATAGTCGCTATTGTCCATGTCGCTTTGCGCTTGGTCAATGCGGTAATCAATGCTTATTTGAATAGCTTCAGGATCATCTTGAATAGAGTCTTGTGCTGAAGTATTAAAGCTTATAAGCAGTAATATGGCAAATATGTAGTTTTTTACTTGGGACATATCAAGTCGCTATTGCCAACAAATATAATTATTAATTCGATAAAAGTGATTCTTTGTTCGATAAATCGTTTATTAAATCTATGATTCTCTGCGAATAAGCAGTTTCATTATCGTACCATCCTATTATTTTTACCATATTGCCAATTACAGAAGTCATTTCAGAATCAAAAATACATGAGTGTCTGTTTCCTACAATATCTATTGATACAATAGGATCTTCGGTGTATTCTATTATATTTTTATAAGTGGTTTTTGCAGTTTCTTTAAATGCGTTGTTAACATCCTCTATACTTACCGTTTTACTTACGTTAAATGTAATGTCTGTTAGAGATCCATTAGCCACAGGAACGCGAATGCCACAGCCACCTATAACATTTGATAGATTAGGGAAAATTTTGGTTAATGCTTTGGCTGCTCCCGTTGTTGTTGGTACTATAGATTGTCCTGCCGCTCTTGCACGTCGTAAATCACGATGTGGTTGGTCATGCAAGCTTTGATCTGTAGTGTAAGAGTGTACAGTTGTAATATAGGCTTCGTTTACACCACAAAGTTTGTTAATAACATCAATCATAGGTGCGGCATTGTTGGTTGTGCAGGATGCATTAGAAACAATGGTTTCATCGCCTTTTAATAGATGGTCGTTTACGCCAAGAACGATGGTTTTTATTGAGTCGTCTAGCGGTGGTACGCTCAAAATAACACGTTTGGCACCGTTAGTTACATGAGACTCTAATTCTTGTAATGTTTTGAATTTTCCAGTAGATTCTATAACAAAGTCTACGTTTAGAGGTTTCCAGTTGCAATCTGAAGGGCTTTTAAAATGAAAAAGCGGTATGCTTTTACTGTCAACTATAATATGATTTTCATCAAAAGAAATAGGTTTGTTTAAAATACCATGTATGCTATCGTATTTTAAAAGATGACTTAAGGTTTTAGAATCGGCTAAATCATTAATGGCAACTACTTGAATGTTTTTGTGCTCTTGAAGTAATCTAAAAACACGACGGCCTATTCTGCCAAAGCCGTTTATAGCTACAGTAATCATTAATTAATGTGTTTTTGAGCTTTGTAAGATGATCTTACAAGAGCGCTACTTTCTACATGACGAAAGCCTAAATCTAAACCTATTTGTTTGTATTCTTCAAATTGGTCTGGTAAAATAAATTGTTTTACAGGTAGGTGTTTTTTACTTGGTTGTAAGTATTGACCAATTGTAACTACATCTACATCATGTTCTTTTAAATCGTGAAGGGTTTGTATAACTTCTTCACGAGTTTCTCCTAAACCTAACATGATTCCAGATTTTGTACGACGTTGTCCTTGTTGCTTTAGGTATTTTAATACTCCTAAACTTCTGTCGTATTTTGCTTGAATACGAACCTCTCTTGTTAGTCTACGAACGGTTTCTATATTGTGTGATACTACTTCAGGAGCAACATCTATAATTCTATCTATATGTCTTTCTATGCCTTGAAAATCAGGAATAAGAGTTTCCATAGTTGTTTCAGGGTTCATTCTTCTTACGGCTTTTACGGTTTCAGCCCACATAATGCTACCCATATCTTTTAAATCATCTCTGTCAACACTTGTTAGAACAGCATGCTTTATTTTCATGATTTTTATAGATCGCGCTACTTTTTCTGGTTCATCCCAATCTACTGTTTCAGGTCTTCCTGTTTTTACACCACAAAACCCACATGATCTGGTGCAAACATTTCCTAAAATCATAAATGTAGCGGTTCCTTCTCCCCAGCATTCTCCCATGTTAGGGCAGCTTCCAGAAGTACATATTGTGTTAAGTTTATATTTGTCTACTAATCCACGTAATTCGGTATACTTTTTACCTGTAGGTAGTTTTACTCTTAACCATTTTGGTTTTCTTTCTGGTAAAATGTTTGAAGCTGTTTCTGTATTCATATGCATATTTTTCCTCTGCAAAGATACAAAAGATAAGTTGTATAAAAGAGTGATTAAGTTGCTTTAAGGAATGATTTTAAAAAGGTGCTTTTTTGCTAGTTTAAACTTTTTGTCTATGTGCTTTTTACCTTCAGTATATTCAGCACCCCAGCGATTTACTATGTTTATTTTGCTCATGCGTTTCATGTACTTTAGATGTTTTCTGTAAAGATATTTTTTACTTAAGTATTTGAAGTGTAAAAGTTTGAATTCGAATAAGATGTCTTGATTGCCTGATGTATAAAATTCTGGATCGCAAGAATGCGCGCCATAATCAAAGTTTATGTTTTTAACTTTTTTAGGGCTAAAAATGATTGTTTTATCAAACCTGTAATTTCTTACACCGTATTTTACTTGGTCTAATAAAGAGATTTTGTAGTCTTTTGGGAATTTTTTTGAGAACATTTCATAGCCTATTACACTACATATTGCAGGTTTTTGTTCTTCTAGAAGTTTTAATTTTTCGGGAAGGTTTTCTGCGTACAAAAACTCATCCATATCACAAACTATTACATAGTCAGCATCACTTTCTTTCCAACAGTTGTTTTTTATGTCTGTTTGGATGTCTTCTCTGTAAAGGTTAGGTTCTCCAAAGTTTTTAATTTTTACATCAGGATATTCATTGGTAATGATTTCAATAGAATCATCGGTACTATTGTTGTTTAAGACAGTTATTTCTGTGCAAAAGTTAGAATAATAATTAAGCGTGTGTCTAATCATTAAAGATTCATTAAAACACAGTATGTAGGCACTAATTTTCATATTGAATGATTATTTGTTTTTTGAATAATTTCAGATAGTAATTTTTTAGCTCGTAATAATTTTACCTTAACATTGTTTATTGGTTCGTCAAGCTCTTTTGAAATTTCTTTATAGCTTAACTCTTGAAAATATCTTAAGTTTATAATTTTTTGGTAGTGAGGCTTTAACTTCTTTATGTCACGAAGTAGTTTGGCTAAATTTTGTTCTGTTATAATTTTATCTTCTGGAGTAGGTGACTCATCTAATATTTGATTAAAAGAAGAATCATCATTAGATATGGTTTGAGAAAGGTGTTTTTTTTCTTTTCTAACAAGGTCTATATGAATGTTTTTTGAAATGGTTATTAACCAAGTTTTAAAAGTATATGCCTCATTAAAAGTATCTATTTTATCAAAAGCTTTAGAAAATGCTTGAATGGTTACATCTTCAGCGTCGTTTTCGTTTTTTATGCGTTTTAATTGAAACCCATATACATCGTCCCAAAATGTATCTAATAAATAATTAAATGCTTTTTGATCATTTTGTTTTGCCTTTTTTATGGCGTCTTTTATTTCCAATGTGTGGGTTTTGAGAATAGGTTTATGATAAAGATAGTTAATTGAGAGCCAATTAAAAAAAGTTCTAATATAGGAAGTAAGAAAATTAAATCTTGTTCATTCAGTTTTTTTGCTGAAAATCCTATGGATAGAAATTGAGCGATAAATCGTAAAGCAATTAATGCAACTACTACGTTTATAAAGCTTTGAGATACAATTAATGTTACAGATAATATCCAGAATAACAACTGCGATATATAAAAAAGCCCTAATAAAAATTTATGTGCTTTTTTATAATGATTTGCAGCAGTAATATGTCGTCTCTTTTGTTTTATCCAGCTAGCAAAAGTGGTTTTAGGATTTGAAGTTGTAAAGCTTTCTTTTGTAACACAAATAGCAGTGTTTTTTGAGTTCCCTACTTGATTTACAAATAAGTCATCGTCTCCAGATCTTATATGCATATGCCCCATAAAACCATTGGCTTTAAAAAAAGCATCTTTAGTATAAGCTAGATTTCTACCAACACCCATATACGGCATCCCTAGTTTAGCAAAAGCCATATACTGTGTAGCGGTAAGAAGTGTCTCAAAGCGTACTAGCTTATTTAGTATAGAGTTCTTAACTTTAGAATAAGCACCATATCCTAAAACAATACTTTTGTTGTTATTAAAATGAGATACCATATCTGATATCCAATGTTTTGATACAGGTTTGCAATCAGCGTCAGTAAATAGTAAAATGTTGTGCTTGGCAGCTTTAATGCCTAGTGTGAGAGCATATTTTTTGTTTGCCCAAAATGCTTCGTTATTTTTTACGTTTACTATTTTTATTGAATCATTTGTATTAGCAAAGTCTTCCATAACCTCTAGTGTATCATCAATAGAGGCATCGTTAATTAATACAATTTGATAGCTTGCGTAATCTTGATTTAAAATGTAAGGTAAAAAAGCTCTTAAATTAGTTGCTTCATTTTTAGCGCAAATAATTACAGATACAGGGAGGTTTTCTTTTGTTTGTTTTTTTTCTTTGGAAAAAGCAAATTTCCCAAAGACAAACAAATAAAACATAACTTGAATACTAACAACACCAGCAAAGATGTAGCAAACTATTTCAAGAATGTTCATGTATGCTTACGAATGTTGAGGTTCGTTGCAGTTGCTAAATTGGTCAGGTGTTTTACCACAAAAGCCACAAGCTTCACCGCTTTTATTAAGCATTGGGTTCTGGCTAGCGCATGTACCGGCAAATTCTCCGTCTTTTTTTGCCCAGATTTTTATGGCAATTCCTGCGATTCCTAATCCTAATAGAATTAATGTGATTAAAAGAAGTTTCATGAGTTTATTTTTCTTTCTTTTCTAATTATTACAAGGCGTTATTAATGTGGTGCCTGTAATTTTTTACAAAGGTAGCCATTTTTACTTAAAAACACGTACAACAAAGCCTCACTTTATAAAATGCAAAGTGAGGCTTTGAGCGTGTAAATAAACTATTGTTTATTTATTTTTTTGAAAGCTAATTTCAGCAACAGCGTTTTCTTTTGAGCTGTTATTTATTTTGCTTCCTTTTTCTTCAATGGTAATACTTAAGCCTAATGCGTTTTCGGTGTAAGGTATTTCCATTAGTTTTCTGTCAGTTTCGCTTAAAATACCAAGATTTACCATTTTGTCTTGTACTTCAGCCCAAATTTGATAGCATTGTTCTTCTGGTAGTTGCGGTAGAGAAACCACATCTATCATAGATTTTTTTTCTTTTGGATTTATGTAAGCGACTGTTTTAAGGTTTTTAGCTCTATTGTTTCCGTTTATGATATACTTTTCAGTTTCAGGATTGTTAAGCTGTTTAAACTGACGCATGATATCGTCCAATTTTTTGTTTTGAGAATCAATATCGCTTCTTAAATCAAAAATTTCATCTACTACTTTTTGATTTTCTAAATTAAGACTTTGTTTTTGGGTGTATAAAAACAAAGTTGTTCCTGCAAATATAAAAGCGGCAATACTAGCAGCAATACTGTAGTTAGTCCATTTTTTTTGCTTTGTTTCAGGATTTAAACTTAAAACAGGAGTTTCTTCATCAAGCGCATCAAAAATGTTGTTTAAGATGTCTTTAGGAGCTTCAACAGCATCACGTTTTGCAACAATTTCTAAATTGTGCTGTAGTGTGTTGTAGGCATTCTGTACTTCTGGGTATTTAGATATATAGGTTTCTACCATTTCAGTTTCAGCAGTGGTAGTGCTACCTAATAGATACTTGTCTAGAAGGTCAGAATTTAAAAATGTATTTATTTTATCATTCATGACTTTTTAATTCTGGGTCGTAAATTTTTTTCAGTTCACGTAATCCAATTTTTAATCTTGATTTTATTGTACCTAGCGGAATTTCTAGTTCGTCGCTAGCTTCTTGTTGTGTCATGCCTTCAAAAAAGAGGGCATTAATAACTATTTGATATTTCTCGTCTAACGTCTTTAAGTGCGTTTTAATGTCTAATACATCTTGGTTTAAACCTTGTGATGTTAACTTATATACGTTTGAAGTTTCAATTTGGACTTCTTTACTTGTTTTATTTGACTGATAACGAACTTTATCGATGGCTGTGTTGTAAGCAATTCTGTACAACCAAGTAAACAATTTTGCTTTTTCAGGGTTGTAAGATTTAGATTTTTTCCAAACTTTAATAAAGGTTTCTTGCAAGGCATCTTGCGCCAAGCTTTCATCTGTTAAAACCTTTGAGATTACACCAAATAAGGCGTCAGCATAGTTTTCATACAGTAATGAAATGGCTTTTTTATCACTTTTCTGTAATAAGCCAACAATTTGTTTTTCAATTGGTGTACTCAAATTTGTTGATTAGTTTGGTTGTTAGTAAATATCAAATTTAGAGATTTCTTTTTTATTTAAAGAATATTTACTTCAGCTTCAATAGAAATATCAAAAAGTTGCTGGATGGTTTTTTGTATAAGTTTTGATAGATTTAAAATATCTGTTCCACTGGCACCACCGTAGTTAACGAGTACTAATGCTTGTTTATTATGTACTCCGTAATTTTCAAATCGTTTTCCTTTAAAGCCAGCTTTTTCTATAAGCCAGCCTGCAGGAACTTTAATGTCTGTGTTTGAGATAACATATCCAGGAATTTCAGGGAAATTCTCTTTTAAGAGATTATATTTTGTTATTGAAATTACTGGGTTTTTAAAAAAACTACCACTGTTACCTATTTGTTTCGGGTCAGGTAATTTGCTTTGTCTTATTGCTATAACAGCTTTAGAAACGTCTTGTATTGTTGGTTGTGTTATATTTTGAGTTTCTAATTCTGACATTATAGCTCCATAACCTGTGTGTAATTCATGATTTTTTTTAGACAACTTAAAGGTTACATTGTAAATTATATATTTTCCTTTTGCTTCTTGTTTAAAAATAGATTGTCTGTAACCAAAATTGCAGCCTTCATTTGTAAACGTTTCTATGTTTTTTGTTTCAAGATTAAGAGCTTCACATGAAACAAAAGTGTCTTTTATTTCTACACCATAAGCACCTATGTTTTGTATAGGAGCTGTGCCTACATTTCCCGGAATTAGTGATAGGTTTTCAATACCACCAAAATCATGTTTTAAACACCATAATACAAATTCGTGCCATATTTCACCAGCATTCGCTTTAACAATAACGTGGTCTTCGGTTTCTGAAATAATAGAAATTCCTTTAATGTTAATATGAATGACAAGTGCATCAATATCTTTTGTTAATAACATATTGCTGCCACCACCCAAAATGAGTTTGTTAGGGTAGAGATTTGATGATAAAACATCTATGAGCGAGTCAATACTTGAAATAGATGTAAAGTGTTTTGCTTTTACATCTATTCCAAATGTATTGTATGGTTTTAAGGATATGTTATTTTGAATTTGCACTAGTCTTTGTAAACTTTAAGAGCTTCTTTTAATATGTTTACAGCTTTTACAAGGCTTTCTTTGTTAAGAACATACGCAATTCTTATTTGGTTAAGTCCAACACCTGGTGTTGAATAAAAACCTGCAGCTGGAGCAACCATAATGGTTTCTCCGTTTACATCAAAATTTTCTAAAAGCCACTGTGCAAAATCATCAGAGTTTTTTACAGGTAATTCTACAATGCAATAAAAAGCTCCTTTAGGTTTGGCAACTTTTACACCTTCTATTTTCTCTAATTCTGAAATTAATGTATTTCTGCGGTCAACATACTCATCTATAACATCAGTAAAATAGCTTTGCGGAGTTTGTAATGCAGCTTCACTAGCAATTTGGGCTAATGTAGGAGGGCTTAATCTTGCTTGGGCAAACTTTAATGCCGTAGCAATTATTTGTTTGTTTTTTGAGACTAAACAACCTATTCTAGCACCACACATACTATAGCGTTTTGATACTGAATCTATCATAATGGCATGCTCCTGAATGCTTTCTTCTTGCATGATAGAGTAGTGACTTACACCATCATAAGCAAACTCTCTGTAAACTTCATCTGCAATTAAAAATAAATCATGTTTTTTTACAATTGCAGCAAGTTTTTGAATTTCTTCTTTAGAATATAGATATCCTGTTGGGTTACCAGGATTACATATAAGAATAGCTTTTGTTTTTGGTGTGATTAATTTTTCAAATTCTTCAATAGGAGGTAATGCAAAATTATCTTCAATTTTTGAAATTACAGGTACAATGTTTACTCCAGATGCTGTTGAAAACCCGTTGTAGTTAGCATAAAATGGCTCTGGGATAATTATTTCATCATCAGTATCCATAATACTTCCAAAAGCAAATAATAATGCTTCACTACCGCCAGTTGTTACAATAATATCTTCTTTTGTAACTTTAATATCATGGTTGTTGTAATAAGCAGCTATTTTTTCTCTATAACCATCAGAACCTTCAGATCTAGTATACGCTAAAATGTCTAGAGAGTGAACTTTTACAGCATCTAAAGCTACTTCAGGAGTTTTTATATCTGGCTGACCTATGTTTAAATGATATACAACTTTTCCTTCTTGATATGCCTTTTCAGCATAAGGAACTAGTTTTCTTATTGGAGATTGAGGCATTAATTGCCCCTTTTGAGATATTGTTGGCATGTCTATTCTTAAATTAAAGCAGCAAAGTTCCGAAATTTATATTAAAGTTTTTTTAAAATAGACTGTTAAATATTGAACTTAAATTAAAGATTTGTAAATTGATTAGGTTACTAAATATGAATTTATGAAAAAATGTATCTGTATTTTATTTGTATACTTTTTTGCGAATTCATTTCTATTAGCGCAAAACCAATTTGTTGTTCAAGGAAAAAAAGGTGTTGATAAGATACATTTTCAATTAATAAATAATCTTATTGTCATTCCGGTATCAATAAATGGTGTTGAGCTATCCTTTATATTAGACACAGGCGTAAGTAAACCAATAGTTTTTAATTTTTTAAACAGTCTAGATTCACTTCAGATAAAAAACTCCGAAACTATTTTTTTAAGAGGCCTTGGCGAAGACAAGCCTGTCAAAGCATTAAAGTCAACCAATAATATTTTTAAAATAGGAAATGCTATAAATGTAAATCAAGATTTATATGCAATTTATAACGCTAAACTAAACTTTGCTCCAAGATTAGGAATCCCAATTCATGGAATTATAGGGTATGATTTTTTTAAAGATTTAATCGTTGAAGTACACTATGGAAGACAATTTATTAAGGTGATAAATCCAACTGATTTTAATAACAATAAATGTAAAAAGTGTGATGTGCTGCCTTTAGAGTTTTTTAATAATAAACCTTATTTAAATATTAATGTAAAGCTTAATGGAAGAGATGTGCCCGTTAAGCTTTTAATAGATTCAGGAGGCAGTGATTCTTTGTGGTTGTTTGAAGATGAAATGCTGAATATACAAGTGACCAATAATTATTTTCATGACTTTTTAGGGCATGGGTTAAGTGGTACTATTTATGGAAAACGATCAAAAGTGGAAAGTGTTTCAGTTGGCCGTTTTGTTTTTAATAATGCCAATGTGGCTTTTCCTGATGCCAAGTCTATAAATCATGTAAAACATTTTAAGGGTAGAAACGGAAGTCTTGCAGGTAATATTTTAAAAAGATTTAATTTAATATTTGATTATCATAACAAACGAGTTTTATTTAAGAAAAGTCGTTACTATAAGGATGACTTTAGCTATAACAAAAGCGGAATAGAGTTAATGCATGATGGTTTAAGGTTGGTAACACAGGAACATCGTTCTATAAGACAAGCTCGTGTTATAACAACAAATGTAGATGATTCAACACCTGTAATTAACAATCAGGTTGATTATAAACTTGTTTTAAAACCAGCCTATTCTATATCAGAGTTACGAGAAAAATCGCCAGCTTATAACGCAGGGCTCAAAGTAGGAGACATAATTCTGGCTATCAATAATAAAAAGGTTGAAGAATTTACTCTGCAAGAGATCATGCAAAAGTTTTATGGTAAAGCAGGAGAACTCATAAAAATAAAAATAGATAGAAATGGTACAGAGTTAAAGTATCAGTTTTATTTAGAGAGTTTGTTAAATTAAAAAAGGTCTTGAATAACATTATATTCAAGACCTTTTGTTTTTTTAGTATTGTGCTACTATTTCTCCATAACACTTTTACTGCTTTTGCTTAAAACACTTTGCTTTGAAGGGTCAATAACTTCACCTTTAATTTTTAAAACAACAGTTGGTGTTTCAGCATTAGACATTACAGTGATATTTTTTCTAATAGGCATAACTCTATTTGTATCATATTTTACTTCGATTTCTCCATTTTCACCAGGCATAATTGGTTTTTCTGGTTTTTTAGGAACTGTACATCCACAACTAGATTTTACGTTTGATATAATAAGAGGAGCATCACCTGTGTTTGTAAATTCAAAAACACGAACGCCATCAGCGCCCTTTTCTATGGTGCCATAATCAATAATGGTGCTTTTAAACTCTATTTTAGCGACTTTATCTTGAGCATTTACTGTAAAACTCAATAATCCGATAAATAATATGGTAATGAAATTTTTCATGATATATAATATTTAATTACTTGGTAAACTTACTTACTTTTTGTGCGTTCTACAAAAAAAATAGACATAATACGTGTTAAAATAGCATATCACCTATTTAAAGGCAAACAAAACATTTTATAGAACAACAAAATATAAGTATTTTTGCCTTTCTTAATTCAAAAACTATTCCAAAGATGAGTATTCCATCAAAATATGATGCACAACAGGTAGAAAACAAATGGTACGACTACTGGATGAAACATAATTATTTTCATTCTACACCAGACGAGAGAGAACCGTATACTATTGTAATTCCGCCGCCAAATGTCACAGGAGTACTTCACATGGGACATATGTTGAATAATACCATTCAAGATGTGTTAATTCGTCGTGCGCGTTTACAAGGTAAAAATGCCTGTTGGGTTCCAGGAACCGATCACGCATCTATTGCTACCGAAGCCAAAGTTGTTGCCAAATTAAAAGCACAAGGCATCGATAAAAACGATTTAACACGTGACGAGTTTTTAAAACACGCTTGGGATTGGACGCACGAATACGGTGGCGTTATCCTTGAGCAGTTAAAAAAACTAGGTTGTTCTTGCGATTGGGATCGTACTAAATTTACTATGGACGACGATATGAGCGAAGCCGTAATAAAAGTGTTTGTTGATTTATACAACAAAGGACTTATCTATCGCGGTTACCGTATGGTAAATTGGGATCCAGAAGCAAAAACAACACTATCAGATGAGGAAGTTGAATACGTAGATAAACAAGGTAAATTATACCACATAAAATATCAAATTCAAGGTAGCGATGAGACGTTAACCATTGCCACAACGCGCCCTGAAACTATTTTAGGTGATTCTGCAATTTGTATCAATCCAGAAGATGAGCGTCATTTCAATTTAAAAGGAAAAAAAGCGATTGTGCCAATTTGTAATCGCGTAATTCCTATAATTGAAGACGATTATGTTGATGTTGAATTTGGTACTGGTTGTTTAAAAGTAACACCAGCACATGATGAAAACGATAAGGTTTTAGGCGATAAGCATAACCTTGAAGTCATTGATATTTTTAACGAAGACGCTTCTTTAAACAGTTACGGTTTACATTACGAAGGAAAGGATCGTTTTGAAGTTAGAAAAGAAATTGTAAAAGAATTAGAAGGTTTAGGTCTAATTGAAAAAATTGAAGACCATAATAACCGTGTTGGAATTTCAGAGCGTACCAAAGCCATTATCGAACCACGATTAAGCGACCAATGGTTCTTAAAAATGGAAGAGTTAGTAAAACCAGCTATCGAAGCAGTTTTAGGTGAAAACGCCGATATAAAATTATTCCCAAAAAAGTTCGAAAACACCTATCGTCACTGGATGGAAAACATCCGCGATTGGAATATTTCGCGTCAATTACTTTGGGGACAACAAATTCCTGCATTTTATTATGGCGACGGAAAAGAAGATTTTGTAGTTGCTGAAAACATCAATGATGCAGTAGAACTTGCTCAAGATAAAACAGGAAATTCTTCACTTAAAGCTGAAGATTTACGTCAAGAAACAGATGCTCTAGATACATGGTTCTCTTCATGGTTATGGCCAATGTCGGTTTTTGATGGTATTCGCAATCCAGAAAATGAAGAAATTAAATACTATTACCCAACAAATGACTTAGTAACAGGTCCAGATATTTTATTCTTTTGGGTAGCACGTATGATAATTGCAGGTTACGAGTATAAAGAAGAAAAACCTTTTCAGAATGTATACTTAACAGGATTGGTACGTGATAAGCAACGTCGTAAAATGAGTAAATCTTTAGGAAACTCACCAGACGCATTAAAACTTATCGAAGAATATAGCGCCGATGGTGTTCGTGTTGGGTTACTATTAAGTAGCGCAGCAGGAAACGATTTATTATTTGACGAATCGTTATGCCAACAAGGAAAAGGTTTTGGTAACAAAATCTGGAATGCCTACCGTTTAGTTGATGGTTGGGAAGTTTCGGAAAGCATAGAGCAACCAGAAGCGAGTAAAATAGCAATAGAATGGTACGAATCTAAATTCCAAAAAGCATTAATCGAGATTGAAGATCACTTTAGCAAATACCGTTTAAGTGATGCATTAATGGCAATTTACAAGTTAATTTACGACGATTTTTGTGGTTGGTTACTAGAAATGGTAAAACCAGCATACCAACAACCAATTGATGCTAAAACATACAATGCAATTATTTCTGTTTTTGAAGATAACTTAAAAATTGTACATCCATTTATGCCATTTTTAACAGAAGATTTATGGCATTACATAAAAGACCGCACGCCAGAAGACGCTTTAATTGTAGCGAGTTGGCCAACAGCAAAACCAATAAACGAAACGTTGATTTCAGAATTTGATTTTGCTTCAGAAGTGATTTCAGGAATTCGTACTATTAGAAAAGAAAAGAATATTGCGTTTAAAGATGCGATAGGATTTTCGGTAATTAATAATGAAAAATCATCTACCACGTTTGATGCGATTATCCAAAAAATGGGTAATCTTGAAGCGATTGAGTATGTAGATGAAGCTGTTGAAGGTGCTTTAACCTTTAGAGTAAAATCTAACGAGTATTTTGTGCCAATGGTTGGCGCGATAGACGTTGAAGCTGAAATTAAAAAGTTAACTGAAGAGTTAAATTATACTGAAGGTTTCTTAAAATCGGTACAGAAAAAACTATCAAACGAGCGTTTTGTAAACAATGCGCCAGAGCAAGTTGTAGCTTCTGAAAAGAAAAAAGAAGCAGATGCTTTAGCTAAAATTGAAACGTTGAAGGCTAGTTTGACTACACTAAAATAATGAGTAAACGAACGCTTTATACTATTATAGCTGCTCTTATTGTTGTTGGTATTTATGTTTATGAAGCATATTTGAAACAAGAAGAGCAGTTAGAAATAGTAAACAAAGGAGCGCAAGCGAAAACTTTAACAAATGAATTCTTTTTACCTACAAGCACCACAAATCAATTGGTGCATCATGAAGGGTATTCATTAAGTTATAGTGAAGCTCACGAGCAAGCAGAATGGGTAGCTTATGAGTTGAAAAAAACTCAATTGTCATACAATGATTTTGATAGGCCTTATTTTGAAATAGACCAAGCGGTTAAAACAGGTGCTGCGAGTTGGAAAAATTATAAAAATTCAGGCTATGATCGTGGGCATCTTTGTCCAGCAGCAGATAGGCGTTATAGCCAAAAAGCTTATGATGAGACATTTTTAACAAGCAATATTTCGCCACAAAAGCATGATTTTAATTCTGGTATTTGGAATACATTAGAACAAAAAGTACGCTATTGGGCAAAAAAATATGATGGTGTTTTTGTAGTGACAGGTGGTGTTTTGAAAGGAACCATGAAAACCATAGGAAATGAGCATGTTTCTGTTCCAAACCAATTTTATAAAATAGTATTTGATTATAACAACGGAGCACCTAAAGTAATTGCTTTTTTATTACCACATACAAACTCTAAAGAACCTCTTCATAACTTTGTTGTTTCTGTTGATTTTTTAGAAGATTTAACAGGAATAGATTTCTTTTCAGAGTTAGATGATGTTATTGAAAGTGAGATAGAAGCTTCTGATAGTTATAAGAATTGGCGTTTTTAATGAAATTTGTTTAGCACGCCTTTCCAGCGTAAACGTCTAATAAATTTTCCTTCCTCTTCAGAAACCAAATAATCTGTTTTATTTCTTTTAGCTTTAAAAAAGCCTGCTATGTAATCTTTAAATAAAGAAAAGCTCTTTTTTTTGTAAGCTAATTTTAAGGCAGAAATTAGAGTAATAGTAAAGCCATAGCGCATTTTATACATAGCTTCGCCTTGCAAATGTTTTGCTGCTTTGTTATAGCTTATGCCTGTAGGTTTTAAGTGCTTTACATGAAGAGACTCGTCGGTTTGTATATCCCAGTTATGGTATTTAGCTAAAAGTTCATCTATGGTATCCCAACCCATAGAAGTTTTTAGTTTGCCAATATCTTGAAAACAGGCTTTTCTATATGCTTTTAATGCACCACGTATATGATCTTTTCTCGTTAAGTTTTCTAAAACCCATTGGTCGTTTTTTTCTATGTAGCAAAAACCAGCAACCATACCTAGCTTTGGATTGTTGTTATAATGAAAAGCAAGTCGTTCTAAATAGTTTTCTGGAAAAATCAAATCAGCATCAAACTTACAAATCACATCATAATCACAATCTAAATCTTCGTAGCCTTTGTAAAATGCATTGATTATTTTGCTGCCAGGGAGATGTTTGTTAGAAGACTTTACATTTATCAAAGAAACCCAAGGGTAGTTTTTTCTGAAATTGCTTACAATGTTTTGAGTTTCATCTGTTGAGTTGTCATTAACTACAACTACTTTTTTTGGTAGTAATGTTTGATTTGCTAATGACTCTAAAGTTAATAAGATAGAATCTGCTTCATTATGAGCTGGTATGACAATATAGAAATTCAATGCTTATATTCTTTCGGCGTAAACAATGTAATATCTTGGTGTAAACCATCTTAAAATAGGGCGAATTCCAAGTTTTTTTACTGGGTTGGTCCATTTATCTCTGGCAACTATTCTCCATCCGGCTTTTTCTAATAACCAATCAAACTGCCAATCTTCAAATTCATGAAAATGCCTATCCCATTTATCAGTTTTACTTCTGTAAGCAGGACTAAACCATAAGCGTAAAGGTACGCTAGCTACAAGTTTGTCTGCTTTGATGCTTTTTAAGACTGTGAGAGGTGATAGTAAGTGTTCGAAAATTTCAAAAGCAGTTACAACATCTGCATCAGAGTTTGTAATAGTAGATGTGTCAAAATCTAAATCTTCTCCTTTTGTATTAGTAACACTATAACCAATGTTTTTCATAACATCGCTAAACGGATTTTGAACACCTAAATCTAAAATAGAATGATCTTTTGAGATATGCTGTTGTAAAAACTTTGCAGTGTGCTTAAAGCGTTTATTTGGAAACGTTTTTTCGTACATAAGTGATGCCTCAAAAAAGAGAGCTTAAATATTAATATTTGTAAACCATAGCGTTTATGTGCATGCCAGCACCAACACTTGCAAATATAATAACATCACCTTTAGAAAGACTTTGATTTTCTATTTTATTATGTAAAACCAAATCATAAAGCGTAGGAACAGTAGCAACAGAGCTGTTTCCGAATTTTTGAATGCTCATAGGCATAATGTTATCAGGAATTGAAGTTTTGTATAGTCTATAAAAACGTTTTAAAATAGCTTCATCCATTTTTTCATTAGCTTGATGAATGAAAATCTTTTTTACATCGTTAATAGAATAGCCGCTTTTGTCAAGGCAGCTTTTCATAGCTTGAGGTACATGGCTTAAAGCAAATTCATAAATTTTGCGACCATGCATTTTTATATATCGTGTATCTCGACAAAGGTTTTGGTTGTTTGAGTTTCCAAAATATAAATAATAGGCTTCATCTAAAGTATGACTTACGGTTTCGTGGGCTAGTATGCCACCTTCATTATCTGTAGCTTCAATAACTGTTGCTCCAGCGCCATCAGAAAAAATCATAGAATCTCTATCGTGTTTGTCTACAACGCGCGATAAGGTTTCTGTTCCTATTACAAGGCATTTTTTTGCTATACCAGCTTTAATAAAAGCATTTGCTTGTATCACACCTTCAATCCAACCAGGACAACCAAAAAGTATGTCGTAAGCGACACATTTAGGGTTTTTTATACGCAGGTTATGCTTTATTCTAGCTGCTAAACAAGGAAGAATATCGCTTTGAATGGTGTTGTGTTTCACATCTCCAAAGTTATGTGCAACAATAATGTAGTCTAATTCTTCTGGATCTATATTAGCGTTAGCAATTGCTCTTTCAGCAGCAAAAGCACCTAAATCTGATGTAACAAGATGAGGTTCGGCATAACGACGTTCAACAATGCCTGTTATGTCTTGAAACTTCTCAACAATGACTTTATTTGAGGAATCTATACTAGAACCATCAGTGTTTAAAAAAATATGTTGATTGAAGTTTTCGTTTTTTTCTATAGTGTCAGGAATATAACTTCCTGTGCCTGTTATGTGTATGTTCATTAAAAAAGGGTTTGCTATTAACGTAATATAAAATTAATTACTGTTAATCAAAAGCAAACCCTCTTTTTGTTTAAAATACGATGTTCAACCTGTTAAATTAGGCGTCAATATACTCCTCAATAGGAGCGCACGTACATATTAAGTTTCTGTCTCCGTAAGCATCATCAACACGTCTTACTGAAGGCCAAAATTTATTGTCTTTTACATAATCTAAAGGATAAGCAGCTTGTTCTCTTGTGTAAGGGAAATCCCATTCGTTAGCTGTTACCATTTCTAATGTATGTGGAGCATTTTTAAGTACATTGTTATTGTCCTCTTTTGATGCTTGGTCAATTTCTTTTTTAATTGAAATCATAGCATCACAAAAACGATCCATTTCAGCTTTGCTTTCGCTTTCTGTTGGCTCTATCATTAATGTGCCAGCAACTGGGAAAGATACCGTTGGTGCATGAAATCCGTAGTCCATTAGTCGCTTAGCAATATCAGTAACTTCAATACCATTAGCTTTAAAAGGACGACAATCAACAATCATTTCGTGAGCAGCTCTACCCATTTCGCCAGAGTATAATGTATCAAAATGTCCTTGTAGTCTAGTTTTTATGTAATTCGCGTTTAAGATGGCTGCTTTTGTAGCATCAGTAACACCTTTGGCGCCTAACATTTTTATATATCCGTAAGAAATTAAACAAACTAAAGACGATCCGAAAGGAGCGCCAGATATAGCAGTAATAGCTTTTTTACCACCTGTTTTTATAACTGGGTTGCCAGGTAAAAAAGGAACTAGCTGTTCAGCAACACAAATTGGTCCAACGCCAGGTCCGCCACCACCATGAGGAATGGCAAATGTTTTATGAAGGTTTAAGTGACATACATCAGCGCCAATATTTCCAGGGTTTGTAAGTCCAACTTGAGCATTCATGTTTGCACCATCCATGTATACTTGACCACCATTGTCATGAATTATCTTTGTTATCTCTTTAATGGCAGATTCGTAAACACCATGCGTAGATGGATAAGTAACCATTAAACAAGATAGGTTGTCTTTGTGTAATTCAGCTTTTTCACGTAAGTCATCAACATCAATGTTACCTTTTTCAGTTGATTTTGTTACAATTACTTTCATACCAGCCATAACTGCACTTGCAGGGTTGGTACCATGAGCAGATGAAGGAATTAAACAAATGTTTCTGTGGTGATCACCACGAGATTCATGATATGCTTTAATAACCATAAGTCCTGCAAATTCACCTTGAGCACCAGAGTTTGGTTGTAGTGATGTAGCAGCAAAACCTGTGATTTCAGTCAATTGATCTTCTAATTCTTTTAAAATGGTTAAATATCCTTTGGCTTGTTTTTCTGGTACAAAAGGATGTACGTTTGCCCATTTAAAAATACTTAAAGGAAGCATTTCTGCAGCCGCATTAAGTTTCATAGTACAAGAGCCAAGAGATATCATTGAGTGGTTTAATGATAAGTCTTTACGCTCTAATTTTTTTATGTAACGCATTAACTCGGTTTCAGAATGATATGTGTTAAACACATCAGACGTTAAGAACTCGGTTTTACGTTGTAGGTTTTCAGATATGGTATTTGCTTGTGGTATTTCAGAAACTGTAAAGGCTTCTTTTTTGGCTACTTTAGCAAATATTTCAATAAGGTAATTGATGTCTCTTAATGTTGTAGTTTCATTTATAGAGATGCTTACGGTATCTTCATCAGGATAGTAAAAGTTTACCTTTTTTTCTTTGGCAACCTTTTTTACTTTTTTTGCATCCGTTTTAATTTGAAGCGTATCAAAATATTCTGAATTTACTTGATTGAAGCCTAACTTTTTTAAGGAGTCAGCTAATAGTGACGCTGCATTATGAACGCTGTCTGCAATAAACTGCAATCCTTTAGGTCCATGATACACGCTATACATTCCGGCCATTACGGCAAGTAAAACTTGTGCAGTACAAATGTTTGATGTAGCTCTATCTCGTTTGATGTGTTGCTCACGAGTTTGAAGTGCCATACGTAACGCTCTGTTACCATCGGTATCTTTTGTTACTCCAATAATACGTCCTGGGATGTCACGCTTGTAAGCTTCTTTTGTAGCAAAATAAGCAGCATGAGGGCCGCCGTAACCCATTGGTATTCCAAATCGTTGCGTAGTTCCTACTACAACATCGGCACCAAACTTACCTGGAGCTTCTAGTTTTACCAAGCTTAAAATATCGGCAGCTACTGCAACTTTAATGTTGGCGTTATTTGCTTTTTCTATAAACGATTTAATGTCTGTTACTTGTCCTAATTTTCCTGGGTATTGTAAAATAGCCCCAAAGAAATCAGATGAAAAATCAAAGTCGCTTTCTTTTCCAACAACTAATTCTATACCAATAGGAATTGCTCTCGTTGTTAAAATTGATAAGGTTTGAGGTAGAATATCTTCTGAAACAAAAAACTTATTTACATTTTCCTTTTTTTGAGCTCTGTCTCTGACAGCAAACAGTAAACTCATGGCTTCTGCGGCTGCTGTACTTTCGTCTAGTAATGAGGCATTGGCTAATTCCATTCCAGTTAAATCAGTAATCATGGTTTGGAAATTTAATAATGCTTCAAGACGTCCTTGTGCAATTTCTGCTTGATATGGTGTGTAAGCAGTATACCAACCCGGGTTTTCTAGAATGTTTCTTTGAATTACTGCCGGAAGAATTGTAGGATGATACCCTAAACCAATATATGTTTTATAAACTTTATTTTTTTTAGATACATTATGTATATGAACAAGATATTCTTGCTCACTCATAGGTTCTTCAAGGTTAAGTGGCTTTTTTAGCTTAATATCATCTGGAATAGTTTCGTAGATAAGTTGGTCTAACGAGTCAACACCAATAGTCTTTAACATTTGGTTTTGGTCCGCCTCTCTAGGACCTATGTGACGTTGTGCAAAAACAGTTGTATTCATTACAAAATTATAGTTGTGTTTTAAGGCGCAAAATTACGTAAATATTCACGTTATTTAGTTAATGAATACTAAAGTTTTTAACCAATTAAAAAGGTTATTAACACTTTACTTATTTTTGTTGTATGCGATTTATAAAGCAGATATTTGATTTTTATATAAACAGCAGTATTCATGTAGCTTTAGCTGTTTATTGTTTGGCTTGGTTAACCTTGCTGAAGTTTAATTTGCCTTATGATGAAGATGTGTTATATTTTATTTTTTTTGCTTCAATTACAGGCTACAATTTTGTGAAGTATTTTGGGTTGGCAAAATTTCATCATAGAAGTTTGGCAAGTTGGCTTAAAATAATTCAGGTTTTTTCATTTATATGTTTTGTAGCAATGTGCTATTATGCGCTACGTCTTAATGCTACTACGTTATTATATATTGGTGGTTTAGGTGTTGTTACTTTTTTGTATGCAATACCTTTGCTACCTAGTAAACTACTATTAGATAAGCATAAGAATTTACGTAGTATAAGTGGCGTTAAAGTTTATATTATAGCACTTGTTTGGGCTTGTGTTACTGTGTTTTTGCCTCTTATTAATGCAGATTATTTTATAGAAGCAGATGTAATTGTGGTAAGTTTACAACGTTTTGTGTTTGTTTTAGTGCTTATGTTTCCTTTTGAAATACGAGATTTGCAATATGATAGTATAAAGCTGTCAACAATACCACAACAAATAGGGGTCAAGCTCACTAAAGTTATAGGTGTGTTTTTGGTTGGTGTTTTCTTTTTGTTAGAATTCTTTAAGGATATATTGCCACAACATCATATCTGGGCATCATGTATTGTGTCAATATTATTGTTGCTAGCATTGTTATTTGCCAAAAAACAGCAAGGGGATTATTATAGTGCCTTTTTTGTAGAAAGTATTTCTATAGTATGGTTAGTTTTGATTTTGCTTACTTAACTCTTGTTTGAATTGTTCTTTTAGATTTTGGCGTTCTAAAGTGTTTAAACATTCTATATTAGAATTGTCTAGGGTAGTTGTGAGCTGTTTGTTTTTTTTAACATAAGCTCTAGTAACTCTACACCAAATGTATCTTAAATTAAGTTTAAGTTTTTCAACAATAGATGCCTCTTTGTATTGAGACTTATCACAGATATGTTTAGCCTCATCACAAGAAATAAATAAAAATGATTTTTTTTCTTTCATACTTAAAACCAGTTTTTCTCCATACAATCAGCCATTGCACTTCTAGCTCTATGAACAATAACCCAAAGGTTAGACGCAGTGATATTTAGTTCATTACAAATAGTTTCGGTTTCTAAACCTTCAATAGTTTTCATTCTAAAAACTGTAGCTTGTTTTTCAGGAAGTTTGTCTAAACAATTAAAAATAGCATCACCAAGTTCGTCATTTTCTAAAGCGTCTTCGGCTGTTTTATCAAAAGGATCTGCAACACGTTCTTCAAGCCAATCGCCTTCGTTTTCATCAGAGTTATAAGAAATACGTACTTCGGCTTGTCCTTTTTTGGAGTTTATTTTACGATAGTAGTCTATGATTTTTCGCTTTAAAATAGCTATTAGCCAAGTGCGCTCACTAGCATCGCCTTTAAAGTTTTTCATAGATTTTAAAGCTGCAAAAAAAGTATCTTGTACTAAATCTTTAGCTATTTCTCTGTCATTTACGCGAGAGATGGTGTAATTAAATAGATAGTCAGAATATCTATCAATCCAAGTGTTGGGATTTAGTTCTTGTTTAGGCATGTTCTTTTTCAAGAATTTTTATCAAATGTAGACAAAAAAATTACTTCTCAATCAAACCAGCACGTTTTAGTAGTGCTTCTGGTTGAGGTTCTTTTCCTCTGAATCGTTTGTAAAGTGTCATAGGGTCTTCAGTTCCTCCTTGTGAAAGCACATTGTCCTTAAACTTCTGTGCAACATTTTTACTAAAAATACCCTCTTCCTTAAAAAACTCAAATGCATCAGCATCTAATACTTCAGCCCATTTGTAACTGTAATATCCAGATGAATATCCACCTTGGAAAATGTGAGAAAACGAGGTGCTCATACAATTTTCAGCAACATCAGGATAAAGTTTTGTATTCTCAAATGCTTTTTGTTCATGTGCTTTTACAGAAGTTATTGTTTCTGGAGCTTCATTAGCATGCCAACTCATATCCAGTAACCCAAAACTTAACTGACGCAAAGTTTGCATACCTTCATGAAATGTAGCTGAAGCTTTTATTTTTTCAATTAAATCCATTGGGATCACTTCTCCAGTTTCATAATGTGTTGCAAACAGCTCTAAAGCTTCTTTCTCGTAACACCAGTTTTCTAACACCTGGCTTGGTAATTCTACAAAGTCCCAAAACACACTTGTGCCAGACATACTTGGGTAGGTAGTGTTGGCTAATATACCATGTAAGGCGTGACCAAACTCGTGAAAAAGTGTGGTGACTTCATTGAAGGTTAGAAGTGAAGGTTTGGTTTTTGTAGGTTTGGTAAAGTTGCAAACTATAGAAATGTGTGGTCTGCTATTTTTGCCATTTTTCACATACTGTGGCTTGTAAACAGTCATCCACGCACCATTACGTTTTCCTGCTCTTGGGAAAAAGTCAGCGTAAAAAATCGAAATATAATTACCGTCGCTATCAGTCACTTTGTAAGTAAGCACATCGTCATGATATTTATCAATCGTGTTGATTTCTTCAAACTGTAAACCGTATAGTTTTTCAGCAATGGTAAACACTCCATTAATAACGTTTTCAAGTTTGAAATATGGTTTTAGCTTTTCGTCATCTAAATCGAATAGCTTTTGTTTTAATTTTTCAGAATAATAACCACCATCCCATTTTTGTAATTGCTCAATACCATCTAGTTCTTTGGCAAAATCGCTTAATGTTTTAAATTCACGTTCGGCAGCTGGTTTAGCCTTTTCTAATAAATCGTTTAAAAATGTGCTTACAGTTTCGGGGTTTTTTGCCATACGCTCTTCTAAAACAAAATGCGCATGCGTTTTGTATCCTAATAAGTTAGCACGTTGATGACGTAGTTTGGCAATTTTTAAAACAATGTCTTGATTGTCTAATGTATCATTGTTAAACCCTTTTGCTCCAAAAGCTAAAGCTAATTTCTTACGCAACCCACGATTTTTAGCATAGGTCATAAACGGAATGTAGCTTGGATATTGCAAGGTAATCATCCAGCCGTCTTTACCTTTTTGTTCAGCAGTTTGTTTAGCTTCTTCTTTAGCGCTTTCTGGTAAACCGTCTAAATCGGCTTCATTAGTAATGTGAAGCTCATATTTGTTGGTTTCAGCCAGTACGTTTTCGCCAAATTTTAGTTTTAGTTTACTTAATTCTTTATCAATGCCGCGAAGCTGTTGTTTTTTGTCTTCAGGTAAATTAGCTCCATTTCTGGAAAACCCTTTATATTTTTTATTAAGAAGTGTTAGCTGTTCGGTTGTTAAATCTAAATTGTCTTTAGCATCGTAAACGGCTTTAACACGTTTAAATAACGTTTCGTTTAAAGTAATATCATTACTGAATTCAGATAATAAAGGTGAAACTTCTTGAGCAATCTTTTGGATTTCGTCGTTGGTTTCAGCAGAATTTAAATTGAAGAAAATACTTGAGATTCTATCTAACTGCTCACCTGAAAAATCTAAAGCTTCAATAGTATTTTGAAATGTTGGTGCTTCCGGATTATTGGTTATGGCATCAATTTCTGCTTTTGCATCTTCAATGCCTTTTTTAATTGCAGGAAGAAAATCCTCGTTCTTTATTTTTGAAAACGGAGCAGTATGAAATTGAGTGTCAAAGGGTTTGTTTAAAATATTCATAGTTTTATTAGAATAAGATTGAAAATCAATGTGTTAATTTTCTTACTAAATGGTTTGTTTTGTGATAATTAACGTTATTTTAAGATAAAAATCTATTAAGTAATATTACTTTTGCGCTGATTTTTCATAAGAGTTAATAAGATAACTCTATAAAAATAGTTGATTAATAGCAAAAAAACCTTGACGTCCTGTCAAGGTTTTTTATTATAAGTCTTTTGCAGATTCTATTACCTTGGCTTTCAGGCCTTCTTTGTAAACCATTATTTTATCTAAAACGCACTTATCAGAACTTCCAATAATTTGAGCAGCTAAAATACCTGCGTTTTTAGCACCATTTAAAGCTACAGTTGCAACAGGAACGCCTCCAGGCATTTGAAGAATAGATAAAACAGAATCCCAACCATCAATAGAGTTGCTGCTTTTTACAGGAACACCAATAACAGGTAGCGGAGATAAAGAAGCTACCATACCAGGTAAGTGTGCTGCGCCACCAGCTCCAGCAATAATTACTGAAATGCCTCTTGTATGTGCGTTTTTACTGTAATCGAACAGTTTTTCAGGTGTGCGATGTGCAGAAACAATATCAACTTCTATTTCTATATCAAATCCTTTTAGTATGTCAATAGCGTCTTGCATAACAGGCAAATCGCTTTTACTTCCCATAATGATTCCTACTTTACTCATAGTTTATTTACTTATAACTTTAATGGTTTTCTTTACTTGTTCAGCTACACGTCTTGCTTCATTTATATCTTCATTAACAATGGTTACATGTCCCATTTTTCTAAATGGACGTGTTTGTTTTTTTCCGTATATATGAGGTGTAACACCTTCTAGTTTCATGATTTCAGCAATGTTTTCATATACAACATCTCCTGTATGACCTTCGGCTCCTACCAAATTAACCATAATTCCACCAACTTTACTATCAGTTTGTCCTAATGGTAAATTAAGAATAGCACGTAAGTGTTGTTCAAACTGTGAGGTGTAACTCGCTTCAATAGTTTGATGCCCCGAATTGTGAGGTCTTGGTGCTACTTCGTTAACCAAAATCTCATCGTTTTTAGTCTGAAACATTTCAACCGCCAAAAGTCCAACATGGTTAAATGCTTTTGAAACATTTAAAGCCACTTCACGAGCTTTTTGCGCAACAGTGTCATCAATTCGTGCAGGACAAATAACATATTCCACTTGGTTGGCTTCTGGATGAAATTCCATTTCAACTACTGGATACGTTTTGATATCACCATCAACATTTCTAGCCACAATAACTGCGAGTTCATTTTTAAACGGAATCATGTCTTCTGCAATACACTCAACATTTGGTAAGCCCTCTAAGTCCTCTATAGTCCTTACAACTTTTACACCATTACCATCATAACCAAACTGAGCGCTTTTCCATACAAAAGGGAGTTGTAAGCCTCCATTATTAATAGCTTCTTTAATTTCAGAAGTGTAAGCGAATCGAGTAAAATCGGCTGTAGGGATGTTATGGTCTTTGTAAAAGAGTTTTTGTGTTGCTTTATTTTGGATGGTTCTCAAAGTTTTTGAAGAAGGATATACTTTTACGCCTTCTTTTTCTAAAGCTTCAAGCGCATCAGTATTGACGTTTTCAATTTCAAAGGTTAAGACATCAACTTGTTTTCCAAAATTGTAAACGGCATCAAAATCCATTAAGTCTCCAAGTTGAAACTCATCGCATGCAATTTTACAAGGAGCTTCATTATTTGCATCAATAATTTTGGTGTGAATGTCAAATTTCCTAGTGTTGTAAAGTAGCATTTTACCTAGTTGTCCGCCACCTAAAATGCCTAATTTAAATTCTGAAGAGAAAAAATTCATAGTTTGATAAACTCTGGGATATATAAGCTTGATATTAGCTAATAATTTTAATAAATCACAAAGATAGCAGTAAGATGTTAAAAATAAAGTTAAAATGTATAGATTTTATGCGTAAATACCTTATGTTTATACAACTATTAATTTATTAACTATTTATATGATGAAAAAACTACTTTTAATTACATTTTTTGTTTTACCATTATTATCATTCTCTCAATTTGTCGAGAGCTTTGAAGGTAGTACAGAAATTCCAGCGGGATGGACCGTTATAGATCAAGGAGATGCAGGTACTACATGGGAGATTGTAGACTTGTCTGCATCTGAACTTACTGCGCAAACAGGTGTAAATATAGTCTCTATTTTATATAGTGCTACTGCTCATGATGATTATTTGATAACGCCTTCGGTATCTGTACAAGCAGGTGTTTCAGACTTTTTAAGTTTTTGGGCAAGAAGCCGCGATCCTAATTACCCAGAAACGATAAGTTTAAGAGTTTCTACTACTGGAACGGCGGCGAGTGATTTTACTGAAACACTAGAAGCCAATGTAGCCCCTGCTAGTGGTCCTGATTTTGTTAAGTATCAGTATGAATTAACAGATTATGTAGGGCAAACTATTTATATAGCATTTTATTCTTCTACTACAGATATGTTTGCTTTTGATTTAGATGAGATTGAGGTTAGAGCTATACCAACTTGTTATGAACCAACAGCTGCAGCTGTTGATAATCTAACTACGACAACAGCCGCAATTTCTTGGACAGGAGAATTAGGTAATTATGAGGTAGAGTATGGAGCTCCAGGATTTACTGCAGGTTCAGGTACGCCAGCACCAGCTGTTATGAATGCAACATCTACAACATTGTCGGGCTTAAGTTCAGGAACAATGTATGAGTATTATGTTAGACAAGATTGTGGTAGCTCTGATTACAGTAATTGGTTTGGCCCAATAGCGTTTACAACATTATGTGAGGCAGAAACAACATTCCCGGTGCAAGAAGGCTTTGAAAGTGGTTCTATGCCTGTTTGCTGGGAGAATGAAGATGTTTCTGGAGGTGAATCATGGACATTTGTGTCGCAAAATGGAAATGGATCTATTACACCAAGAACAGGTACTACTATGGCTGAATTTAGAACAGGTGCTTACGGGGATGCTGCTAAATTAGTATCTTTACCTTTAGACCTTTCAGGTGCTACAAGCCCAGAGTTAGACTTTTATTATGCAAACATAAACTGGTTTGATGATATAGATGAGTTAAGAGTGTATTACAAAACAGATGCTAATGCTGCTTGGACACAAATAGGAGAAGATTACACAGAAGAGCAAACTGATTGGACTAATGTGGTTTTAGCTTTACCAAACCCATCTGCTACCTACTACATTGCTTTTGAGGCAACTTCAAACTGGGCAAGAGGAATGAATATTGATGATGTAACAGTGAGATTAGAATCACTTTCAGTTGATAGCTTTGATAAAACACAATTATCAATCTATCCAAACCCAGTGAAAAACACACTTAATGTTTCTTATTCTTCACAAATATCTTCAATTGTAGTTTATGATTTATTAGGAAAAGTTGTTTTACAAAGTACACCACAATCTACATCAACAAAATTAGATATGAGTGCTTTAGCAACAGGTAGCTATATAGCGAAAATAAATAGCGGAACTAATACGCATACAATTAAAGTTTTAAAGGAATAAATAGAATTTTAATAACTTATAAAAAGGCGGCTAATTATAGCTGCCTTTTTTAATTTTAAGTATATTGTTTAGAATTCGCAAAACGTTAATCAAATGATTATCTTTGCATTTCTAAAATTAAAAAACACGTGGTAAAACTACACGATTTACATTTTAAGCCATTTATTTCTGAAGACAAAGTTCAGGAGACTGTACAGCGTATGGTTAATGAAATAGCCCATGATTTAGGTGATGAAGTGCCTGTATTTATAGGCATCTTAAATGGGTCGTTTATGTTTGTAAGTGATTTTGTGAAAAAATACCCTAAACCTTGTGAGGTTACCTTTATAAAACTAGCGTCTTATGAAGGTTTGAAATCTACAGACGATATTCAGCGTCTAGTAGGTTTAACGCAAGACTTAACAGGTAGAACGGTTGTGATTTTAGAAGACATTATAGACTCTGGTAAAACACTAGCTGAAGTTCATAGAATTTTCAAAAACGAAAAGGTAAAAGAACTTAAAATAGCGACCTTATTTTACAAACCAGAAGCATACAAGAAAGATTTTAAACTACATTACGTTGGTATAGAAATTCCTAATAAATTTATAGTGGGTTACGGACTTGACTATGACGGATTAGGTAGAGACTTACCAGCAATATATCAATTAAAAACTACACAACACATGACTAATTTTGTCCTATTTGGACCTCCAGGAGCAGGAAAAGGCACACAAGCCGAATTTTTAAAAGAAAAATACAGTTTAGTACACATTTCAACAGGTGATGTATTTAGATTTAATATTAAAAATGAGACCGCTCTTGGTATGTTAGCAAAATCATACATGGATAAAGGAGAATTAGTTCCTGACCAAGTAACGATTGATATGCTAAATGCTGAAGTAGAAAAAAATGCAGATGCTAAAGGGTTTATTTTTGATGGCTTTCCGCGTACCAATGCCCAAGCTGAAGCGTTAGATAAATTAATGGATGAAAAAGATTCTCAAATCAATGCTATGATAGCACTTGAAGTTGATGATGAAGTTTTAGTGCAACGTTTATTAGAGCGTGGTAAAACAAGTGGAAGAGCTGATGATGCTGATGAAAGCATCATTAGAAACCGTATTAAAGAGTATTATAAAAAAACAGCCATACTTAAAGACTATTATTCAGCACAAGACAAATACTATGGTGTAGATGGTGTTGGTAGTATTGAAGATATCACAGCGCGTTTGAGTAATGTTATAGAATCATTATAATACTTACAATATATAATTAAATAATATCCGCTACTGCGGAAAGGGAATATGACTGAAGGGAATTTTGTTGATTACGTAAAGTTACATGTAGCCTCTGGAAACGGAGGTAAAGGATCTGCACATTTACACCGTGAAAAGTATATAGAAAAAGGAGGCCCAGATGGTGGTGATGGTGGTCGTGGTGGACATGTAATCATAAGAGGTAATGCTAACCTTTGGACATTATATACCTATAAGTTTAAAAGACACTTTAAAGCTGGTCATGGCGAGCATGGTAGTAAGCAACGTAGTACAGGTGCAGATGGAGCAGATATATACATGGATGTTCCTTTAGGTACTGTTGTAAGAGATAAAGAAACCAATGAAATCCTTTTTGAGATTACCGAAAATGGTGAAGAAAAAACCATTGCCAAAGGTGGAATGGGTGGTCGTGGAAACTGGCATTTTAAAAGTTCAACAAATCAAACACCGCGATATGCGCAACCAGGTATTCCCGGAGAAGAGCGTGACATTATTCTAGAATTAAAAATATTAGCAGACGTAGGTTTAGTAGGTTTTCCTAATGCAGGAAAATCTACATTACTGTCTGTTGTAACAGCAGCAAAGCCTAAAATTGCAGATTATGAATTTACAACCCTAAAACCTAATTTAGGTATTGTAGAGTATAGAGATCATCAATCATTTGTAATTGCAGATATACCTGGAATTATAGAAGGTGCTGCAGAAGGGCGCGGACTAGGACATTACTTTTTACGTCACATAGAGCGCAACTCGGTATTGCTGTTTTTAATCCCGGCTGATGCTGATGATATTAAAAAGCAATATGATATTTTACTAGATGAGTTAAAACGCTACAACCCTGAAATTTTAGATAAAGAGCGTTTTGTTGCTATCTCAAAAAGTGATATGCTAGATGATGAATTAAAGGCAGAACTTAAAGAAGAGTTAGATAATGAACTCCCAGTAGACTACATGTTTATGTCTTCAGTAGCGCAACAAGGACTTCAAGAGCTCAAAGATACTTTGTGGAAGATGTTAAATGCCGATCCAACAAAGTAAGGTATATCCTAATTTCGTAACTTTAAAATAAAAAAGTGATACGATTTTCCTCTTTATTTGTCTTATTAATAATTGTTTCCTGTGCTCCAATATATGTTAATCATGATTATGAAAAGGGCACAGATTTTTCAAAATACAAGACCTATAATTATTATGATAATATCAATACAGGTTTAAGTGATTTTGATGCCAAACGCTTATTTTCTGCTTTAGATGAAGCTCTGCAAACTAAAGGATTTCAAATGTCAACTTCTCCTGATTTTTATATAGATATTAAAAGTTCAGAACGCCAATCAGTAAAAAGAAATAGTGTTGGCGTAGGTGTAGGCGGCAGTGGGTCTCATGTTGGAGGTGGCATTTCAGTAGGAATTCCTATAGGGCAACCTAATATAGACCGAAAAATACAATTTGATTTTGTTGATGAAAACGGTGTTGGTTTGTTTTGGCAAGCTATTAGCGAGAGTACATTTAAACCTAATGACGACCCTGAAAGTAAAGAAATGACCTTTAAAGCTATTGTTGATAAGGTGCTTAAAAAGTTCCCACCAAACCAATAAAGTTTTCTTAATATGCGTTAAGCTACTGTTAATCACTTCTTATCTAGATATCGGTTTTTTATATTCGTGCTAACTAATACAAACCAATCAAAATGAAACGAACATTATCTATTTTAGCAGTATTATTACTCATTTGTTTTCAATCTCAAGCACAATACGAAATTAAATCGTCAAAGAAATACTCTCATGATATTGGGAATATGGTTTCTATGTTAGATGACCTTAAAGGGCGTGTTGAAAGGATTGTTAAAGATCTAAACCAAGAGCAAACAGATTTTTTAATTGATAAAGATGCAAATAGTATTGGAGCAATCATTTACCATTTAGCCGCTACTGAAGCCTACTATCAAGTTTACACCTTTGAAAAAAGACAATTTAATAAAGAAGAGGAAAGTAAATGGAGTGTTGCTCTAGGACTAGGAGATAAGGGTCGTGAAGAATTACAAGGAAAACCAATTCAGTATTATTTAGATATTTACAATGAGGTTAGAGAAAAAACAAAAGAACTACTAAAAACAAAAGACGATAAATGGTTCTCAAAAAAGAATGGAGCTATGACCAATCACTGGGCATGGTTTCATGTTATGGAGCACCAAGCAAATCATATGGGGCAATTAGCCTTTTTAACAAAACGATTACCAAAATAAAAAATTATGAATTTAAAAAACAAAGTAGCATTAATAACAGGTGGCAGTAAAGGTATTGGCTTTGGTGTGGCTCAAAGCTTATTACAACAAGGTATTCATGTAGCTATAACAAGTAGATCAAGTGCTTCGGCAAGTGAAGCTGCAGGGTTATTAAACGCTAGTAATACAACAGACGCAAAAGCTATAGGTATAGAAGCCGATGTGCGAAATTTTGAAAGTCAAACAAACGCTGTAAAACAGATTATAGATACTTTAGGTAGTCTTGATATTGTTGTTGCAAATGCTGGATTAGGACATTTTGCAAGTATTGAAGATATTACGTTACAGCAATGGCAAGATACTATTGATACTAACCTTACAGGTGCTTTTTATTCAATAAAAGCAAGTGTAGATGCACTTAAAGCATCTAAAGGATATTACATTACCATTTCAAGTCTAGCAGGAACCAATTTCTTTGCAAATGGTTCTGCTTATAATGCCAGTAAGTTTGGTGTTACAGGTTTTACACAAGCGGTTATGTTAGATTTGCGTAAGTATGGTATTAAAGTAAGTACCATTATGCCTGGATCAGTATCTACACATTTTAATGGTAATGAACCTGATGCTTCTGATGCTTGGAAAATTCAAAGTGAAGATATTGGAGAATTGGTTGTTGATTTATTAAAAATGAATCCAAGAACCTTACCTAGTAAAATAGAGGTTAGGCCAACAACGCCACCAAGTAAATAATAAAAAAGGCTTCAAATTTTTGAAGCCTTTTTTATTTAATTATTAACTGAAATTCTCACGCCTTCACTATGGCTACTAAACTCTGGTGCATACATACTTTGAATGGTTGTAATGCCATTACTCATATCTCCAGAATTGTTTACACGTAAGTCGTATTCAAACACATAAATTCCTTTTGGTAAATAATCAAAGAAGAAATTGGTGCTTGCATCTTTAGTTGCTTCATAGTAACCTAATCCATCTTGCCATTTGTATTGCGACATTACATTAACAGGTTCTAGTCCTGCTGCTCGCATATCTTTCATGTGAACAAATTCCATAGCACGATCACTACGTAATTCTATACGTACACGAACCAAATCACCAACCTCTAAATGAGTTTCAGAAGTAATTTCTGTAAGCTCTTCACCAGTATCAGTATTATTCTTTTTAAATAATTTCTTCTGAAGTTTTAAAGGTGTTTCAGCGGAAGTAATCTTATCTAAATCTTCAAAATATTGCCAATATAAACTTCCCCAAGCAATGCCATTACCTTTTTTGGTGAGTTTTACTTCTGCCATTTCAGGTTTAATTTCGGTAGAGTTCCAAGATGTTTTATAATAACCAGTTCCTGCTTCAACTTTTACAGTTTCTAATTTTGAAGGTTCAACAGGCTCATTACCTAAAACAACATCAACCATTTCGGTAACGCTTAACCAATCGCTGCCTTGTAATAGCAATGCGTAAACTGCTTCGGTAGTTGCTTTTGTGGTTTTCCACTGATTGGTTTGCTTGTTTTTAAGTAACCATATTTTTAGGTTGTCTACAGTTTTAGTGTCATTTTCAATTTCTGAAAACGCTTCAATCAGCAACGCTTGTGTTTCAATAGGTGCTTGATACCAATACCAAGAGCTTGTGTTTTCTTTCCAATACATACCTAATTCTTCTGAAGTAATACTGTTTTCTTTCAATGACTTTAAGATTTTAGAAGCTGTTTTGTTATCTTCCATTCTGTGTGTAATTAAAGCCATTAATCCTTTAGCATACAACGAACGTGACAACCAATATTTTTGTATTTGTGTGTAGTAATATTTGGTAATGTCTTCAACTTCTTTTGATGTTTTAATTTCAGGGAAAAAGCTTCGCATGTACAAATAATGCAATTGTGTATAGCTCAAATGGTCTTTGTCTAAATCTACTTTGCTGTTGTATTTTTTAAGGTCTTTATACTCTTTTACAAATTCAGCATCTAGATATTCTATAGCATGTTCTATCATAGATTGCTCTTCAAAACCAGAGGTTACATTTAAGTGTTTTAAATGTCCAAAACCAGTAATAATATGCTGCGTAATGTAACGGTTTTCGCGTCCGCCTTTAAACCAAGACCAAGCACCATTGCTCATTTGGTTTTGTTGTAGTTTACGTAATGCAGATTGTAATTCGTTGTTCATTTTATTCATGTCAAACAACAAAGCGATACGTTTCTTTTGTTCGGTTTCACTTTGTGCATCGCGTAACCATGGCGTTTCTTGAATAAGAATAGATTTTAATTCTTCATTTTTTTCAAGATTGCTGATTAATGCATCTGTGTTTTTCCACTGATTGAAAACCTCTTGTATTCTAGGATTGCTGTTTGCAATATGACTTGCCAACGCATTTGCGTAGTAACGACTAAAGGTTTGCTCATTACAATCATACGGATATTCCATAAGGTAAGGCAATGCTTGAACAGCATACCACGCAGGATTAGAGGTCATCTCTAAAGTAAGCTTATGATGTTTTAAGGATGTAGATGCGTTGTTTTTAAGCTTGTCTAAAGTAAACGTTCTGGTTTCGTTACTTTTTATCCACATCGGTAATGTTTCGGTGACTAACATTCTGTTGGATAGTACAGGTAATGCACTTTGTTCACCATCACTAAAATCATCAGATTTTGCTACAATTTTATATTGAACAGCACTTACATTATCAGGAATTTTTAGCGTCCATGACACTTGAGTATTACCTTTTGCGTCCACTGAAAAGGTTTTAACTATGTTGGAACTGATAAGATCTTGATTAATATCCTTTCCTGAAATAGCATCTGTTAACTCTAATTTAGCTTGTCCTGAAAGCGCTTTTTCAGTAAGATTAGCAATTTTAGTGCTAATGGTAATAACATCACCTTGACGTAAAAAGCGAGGTGCATTTGGTAACACCATTAATTCTTTTTGAGTTACGGTTTCAAAACTGCTTACAGTACTATGTAGCGTTTTTGTATGTGCTAAAAGCTGCAATTTCCATTTGGTTAAGGCTTCAGGTGTTGTGAAATTAAAACTCACGTTTCCGTTTTCATCGGTTTGTAACTGCGGAAAGAAAAATGCGGTTTCTTGAAGGTTTTTGCGGATTTTAATATTGTCAAATCTTGAACTATTAAATGCTAATGCTTTTTCAGTATTCTGATGATACGATAGAGAATCACCATTTCTGTAGCCTCTAATTCTAACTTTGTTAGCCTGAAAATAGTATTCTGGGTTTTCTATATCATCAGCAGTTGTAAATTGTCCTTGATGTTCAAAGCTAACACTTTCTTTTTCCTTTTTTACACCAAGTGCAGTGACTACGACTTCATCAAGCTCTGCTTCAGATTCCTCTGCGATTAGTCTTTTAGTATGAATATTTCCACGATAATAATTAAAATTATTCAAGTTACTTAAACTTAACCCAAACCAATTTAATTGATCATAAGATTGATGAGGATATTGAATAAATGTTTGGTTTAGGTTTTGTATTCTAAATCTGCGTGTACCAAAGCTGTAAGCAGCATTTCTTCTATTGTAGCTAGAGTAAGTAGTTTTGTGTATTGGGTTGAAACTCCAATTATGTGGTTTAAATTGGTCTAAAGATGCATCATACATACTTGCTAATAGTTCGGCAGACACTTGTTCACCTTTTGGACCTTTTATTTTAAAACTCCAAGTTTCATCTTTTCCTGTTTGTAATTTGTCTCTAAATGTGGTGGTTTCAATCTCTAAATCTGTTTTAGGGTATGGTACTAAAATGATCTCTGATCCTGATTGATGGCTATTAGCAAAAGCAAAACTATAGTGCACAGCAAAACCTCCTATGTCGTCTTTTGTGACTGGAATTTTAATAGTTTTTTTGTTGTTATTAAGGTCAACTATATACGTGTTTATAGTTTCATGATTTTTTTCAACATCAAGTGTTACAGTTATATTTTCTGCTGATGAACCTATGGTTATTTCAGCCATATCATTTACATCATAACTTGTTTTATTGGTTGTGATGCTGAATAATTGATTATCGGCAAGAGTATTGTCTTTATCACTGTAAAGCGTTGTTTTTGCTTCAGCTTTTACATCTTGTTTAAAGGAATCTTTACTTTCTAAAACAATAATGTATTGTCCAGATTGCCATTTTTTTATGTTGTCTAAAGCAACTGTTTTAGATGTTTTAGTATCAAAGTGTTTTTCAAAAACTAAAAGCCCTTTTTTCCAGTTGTCAGGATTGTCCTCATCTTGATAAGCATCATGTGGGAATTGATTTTTAAACGCTGTTTCTGAAAGCAAAAGGTAGTCTGGTGCTTCCCATGGTCTGTCACGTAATACATATTTTGGAGCTTGTAGTTTATAAATTTTTATAGTACCACTAGCAGGAACAAATTCGCCGTTAAGGTTTTGTGTGTTAATTTCTAACGTATGATTTTTATTTGTTTTGTCTAATAGATTTGCTACTGAAACAGTAGCTGTCATAGAATGATAGCCAACGTTTACTATTGTTGTAGCACTTCGTGTTTCGCCATTTAAATCGGTAACATCAGCGGTGATTTCATAATTGAAAATAGGCTGTGAGTTTTTATCTACACTTAAGTCAGGAATAGCTTTAAAAGTGATTTCAAATGCGCCTTTATCATCTGTTGTTGTTTCGCCGTGACTAATTTCTTGTGATTCGCTAAAAAAAGCAGGGCGAGACCAATAGTACCAACTAGGATATTGTACTTTTCTGTGTACACGATATACTACTTTAGCATCTGTTATATTGCTGCCTGCGTAGGCTAAAGCAGTTCCTTTTACCTTAATAGAATCGTTTATTTTAAAAGTTTCTGTAATAGGAGCAAAGTTGGTTTCAAATTTAGGGCGTTTGTATTCTTCAACCGAAATAGAACTTGAAGCATGAATTGTTTTATTGTCAGCTTTTAAATCGAGCGTATAATATCCTGTAAGTCCGTTATTAGGCAATATAAATTCTCCAGAAATAGAGCCAAATTCATTGGTTTTAAATTTCAGTTCTTTTACAATTTCATAGTTGCCATCATATAGAGTAACACTTAAATTTTCATTAGCTAAAACTTCAGATGTATCATGATCAGTTTTCATGGCAATGCCCTTAAAGTAGACTGTTTGTCCAGGACGATAAATACTTCTGTCAGTAAAAATAAAGCCATTGTACGTTGTGTTTTCTTCTTGTGTAATGTGTGATTGATTTATGTAATAATCACCAAAATAGGCTTTATCATTTTTTGTGGTGGCTTCAATTTTTACTTGTGTCCAATTAAAACCATCTTTTATAATTTCAATTAACCCTTTAGAATTTGAAGTTAAATTTTTACTCTGTAAACGTCCATTGTAGTTCTTTTTGTAAGTGATTTTTACATCAATATCCTCAATAGGTTTTCCTGTATTTCTATTAACAAATTGATAGGCTTGCTTATTGTTTTCTGTCTTATCAATAGCCGCGATATTGGTAACTTGTATGGTTTGAGTAGCAAAGGTATTGTTGCCTAAAACAGATGCAACAATTAGGTAACGACCATTTTCTAATGCAGGCATGATTACTTCTGTGCTATGATTTTGGTAGTCGCCTTCGTTTTTTAATGTTGTTTCCCAAGTTTTTGATGCAGTAAGTTTTTTTATAAAGGCCAATTGTTCATCTTCACGATAGGTTTTATTAAATAAGGCAAATTGCTTTTCATTAAGTTTATAAACATCAAATTTTAAGTTGTTTATATTTCTGTAAGAAACAAGTAATCTAGAAGCTTCTTGAATTGGTAAAAAGCTTTCTGTTTGAATTTGAATATTTTGTTTTAAGATACTTTTTTTAAGAGCGTCACATTTATCTGCGGCAATGCTTTTAGGAAAAGTAGTTATAACCGATTGGCAAATATTATAAGCATCTTTAACTTTCCATTGAGCTGATTCATTTGTTTTAGGATCATATTTGCTGCCTTGTTGATGCCACAATTTTGCTAATTCAAAACTGTATAATCCGGAAACTGCTTTTGAGTTGTAAAAATCTTTAGATGATTTTAGTGTTGCTTCTAGCTTGGTTTCTTTGCTAGAAAAAGTAGCATGTTCTGCTACAAAATTTAATCGTTCTATATCTACATCAACCAAAGCTTCTGGTGACTTATCTTTTAAATGAAATTGAATTAAATCTTGAAATATTTTTAAAGCTTGTAATTGTAGAGATGTTGTGTCTTTAGATATTATTTCAAGGCGAGAAAATGTTTTTACATCGCTTAAATATTTAGGGTTGTCAATTTCAAATTTGTAAGCAGGTTTGGTAATGCTGTTTTCGTTGGTTTTGTAAAAATCTAAAGCATTATGCGCTAACAAATCAAATAATGTAGGTCTAAATGTTTTAGAGTTTTTTTGAAGAATTAATAATTCATCATAAGTTTCTAATGATGTTTGTTGTAGAATAAGTCCGTTTTGTAGCGCATTATTATGGTGTTTTTTAATTTCAGAAAATAGGGTTTCTAAATCCCAAGTTCTAAAGTCGGTTTCATTTACTTTATCAACGGTTTTTGTACGGTTGTAAAATTTCCATCGATTTTGCTGAAAATATTGCCAGTATAAGTCGGCAAGCATGCTTTCTAATACATTTTTTGTAGGTGTTTCGCTCTGCGATATTTCAACTTTAAAGTCGTTTATAATGGTAAGCTGTGCATCTTCTTCTAGAATTAATGCGTATTTACTTTTATGTAATAGCGCTTTTATAATTTGTGGTTTATTGTTCGTTTTTTTAGCTTTTTCAGAGATTTGTTCAACAATTTTTAATGCAGATTTAGGTAACCCTTCTGCATCAAAAGCTTCGACTTGTTTCCAAAGTGATTCAAAATTGTTGTTTTGAGCTTGAGAGACGTTTGCAAAAAGAATTATGGTAAAGAATATGGTAAGGTGTTTCATATGTTTGTTTTTCTACAAGGTTACTTTCAAAAGGTATACCAAAAAAGAACTAATTAGTAAAAGGCACGTTTGCTTTAGTGAAGTTAGTTGTTTTTTAAGTTATTAAGAAAAGTTACTTTTGTTTTTATGAGACTGTTTTTTATACTATTTATACTGCCAGTTTTATTATCGGCCCAATCTACGGTAGCTGATGTTGTTTTATTGATTGAAAATAAAAAATTTGAAGAAGCTGAAACGTTAACAAAGCGTTATTTAACAGAGTTCCCCAATAATCAAGAAGGTTTAGAATTATTGGGCGATGTATTTGCTTATCAAGAAAAATGGGATGATGCAGTTTTGCAATACAAAAAACTAACCTCTTTAAACCCTCAAAAAGCAAATTATCATTACAAGTACGGAGGTGCTTTAAGTATGAAAGCAATAAATGCGAATGTTTTTGTAGCTACTACATATGTTTCAGATATAAAAAATGCTTTTTTAGAAGCATCGCAATTAGACGAGAGTCACATAGATACACGTTGGGCATTGGTAAAACTTTATATAGAGTTGCCTTTTGTTTTAGGAGGAAGTAAAAAACAAGCCATGCATTATGCCCAGCAGTTAGAAGTAATATCTAAAGTAGATGGTTATTTGGCAAAAGGCTTTGTTTATAATGAAACAGATGATAAAATAAATGCCGAAAAATTTTATAAAAAAGCATTAGCGGTTGGAGGATCAAAAACGTGTTATAAAGAATTATCTAATTTTTATTTAAAACACAACGAACAAGAAAAAGCATTGCATATTTTGAAGCAAGCCTACGATAAATTTAAAGATGTAAAGTTTAAAGAAAAAATAGAAGAGATTACAAGATAATACCATAAAAATACGTAGGAAAACCAGTATATTTGAACCCTACAAAATCATATTATGAACGTACATTTTATAGCTATAGGTGGTGCAGCAATGCACAATTTGGCCATTGCATTACATAACAAAGGTTATCAAGTAACAGGAAGCGACGATACTATTTTTGACCCTTCAAAAACTCGTTTGGAAAACAAAGGTTTGTTACCAGAAGCTTTTGGTTGGTTTCCTGAAAAAATCACAGCAGATTTAGATGCAGTCGTTTTAGGTATGCATGCCAAAGCTGATAATCCGGAGTTGCTTAAAGCTCAAGAATTAGGCTTGAAAATTTATAGTTATCCAGAGTTTTTGTACGAACAGTCAAAAGAAAAAACACGTGTTGTTATTGGTGGAAGTCATGGTAAAACCACTATTACGTCTATGATTTTACACGTGATGCATTATCACGATCGTGATGTCGACTATATGGTTGGTGCTCAACTTGAAGGGTTTGATGTTATGGTAAAACTCACAGATGACAACGATTTTATCGTGTTAGAAGGTGATGAATATTTAAGTTCACCAATAGACAGACGACCAAAGTTTCACTTATACAAACCTAACATTGCCTTGTTAAGTGGTATTGCTTGGGATCATATTAATGTATTTCCAACCTATGAAAACTATGTAGAGCAGTTCAGCATTTTTGTTGATAGTATTGTTCGCGGTGGAAGTGTGACATATAATGCTGAAGATCCTGAAGTTGCTAGAGTAGTAGAAGCTAGTGAAAATACCATACGTAAGCTACCATATTACACACCAGAATATACGGTTGAAGATGGAGAAACCCTATTAGAAACTCCAGAAGGTCCATTGCCAATAGAAGTATTTGGAAAGCACAACCTTAATAATCTCGCTGGTGCCAAATGGATTTGCCAACACATGGGGATTGACGAAGACGATTTTTACGAAGCTATTGCAACCTTTAAAGGAGCGAGCAAACGATTGGAGAAAATAGCTGAAAGCGCAACCAGTGTTGCTTACAAAGATTTTGCGCACTCGCCAAGTAAGGTAGAAGCCACTACAAAAGCGGTTAAAGAGCAGTACAAAAACAGAACGCTAGTTGCGTGTTTAGAACTGCATACCTATTCTAGTTTAAACGCTGAATTTTTAAAAGAATACAAAGGCGCTTTAGATGCTGCTGATGTTGCAGTAGTGTTTTATAGTCCGCATGCAGTGGAAATTAAAAAGCTAGATGCAGTAACACACGAGCAAATTGCCAAAGCGTTTGAGCGTGATGACTTGATTATTTATACCAATCCTGACGATTTTAAAAACTACTTGTTCTCTCAAGATTTTAAAGACAAAGCCTTGTTGCTTATGAGTTCTGGAAATTATGGCGGATTGGATTTTGATGAGGTAAAAGGATTGATTGGGTAGTTTGTCATTCCGCACTGCGATGCGGAATCTACTTCATTTCTTTTGATTTTAAATCAAATAGCATAATAAACCCAAACCATTTTCGTTTTAGTAGTATATCAACCAACACCACCTTTCTTATAGAATAGAACTACGCTATTAATCAATTAATTTTTTCAAAAATGAAACGTAGTATTTTCTTTCTAGCTTTTTTAGCATTAGTTTTTTCTTGCAATTCTGATGATAGTTCTCAATTTCAACCTGAAAGCGTAAACAATTTTTATGCCTTAAAAGTGGGTAATGAATGGGTTTATAAAAACTATAAATACAATTCCAATACTGAATTATATGAAGACACAGGAGTTGTTGATTCTATTAGTATCATAGGAACTGAAGTTATTAATGGAGAAACATATTTTAAGTTTAAAACAAAGACAACAGGAAACGAAGAAGGTATTACATTTTGTAATCCAAATGGAGAATATTTTGAATACTTAAGAGAGTTTGAAGGTAACCTAATTTCAGATGAAGGTAAAGTGAAATTTACAAACAGTGATTATACTGAACGTATTTTGAATAGCGACCCTGATTTAAGTCTTAGAGAGATTCTTGTAGAAGGAGAAACTGAATTGAATGTTGAGGCGGGAATATTTACTTGTATTAATTCAGAACGCTATTTAATTTCAAATGGAGAAGTAACTCCAGCAAGAGATAAATTCTATTATGCTGATGGTTTTGGTCTAATCTACGACACTTCATCTTGGGCATCACAGGAAATCCCAACAATTATAAGGCGATTAGATTCCTATGTGGTTCAATAATGCAACTTAAAAAAGGCTGTCCAAAAATGCTTTAATGTTATTTTGACTTCGTTTAATCAGTTCGTCTTTAGCCAATTCAAAATCTTTTTTATTTCGGTTTTGGGAGAGTTTAAACTTGCCTTCCCAAGCAGTAATTGTAATTTTAAAACCCTTTACATAAGGCAGGTATGCATCCATTTTAGGGTTGTCAGGTTCTAGTACATACGCATTATCAGGTTCAAGAAACTCGGTCATTGCAATCATGCTTTGCTTTATGGCTTCAGGATTATCAATTTCGGCAACCGTTCCTTTAAGATGTACTTTTACATAATTCCATGTTGGAAGTTGTTCGGTACTGTAAATACTTGGCGATATGTAACATTCTGGTCCAGAAAAAATTACCGTTACAGCTTGGTTATTCTTAAGTAGTTCGGCTTGCGGATTAAACATATCCAAATGACCAATAAGGGATTCGTCTTTGTAAATCAATGGTAAATGCGTTACTAAAGGCTCATTCTTTTTTACCGAAATAAGCGTCGCCAAAGGATACTGTTGCATCACAGAAATCATGTGTGCTTTATTGTCATCCTGATGTATTTTTGGAGGATAGGTCATTACACACCAAATTGTTTTAAATGATGGTCAAGATGCTTATACTGCATTTGTCCCCATTGTTCTGAATTAAACTTACCAAACATAGGATGTTCAGGCCACTGGGTTTGTGTTTTTTTAGCGTGAAACTTATCAATTTCAGTGAGTAACTTTGATTTTTCAGGAGCAAATTCAGTATCAGTCGTAACCACAAATTCTTTAGCTGTTGGTAATCCTTGTTTCCAGGGTTTATCATTGTATAATGAGGATTTAAACATTGAAAACAACGCACGTTTAAAGGCATTTGGTCTTTCAAGTTTTAACTCGCCTACAGCAACTTGTAGTGGAAACTGGCAGTGTATTAACATTTGAGAGACATTCATTTTTCCCCATTGTGGTTTGTGAGTTGGTGATAGTTGTTCTAAACGAGATTTTATTTCTGTAACTGCGTCTTCTGAAAACAATGATTTCATAATAAGTTTTTAAAAGGTTGAATGGATAAAAAATTGCTTCTGAAAGTTACAATATTTATCTTTATGCTATGCAGGAGAAACCCACGTCATTTTCTATAAAACATTGGAGTCAAGATGACCAACCTAGAGAAAAGCTTCGCGATAAAGGTAAAGCAACGTTAAGTGATGCCGAATTGGTAGCTATATTGATAGGTTCAGGAAATAAAGAAGAAAGTGCTGTAGAGTTGTCTAAACGTATTTTGGCAAGCGTGGGCAATAACTTAAACGAACTTGGAAAACTATCACTCAAACAATTGATGGATTTTAAAGGTATTGGTGAAGCTAAAGCCATTACTATTGCAGCAGCTATGGAATTGGGACGACGACGTAGAGGAGAAGAAGCACTGGAAAGAAAGAAAATTACCTCAAGTATTTCGGTATTTGAATTGATGCAACCTGTTATTGGCGAGTTGCCACATGAGGAATTTTGGATTGTATATTTAAACAATTCTAATAAAGTAATTCAAAAGCAACAATTAAGTAAAGGAGGCATTACAGGAACTCTAGTAGATGTACGTTTAGTGATGAAAAATGCATTAGAGCTTGGTGCTACAGGACTTATTTTAGCGCACAATCATCCATCAGGAACATTAAAACCTAGTGAAGCCGATAAGCAACTTACCCAAAAAATGAAGCATGCAGGAGAAAGTTTAGATATAAAAGTACTAGATCACTTAATTGTTACAGAGAAAGCGTATTTTAGTTTCGCCGATGAAAATATCTTATAAGTGCTATTAGTTTACACCCATAAAATCACGCCAAGAGTAAAATATGCCTTTAAGCATATACTTACACGAATTTTAGGAATACCTGTTACATTTACTACAACTATAGAAGATTTTATAGCTCATGACAGCCTAAAAATGTCTTATACAAAGCAACCTTTAAGTCATGAAGTTTTTGTAAGAAGTCACGATATTTTATTTGAGCATGGATTATCAGATATAGATATTCATGTTCAAGATTGGGAAAACACAAAATGTTTCTTTTCTAATGGAGAAAAAAGCGCAATACCTTTTGATATTTTTTCAGCAGCATTTTATCTGTTGAGTCGCTATGAAGAATATCTACCACACGTAAAAGACGAATATGGACGCTTTACGGCTGTAGAAAGTTTAGCGTACAAGCATGATTTTTTACATCAGCCAGTGATAGATATTTGGGCTTACAAGTTTAAAAAGGTTCTTGAAACTCAATTTCCAGATTATGAGTTTCCAAAAAAATCTTATGCTATAAAGCCTATAATAGATGTGCCTTCACCTTACAATTTTAAGCTAAAAGGTCTAATGCGTAATTTTGGAGGAACCATAAAAGACCTTTTCGGATTTAAGTTTAAACGCCTTTACTATAGGTATATGGTGCTTTTTGGAATTAAGAAAGACTCTTATGATACCTTTAAGTACATCATAAACAAGCAAAAGCAAAGCGACTTTAAATTCTTATTCTTTTTCTTGATAGGCGATTACTCTACATATGATAAAGGCATTAGTGCAAATAAAAAACAGTTTATTTCTTTAATAAAACAAGTAGCAGACTATTGTAAAGTAGGAATAAAAGCATCATATTTTGCACTAGAAGACATTGATGTTTTAAAAAAAGAAAAACAACGTATGGAAGCTATTTTAAATACCTCATTGACAGCTTCTAGACAATCTTTTTCTAAACTAAATCTGCCTCAATCTTACAGAAACTTAATTGAGTTAGAAATACTTGAAGATTATACTATGGGTTATGTAAATCATACAGGATTTAGAGCAGGTACATGCACGCCTTTTTTCTTTTATGATTTAGATTATGAAATACAAACACCACTTAAAATTACATCATATCATCTGTTAGATTTTTCGTTGCTGAAACACCAATCATTATTAGATAAAAAGAAAGCTCTGAATGAGATAATATCAGAAATAAAAGCTGTAAACGGAGAGTTTGTTCCAGTGTTTCATAATTATACATTTAGTGATGTAGATAGATGGATTGGCTACAAAGAATTATTTAATAATATATTAAATTCAGTAAATGAAGATTAACGGAATAGAGCATGTGTTTTTTGATTTAGATCACACACTTTGGGATTTTGATAAAAACTCTGCATTAACATTTGATTATATTTTTAAAGACAATAATATCTCATTAAGTCTTGATGAGTTCTTAATGCATTACGAACCAATAAATCATGCTTATTGGAAATTATTTAGAGAAGATAAAATAGATAAGGAGAGCTTACGCTACAAGCGTTTGTATGATAGTTTTAAGGCAGCAAATTACCAAGTATCAACAAGTATGATTTATAAACTATCAGAAGCCTATATTAACGAACTGTCTAATTACAACCATCTATTTGTAAATGTATTTGAAGTTTTAGATTATTTAAAACCAAAGTATAAGCTACATATTATTACCAACGGATTTAAAGATGTACAGCATAGTAAATTAAATAAATCTAATATTAATCATTATTTTGAAACCGTAACAAATTCTGAAATGGTAGGTGCAAAAAAGCCTAACCCAAGAATATTTAATCATGCTTTACAAATGGCAAGAGCTAACCCAGAAACAAGTATTATGATTGGTGACAATTATGAAGCTGATATTTTGGGAGCACTTAATATGGGAATGCGAGCTATTTGCTTTAATTATCATGACACAAGCTTAGGTAACGACATACATCAAGTTAAAAATTTGATAGATTTAAAAAACTATCTATAAATCGCCGTATCTTTATAAAAAATATGACAAGTATTATGGTAAAAAAAATGTTTCTTCTTTGTTCTTTATTTGTATGTACAACAATTGTTTTAGCTCAAGATAATTTAAACGCTTACAAGTATGTAATTGTACCATCAGCGTATGATTTTCAACATGAAGAAGATGAATATCAGTTAAACTCACTTTCAAAATTTTTATTTGAAAAATATGGTTTTAACGCTGTTATTGATGATGAAGCCTACCCAGAAGAGATAGCAAAGAATGCCTGTTTAGCTTTGCGAGCTGATGTTTTAAAGGATCCAGGAATGTTTAAAACCAAGCTTAAAATTCAATTAAAGAATTGTAAGAATGAGGTTGTTTATGTTTCTAAAGTAGGAGAGTCAAGAGAGAAACAATTTAAAGTAGCATATAATGAAGCTTTAAGAGATGCGTTTTCATCTTTGTCAATGTTAAACCATAAGTTTGATTCATCTCAAGCTATAGTTAATACGTCTCCACAAGTAACTCAAACAGATACGTCATCCAAAGAAGAAATCAAGCGTTTACAGGAAGAAATAAAAACTCTAAAAAGAGAAAAACAAGTTGAGGTTGTTAATAAGGTGCCAAAAACAGAAATTTCTAAACCTGAAGAAGTAAAAAGTAAATCTGTAAATTTTACAGCTAAGTTAAAGAGTGGTGGTGTTTTTAATTATGATTTAATAGATGAGAATAATCAAATAGCTTATACCATTTTATTTTCAGGAAAAGAAGATGTCTATATGGTAAAAGATACCAATGCAATTATTTATAAAATGAATGGAAACTGGGTGCTTGCAACAAGCAAGCCTGATAACTCTTTAGAAGTTAAAGCTATAAAAATTACTTTTTAGTAGTTATACTTACCTTTCCAGCGTTGTTTTAAAAACTCTCTATGGCCATTTTCACGTGCATTATTTCCCGGGTCATAAAGCTTGGTGTTTTTTATATCGTCAGGTAGAAATTCTTGTTCAGCAAAATTATTGGCATAGTTATGAGCATATTTATAATTATCTCCATAGCCAAGTTCTTTCATAAGTTTTGTTGGCGCATTTCTAATTTCCAGTGGAACCGATAAGTCTCCAGTTTGCTTTACTAATTGTTGAGCACTATTAATGGCTTGATATGCAGCATTACTTTTTGGAGAACACGCAAGATAAGTAGCACATTGACTTAAAATAATACGAGATTCAGGGTAACCAATAGTTGAAACGGCTTGAAACGTGTTATTAGCAATAACTAAAGCTGTTGGGTTAGCATTACCTACATCTTCACTTGCTAATATTAATAAACGTCTAGCTATAAACTTAACATCTTCGCCTCCTTCTATCATTCTTGCTAGCCAATAAACAGCTCCATTAGGGTCGCTACCTCGAATAGATTTTATAAAAGCAGAAATGATATCATAATGTTGCTCTCCAGTTTTGTCATAACGCACCGTGTTGTTTTGTACTTTGTTTAAAACCGAATCGTTAGTTATGATAATATCATCACTAGCTTCAGAGTTTACAATCAACTCAAAAATGTTGAGCAATTTTCTTGCATCACCTCCAGAAAGACGCAATAAAGCGTCGGTTTCTTCAAGTTTTATATTTTTTTTAGAGATGTGTTCATCTTTTTCAATAGCACGCTTTAAAAGTGCTTCTAAATCGGTTTTACTAAAAGATTTTAAAATATAAACCTGACAGCGAGATAGAAGCGCTGGGATAACTTCAAAACTAGGGTTTTCAGTTGTCGCGCCAATAAGTGTAACCCAACCTTTTTCTACAGCTTGAAGAAGCGAATCTTGTTGCGATTTGCTAAACCTATGTATTTCATCAATAAATAGAATAGGGTTTTTACTTGTAAATAAACCTCCAGATTTTTTAGCTTTTTCAATAACATCTCTTACATCTTTAACACCAGAGCTTATAGCGCTTAACGTATAAAATGGTCTATCAGACTCTGTGGCAATAATATTAGCGAGTGTCGTTTTTCCAATACCAGGAGGACCCCAAAAAATCATAGATGGTATAAGTCCTTGTTGTATTTGTTGGGTCAAAGAACCATTTTTACCAACAAGATGTACCTGACTGATGTAGTCATCAAGAGTTTTTGGTCGTAAACGTTCTGCTAAAGGCTCATTCATAATGTAAAATTAATAGAATTATTTTGAGTTTATGTTCATGTGATTTGATTTTTTGCTGACAATTTATCATTTATATAAACATTGGATTGCTATTTGCTACATCTGTTAGTAAATTTACTTATGAAATCTTCAGAACAATTTCAATTTACAAATGGCGTCATCGTTTACCCTGTTTTTATGGTGTTAAGCTTATGGCTAGTTTTTTGGGTTGAAATTCGTTTTGGTTATGACTTTACAAAATGGGGTATTTACCCACAAACACTTAAAGGGTTAAGAGGTGTTGTATTTAGTCCGTTTATTCATTCAGGTATTTCCCATTTATATCACAATACCATACCGCTTTTTGTGCTATCAGCAGCAGTTTTTTATTTTTATAAACCCATTGCTTTAAAAGTATTTGTTTTTGGTGTTTTACTTTCTGGTTTATTGACTTGGTTGATAGGAAGATCATCTTATCATATTGGTGCCAGTGGACTTATATATGTACTTGTTAGTTTTACTTTTTTTAAAGGTGTTTTTGCAAAGCATTATAGGCTTATAGCATTGTCATTATTGGTTGTTTTTTTATATGGAAGTATGGTTTGGTATACCTTACCAATAGAGAAAGGTATTTCATGGGAAGGACATTTATCAGGTCTTATTGTTGGTTTGTTTTTTGCTCTCATTTTTAAAAAGCAAATAGCTAAACCCAAAAAATATGTTTGGGAAGATCCTGCTTATAATGAAGATAATGATCCTTTTTTAAGACATTTTGATGAAAACGGAAATTTTATAGAGCAATTACCTGATGACGAGCTTTATGATGTAAATGAAAGTGTAGAAGAGAGGTTTAATAAAAACCAACCAACAGTTAATTACATTTATAAAAAGCAGTCAGATGATTAACGACGTTGTCTTATAGCTTCATATAAAAACGCTCCACAAGCCACAGAAACATTAAGTGATTCAATCTCTCCTAATAAAGGTAGTTTAGCTTTGTCATCAACAAGTTTTAATACAGAAGGGTTGATGCCGCGACCTTCAGATCCCATGATGATTGCAGAAGGTTCTTTTAACGAGATATCGTATAGCGTATTGTCAGTTTTTTCTGTTGCTGCAATAACTTTTATGCCACTTGCTTGTAAATGAAATAAAGCATCTTTAATATGATCTACCTTACAAATAGGGATTTTAAAGACAGCACCAGCACTTGTCTTTATTGTATCACCATTTACTGGAGCACCACCTTTTTTCTGAATAATAATACCATTCACGCCTGTACATTCAGCAGTTCTAATTATAGCTCCAAAATTTCTTACATCATTTACTTGGTCTAACAACAAGAAAAGCGGAGTTTTAGTAGCTTCTGAAGCCTGCATAACTAATGTCTCAATATCTACAAAATCAATTGGAGAAATTTGAGCAATGGCACCTTGGTGGTTTTTATTGTTTAGTCTATTTAGTTTTTCTACAGGGACATAAGAATAGTTGATATTTTCTCTTTTTATAAGAGTTTCAAGTTCTTGAAAAAGATCACCGCGTAGTCCCTTTTGAAGAAATACCTTATCGATTGTTTTACCAGATTGAATAGCTTCAATTATAGCACGTATACCAAATATTTGTGTGTCTTTTTCCATGCAGTAAAGGTAAAAAAAAAGAGGCTGATTTTTCAGCCTCTTTTTAGTATTTATTGATAATATTTCTATTGCTCTTGAGCAACTATATTTCCATCAATATCCTTTACAGTGTACTTACCACCAACTACTTCTATAGTAGCTACAGTTACTGAACCAATAGGAGAGTATGTATATAATACATCACTATAATCTATAACAGTTTTGAATACACCAGTTTTTCCTATAGTAATCTGGAAAGGTATAGCAAAGCTACCTACTAGAGATTCATCTGGATCAAAACCAAAGTTGATTTCATATAAGTCAACATCGATTCCCCATACTCCATCAGGAAGTGTATAAGTTTCTAAAGCAACTTCAGGACAATCAGCCGTACCTGCTAAATAACCTACACCAGAAAGAATAACATCTAAATCAACAATTCCACATAAATCACCATGGTCATTGATAATTTCATCATCATCAGGATATGAAATAGGTGCACCAGTAGTTGGATCTGTATCTTCATGATTTAGCTTAAGGTATTGATAATTTTGATCTTTAGACCAAGCCAATTCAACACCTAAAGTTGTATTTGTATAGTTCTCAACATCTACAGAAAAAGTATCGTTTCCAACTAATGAACCATTACCATTTCTAGTACTTCTTAACTTGAAAACATATTTGTCTGTACCTTCTACTTCTAAATCGATTACTGGGTTAACAGAAAATGTATATGAAGTTGCATATGCAGGTATTTGGATTAAATATCCATCAACACCTAAACCATCTTCAATTGTTGTAGGAGCATCTGGTTCACTAGGGTCTCCAATATTGAAGTCAGACATGTCACCACCAGAAACTATTTCTAATTTAAAATCTAAAGTTTCTTTATATGGAGTATTTGTGTTTAAAGTTACAGTAAAGCTATCTCCTTCTGTTACTGTTGAAGCAGAAACATTATCTATAGTAACTTGTGGTTTTACAGAATATATATACTCTGTATCATCATCGTTACAAGACGAAACTCCTAATACAACAAGAGATGATAAAATTATATTTTTTATATATTTCATTTTATTAAGTTTAATAATTATTAATTAAGAGTCATAACTAAAGTCCATCCTGAATAAAGAGGACCATCAGATCCACCAATTCCAAATTGTTCGAAAACAATTTGACCACTAGCGTTTACATAACCTGGCACACCTTGAATAATCTCATTAGAGTAAGCCCATTCAGTAAATACTAATTGACCAGCACATGCATAGAAATAACCTGTATAACCAGCTCCTGGCCATCCAAACATACTATCAATAGAGTAATTACCATCACCAAGGTGAGTTATAGTATGAGTATATGAGTTACCACCATTGTATTGTACAGAATAAGATCCTTGTAAATCAGTTCTACATAATTGTAATTTTACAATAGTAGATTTTAATTGCTCACCAATTACTGTATTACCAGCAGTAACGATAGTTCTTAAGTGTAATACATAAAATGTGATTTTAGATGGGTTTAAAGCATCATTATATACATTTGTATCAATTAAATCAAAAGTTAAATTAGCAGGAACTACAGCTTCTCTTACTGTATCAACAAAATCAAAGTGAGTACCTTCAAAAGCTTCATCTACAAAATCTCTAATTTCAGCGTTACCATCTTCTAAAGCAATTCTTTGATCTTTAGTTAAATTAAAAGTAGAAGCATATTCTGAAGGTGTTAGATTTAAATCTTCTATTGTTCCTAATTCATAAGTTATTTTAACTTCAGCATTATTAGGTAAACCATTGTTACCACCTAAATAATGTACTGGAACTCCCATTTCAAATGTAGCACCAGGTTCTTCAACAAAGTTTCCTAATGTTACTTCGTCTTTGAACCCATATATACGGGCTAAACTTTCATTTTGAGTTGTGTTTTCAACTTCATCATCAACTAAACATGAAAAGCAAAATACTGATGCCATGATAGCGATGAAACAAATTTTTATATTTTTCATAATTTCTATTTTTTTTAATTATTGAGCCCAGAAAGGACCAGTTGCAAATACATCAGCAGATGTTTGTTGTGGAACATTTCCCGAGTTAGATACTAATTCAGATGATGGATACATCAATCTTTTTGGTCTTGTCGGTGATTGAGCTGTTAATGCTAATGGTATGTCATCAGGATATCCTGTACGAGTAAACTCGATGTAAGATTCAATAGCATTGATACCATTTGTAGCAATCCATTTTTGTCTCATGATAGCTTCTAATTTATCTTCATCAGAACCAGTCCATCCTAAACCAGGAGCGGTTGGGTTATAGCTAGCACGATTTGCACCTAACAAATTAAAAGAAGCATCTATTGCAGCGTCAAAACTTGCTTGAGGATCACCAGGAATATACGTTTTTAATTGAGCTTCAGCTTGAAGTAATAAACTTTCAGCACCAGTCATAACATATCCATCTTGACCAGAATCAATTACTAAACCTGGACCAATTGGAGATAAACCAGCAGGAGAGTTATCACTATCAGCACCTTGTTCATGTCCAACAATACCACCACTACCATCGTCAGCTTCATCGTATAAGTAGTTTACACGATCATCTGCACTGTTAATTAAAAAGTTAACAGCATATTGAGAAGCTCTGTAGAAATTGTAGTTTACACTAGTCGTTTCATTGTTAGAGAAAAATAAAGCGTAGAAAGGATTTTGTTGTGCTACACTTTCGTTAGAATAACCAGGATTTATAGTTACATCAGAATTGATAAAAACAGCTGTTTGTAAGCTAGCAAATTGTTGGTTTAAGTAAGTTTGAGATTCAGTATCTCCGTTTTCTGCTTTTGTAGATTCACGCATTAGTATACGTAATTTAACAGTGTTAGCAAAGCTAACCCAGCTAGACATAGAACCGTTAAAGATGATATCTTCAGAACCTACTTCAATAGTTGAAGCATCAGCATTTCCAATCATAGCAATAGCTTCATCTAACTGTACTATTAAAGCTCTATAAACATCCTTGTCATCATCATAAGCAGGAGTAAGGTTATCAATACCTTTGTGTGCTTGAGAGTAAGGAATATCTCCATATAAATCTACTAAATACTGGAAGTAGAAAGTCTTCATTATTTTAGATATTGCTTTATGGTTATTATAAGCATCACCAGGATAGTTTATAATAGCTTCAAAATTAGCAGTGTTTCTGAATAATGAGTTAAATATTCCAGAATAAAAGTTGTTATCTATAGCAAGAGAAAACTCTTCAGAAAATCCACCTGTAAATGAATTAACGTTAGCTCCCCAGTTGTTCATCATGGCATTACCCAAAATGTTCATTGTTCTTGCTTGCGTTCTGTATGTGTCAGACATAGCACCTGATAAAATTAAATCTGGAGTTACGTCATCTGCTGAAGGTGCATTTGGATTATCATTAATATCCAAATAATCGCTACATGAGAAAGTAATCGTAAGGACTACTAATAATATTAATTTAAATTTCGTATTCATAATTTTTTTTAATTAAAAAGTTAAGTTTAGAGTCATACCATATGTTCTTGTAATAGGGTATTGTCCAGTAACACTAAGACCTTGATCATTTCCAGAACTTCTTCCGATTTCTGGATCTGCATAACCTCTATTTTCTTTAGGTAATACGATGAAAGGGTTTCTCGCATTAACACCTAATCTTAAACTAGTTAAACCAACATTTTTCAACATTTCTTTATTGAAAGCATAGCTTAATGAAAGCTCTCTAACTTTAAATGCAGTAGCATCTAAAACAAAGTTTTCAGTTACATCTCTATACTCATTTGAGAAATAATCTAAATAGTTAGCGTATGTAGTACCACCAGTGATTACACTTGTGTTAGCTTCGTATACTCCAGGAGAAGTTTCAATTGCTGAATTAGGGAAAATAAATCCTCTACGACCACCTTGAGCAGATTCTACTAAGTGTCCTGACCAAGATAACCAGTCTTTAGTTCCAGCCCAGAATTGGTGACCTGTTCTGTAATCCATAACAGCAGCTAATCTTAAACCTTTGTACTCAACAGAAGTACTTAAACCTAAAATATAGTCAGGAGTTGATTTTCCTAATACTTTAAATTCAGAAGTTTTAATAGGGTTACCTGTATCTGGGTCTATTAATACTCTTCCTTGAGGATCTCTCTCATAAGCAGTACCTTTAATAAGTGGGAACTCTTCTCCTTCAGTAGCGAAAATACCTACGTCAGCAAATGATGCTAAAGCAACCTCATTTGAGTTGTCAGAAACTTTATCAATAATAGTTTCGTTAGTAGAGTAGTTTAAGTTAAGATCCCATCTGAAGTTATCTGTTCTGAATGGAGTTAAACCTAAATCAATTTCATAACCACTAGTTGTAGAAGATGCAACGTTAATTGTAGAGTTTGTTAACCCTGTTGCAGCTGATGTACTAATAGCTGTTACTAAATCTGTGTTTTTAGACTCATAGATAGAGAAATCTAAAGTTACACGATCTCCTTTAAAGAATCCTAAATTAACGTTTAATTCGTAAGACTCGATAAACTCATTTACTAAATCTGGATCAGCAATTGATTGATCTAAAACAAAAGAGTTTAAAGTACTAAATGGATAACCTGTTGCTTGGTTTAAAGTTGAGTTAATTTGGTATACACCAACTCTGTCATTACCAACTTTAGCCCAGTTAGCAGATATTTTTGCATAAGATAAAACATCTCCACTGATGTCAAATGCTTTAGTAGGAACAAAAGAAAGACCTACTTTAGGATAGAAGAAAGAATTGTTTTCTTTCTTTAATCTTGATGTCCAGTCATTACGACCTGTAACGTCTAAGAATAAATAATCTTTATATCCTAAATTGATGCTTCCAAATAAAGAAACTCTTCTGTCTCTAAAAAAGCTGTTAGATGTATTAGGAATACCTGTTACGTTACTAATGTTGTAGTATCCAGGGATTGTTAAGTTACTTCCAGAAACAGCTGTAGCTGTAGACATGTTATCTTGAATGTTGTTACCAATGATAGCTTTTAAGTTAATATCATCAGTTAACATGTAATCAAAATTGATTAATAAATCGTTATAGATATCTCTAGACTCACTGTTTGTTTGACCAAAAGTAGAAACAGTTGAGTGATCTCCACCACCTACACCGTTGTTATCAACGTATCCATTAGTATAGCTCATAGCGTAAGATCTAAATGTTCTAACACTAGCATTGTTTACGATGTTGATGTTGTCGTTAATATCATACTTAACATTTAAAATACCGTTAAAACGGTCAGATCTGTTAAAGTTTCTGATATTATCTCTCATCCAATATGGGTTTCTGTAGTAAGAAGTCCAGTGTCCTTCGTTTCCAGAGTTTTCAAACATTTCAACAGGAACGTTTGAAGCAGTTTGTAATAATTCAGTAAATAAGTTTGAAGTTGTAGTTTCAGTACTTGCAGTGTTGTAAGTAACGTTACCACCAACAAACCATTTTCCTACTCGCTTACTAGCTTTTAATAAAACAGTTGTTCTATCTAATTCATCTCCCTCAACAACGAAATCAGTGTTTTGTTTGTTAACAGATAATAAAACGTTACCATCTCTATCTCCAGCAGAAATAGAAACACCGTTTTGAAGGATAGTACCAGTTTTAAAGAATTCTTTAATATTATCACTATCTCCAGTGTAAGGAGCCATGATATAAGATCCATTAGCTTGAGGTAAACCTACAGGTTGTAAAGTACCATCAAACTCAGGTCCCCAACCACCATTTTCATATGATGTATGAACACCGTTCCATCCTTGACCATATTTAGTTTGTCTTTCTGGAACAAAAGAAACTTCTTCAAAAGAAACAGATGAATTTACAGCAACTTCTAGCTTACCACCAGTATTTCCTGATTTTGTTGTAACAATGATAACACCGTTTGCACCTTGAGATCCATAAAGAGCACTACCACCAGCACCTTTAATTACGTTTGTAGACGCAATAATCTCTGGAGCTAAACTAGCTAACGTATTAGCGCTAGATATAATACCATCAATTACAATTAAAGCTTCGTTGTTACCAGTTAAAGATCTGTTACCTCTCAATACAATTCTTGTTGTTTGATTAACACCGTTATTAGTGGTATTAATTTGAAGTCCAGAAACTTTACCTGTTAAACTTTGTACAACGTTAGGGTTTGACGCTTGAGTTAACTCTTCAGACTTTACTACTTTAGAAGCCGATGTTAACTCGTCAGCCTTACGTTCTACACCTAAAGCTGTAATTACAACTTCATCAATAGCTTGAACATCTGGCTCTAAACCAAAACTAATAGTGTTTGATGCACCTACTGTCATTTCTTTACTTGTGTAACCAACAAAAGAATAAGATAGTACATCGCCTACACTAGCAGAAATGGAATAGTTTCCATCAAAGTCTGTTTGTGTACCGTTAGTCGTACCTTTAACAATAATATTAACCCCAGGAAGTGGTAATCCGTTTTCATCGGATATAGTTCCTGAAATTGTTTTTTCTTGTGCAAACGTGAATTGCACAACAAACGCTAGGAATAGCGTTAAAATTCCACTAAACTTTGTTTTCATTTTATATTTTATTTGAATTAGTCTACGCCAAAAATCATAATAAAAAGTTAATTAAACAATAATAATTGGTTAAAATTTTAATTTTTTTCAAAAAAAAGCTTTTGAAGCATTATTATATCTAAAAACTGCTGATAAACTTAAGTGAATTTGTGAGTTGGAAAGTTTAAATTTTTGGTTCTCACTTTTACCATTTGCATAGTTGAATTTTAATAAACCAGCTTTGGTTAATATTCCAAATCTAGTCCAAAACCGTAGAGTTTTCTTTTTGATTTATTAATTTGTTTTCAAAATATGAAAAATCTACAATGCTGTGTATGTATATGTTGTTGCTTAAGGTGTATCTGTACTCGGTGTTTATTAAGCCAAAAGTGAAGCCGTGAGGCTGTTTTCTTCAAAACCTCTAATTGAGTTGATGCCACCAAAGCGAATAAGCTCGTTTTCTAAAAAGGTATTAGAAAATAAGTTAAAGCTATTTAATCTTATGTAAGCACTGTTTTTGAATTTAATTCAAAAATGTTAAATGTGTTGAAACTTACTTGTGTTTGATTTTCAGAAATTGTTTCAAATTCACGTTTTCCAGTACCAACTTCAATATCAAATAATGATTTTACAGGAAATAAGCGATTATTATTTTTTATTTTAACGTATTCATATCTTAAGCTATAAAGAGTTTTTGAATAATCTTTAATAGAAGCTATGCTGTTTTGCTCGCTTAGTAAGTTTTCAGATTGTGTTGTGTTAACGCCAAGAGAAAGTTTGTTTTTTGTGTTTAATTGGTAGTTGATATAAATGTTTTGATTTACTGTTGAAAATGTTGAATCTTTTTGAAGATATTTAATTCTGCTTCGGTGCCAATTGGAGACCCAAATAGGTAAGGTATATTTATGTTCGCGTTAAAAGTTTTTTGGTCGTTCTCATCGCTCTTGTAAATGATGTTTAAACGCTCACCATAATTTAGATTGTTGAGCAAGCTTAAATTTAGATATCCGTTAAATTCTAATTTGCTAGTTTCTTCGTTTGTGCCAAAACCTAAAAACCATCGAAAGAGTTGCTTTTAATTTTATCAATATATAGATACAAGGTTGTTGAGTCTTCTGTAAAAAGAACTTCAGGATCTTTTAACTGGTTAGCAAATTTTAGATTCTCAAACTGAAGTGTTTTTCTTTTTATTGCAGATAAATTAAAAACGTCATCTGTTTTAATTTTAAAAAATACTTCAAATATGATTTGGAAATCTTTCATAACCTTTTACTATAATTTCATCAATGGTTCTTGTTTTTTGTTTTTGAGATACAAATAATGAGGCTTCAATATTGTCCTCATTAATGATTATGTTTGATAATTTAATTCTGTTAAAAGGTTGTCCGTTTTCAGAGAGTTTTAAGTTAATATGAGATAACGTTTCTTCTGTAGCTTCTATGGGAATTACAAAATAACCATCATTAATATTTTTTGTAATAGACTTTAAGATGGATTTAGGTATGATGTTTTCATTATACTTAATATGTAGATTATTGTATTTTTTTTAAATAAAGCGTAGCGTTAAAACAAGTCATTTTCTTTATTTATGTTTTGAACAAAAGAATTAAGGTAGCCTATTTTTAAAAACTTATTTTTTAATGAATCTACTTCTGCTTTTATAGATGAAAAATCTTTATGGTATTTGTTGTAAGAAACTGAATCAATAATTTTTGTTTCTATTTCATTATTGCCTATAACTTGTAGCTGTAAATCTTGAGCTTTAGTAGAAAAGGAAAAGTATAAATTGATAATGAAGAATAGAAGCAGTGATTTATTCACAATGTCGTAACTGTTTAATTTGTAAAACTAACGCAAAAAGTACATTTATTATATGTGAGGATATAATATTTTTAAAAACAGTTGAAAATTAATGTGTTTACATTTGAAAAATTCAAATTTATTTCTACCTTTGCAGCCCTCTAGAAGAGGTATTAGTAAAATAATATAGAAAATTTATGCCAACAATTTCACAATTAGTACGAAAAGGAAGAGCCAAAATAACCAAGAAGAGTAAATCGGCTGCTTTAGATTCGTGTCCACAAAGACGTGGAGTGTGTACTCGTGTTTACACTACAACACCTAAAAAACCAAACTCGGCAATGCGTAAAGTTGCAAGGGTAAGGTTGACAAACGGTAAGGAAGTGAACGCGTACATCCCAGGAGAAGGTCACAATTTACAAGAGCACTCGATAGTATTGGTTAGAGGTGGAAGGGTAAAAGATTTACCAGGAGTTAGATATCACATCGTTCGTGGTGCTTTAGACACAGCAGGTGTTGCAGGTAGAACACAACGTAGATCTAAGTATGGTGCAAAACGCCCTAAAAAGTAATTTTAAAAAACTTTAAGAAGAAGACATGAGAAAAAGACAAGCGAAAAAAAGACCGCTTTTGCCAGATCCACGTTTTAACGATCAGTTAGTGACTCGTTTTGTAAACATGATGATGTGGGATGGTAAAAAGTCTGTGGCTTTCAAAGTGTTTTATGATGCAATTGATATTGTAGAACAAAAGAAAACTGACGAAGAAAAAACAGCTTTAGAGTTGTGGAAAGATGCTTTATCTAATGTGATGCCTCACGTAGAAGTACGTAGTCGTCGTGTAGGTGGTGCAACATTCCAGATTCCAATGCAAATTCGTCCAGACAGAAAAGTTTCAACAGCTATGAAATGGTTGATTAGCTTTTCAAGAAAAAGAAATGAAAAATCTATGGCTCAAAGACTAGCTTCAGAAATTTTAGCAGCAGCTAAAGAAGAAGGAGCAGCAGTTAAAAAGCGTGTAGATACACATAAAATGGCAGAGGCAAATAAAGCATTCTCTCACTTTAGATTTTAATAAGACATGGCAAGAGATTTAAAATACACAAGAAATATAGGTATTGCTGCACATATTGATGCAGGGAAAACGACAACAACAGAGCGTATTCTTTTTTATACAGGTGTTTCGCATAAAATTGGTGAAGTTCATGATGGAGCTTCTACAATGGACTGGATGGAGCAAGAAGCAGAAAGAGGTATTACAATTACTTCTGCTGCAACTACTTGTACATGGCAGTTTCCTTTAGAGAATGCGCAACCTACTCCTGATACAAAAGGATATCACTTTAATATTATTGATACTCCAGGTCACGTTGATTTTACTGTAGAAGTAAATAGATCATTACGTGTATTAGATGGTTTAGTATTCTTATTTAGTGCTGTTGATGGTGTTGAGCCGCAATCAGAAACTAACTGGAGACTTGCAGATAACTATAAAGTACCTCGTATTGGTTTCGTTAACAAAATGGACCGTCAAGGGTCTAATTTCCTTGCTGTTTGTCAGCAAGTAAAAGACATGTTAAAGTCTAATGCAGTGCCAATCGTATTAAATATCGGTGATGAAGCTGATTTTAAAGGTATTGTAGATTTAGTTAAAAACAGAGCTATTGTATGGCATGATGATAACTATGGTTCTACATTTGACGTAGTTGAAATTCCTGATGATTTAAAAGAAGAAGCTCGTAAATACAGAGCGTTATTAATCGAGGAAGTAGCAACTTACGATGAAAACTTATTAGAAAAATTCATGGAAGATGAAGATTCTATTACAGAAGAAGAAGTGCACGCTGCACTTAGAGCTGCTGTAATGGATATGGCTATCATACCAATGATATGTGGTTCTTCTTTCAAAAATAAAGGTGTTCAATTCTTATTAGATGCGGTATGTCGTTACTTACCATCACCTTTAGATAGAGATAATATTGTAGGAACAAATCCTGTTACAGGAGCAGAAGAGTCTCGTAAGCCAGATGCAAAAGCACCATTTTCTGCTTTAGCATTTAAAATTGCAACAGATCCTTTCGTAGGGCGTTTAGCATTCTTCCGCGCTTATTCAGGACGTTTAGATGCTGGTTCTTACATTTTAAATAACCGTTCAGGAAAAAAAGAACGTATTTCTAGAATCTATCAAATGCACTCTAACAAACAAAACGCTATCGATTTTATCGAAGCTGGAGATATAGGTGCAGCAGTAGGATTTAAAGATATCAAGACTGGTGATACTATGTCTGATGAGAAAAATCCAATTGTATTAGAATCTATGGATTTCCCTGATCCGGTAATTGGTATCGCAGTTGAGCCTAAAACTAAAGCTGATGTTGATAAACTAGGTATGGCTTTAGGTAAACTAGCTGAAGAAGATCCAACGTTTACAGTTAGAACTGATGAAGCTTCAGGTCAAACAATTATATCAGGAATGGGTGAGCTTCACTTAGATATCATTGTTGATCGTCTTAAAAGAGAATTTAAGGTTGAAGTAAGTCAAGGTCAACCTCAAGTAGAGTACAAAGAAGCTATCATGAGACGTGCAGAACACAGAGAAGTTTACAAAAAACAATCTGGTGGACGTGGAAAATTCGCAGATATTGTATTTACTCTTGAACCTGCAGAAGAAGGAAAAGAAGGATTAGAGTTTATTTCTGAAATTAAAGGTGGTAACGTTCCTAAAGAATTTATCCCTTCAATTGAGAAAGGATTTAAAATGGCAATGCAAAACGGTCCTTTAGCAGGATACGAAGTTGATGCTATGAAAGTTACATTAACAGATGGTTCATATCACGATGTAGATTCTGATCAACTATCTTTCGAATTAGCTGCAAAATTAGGTTTCAAAGCTGCTGCAAAAGCTGCAAAAGCTGTTATTATGGAGCCAATGATGAAGTTAGAAGTTATCACACCAGAAGAAAACATGGGTGATATCGTAGGAGACCTTAACCGTCGTAGAGGACAAGTAAGTGACATGGGAGATAGAGCTGGAGCAAAAACAGTAAAAGCAATAGTTCCTTTATCAGAAATGTTTGGATATGTAACAACATTAAGAACATTATCATCTGGACGTGCGACATCAACAATGGAATTTTCACACTATGCTGAAACTCCTTCAAACATATCTGAAGAAGTAATTAAAGCAGCAAAAGGCGTAGAAGCTTAATACCTAAAAGAAATGAGTCAAAAAATCAGAATAAAATTAAAGTCTTACGATCATAATTTAGTTGATAAGTCTGCTGATAAGATTGTAAAAACAGTAAAAAGTACTGGTGCTGTTGTAACAGGTCCAATTCCTTTACCAACACACAAAAAGATTTTCACTGTATTACGTTCACCACACGTAAATAAGAAGTCAAGAGAACAGTTTCAATTAAGCTCTTATAAGAGATTATTAGATATCTATTCTTCATCTTCTAAAACAATTGACGCTCTTATGAAATTAGAGTTGCCAAGTGGTGTAGAAGTAGAGATCAAAGTGTAAGGCACTTATAAAGCATCTAGTTTTAATTAGATGTAAACATGTCCTCAACGAAGGTTGTGGAAAAACGGATAAAATACAATTCAAGGCTGAAACGTATTTTTCAGCCTTGAGTTTTAATAAATAAATTAATAATTAAATAAATAAATATGTCTGGGTTAATTGGAAAAAAAATCGGTATGACCAGCATTTTCGATGAAAATGGAAAAAACATTCCATGTACAGTAATCGAAGCAGGTCCATGTATCGTTACCCAAGTCAGAACTGAAGAAGTTGATGGCTATAATGCTGTTCAATTAGGTTTCGATGACGCGACAGAAAAAAGTGCTACTAAAGCAGACTTAGGTCACGCTAAAAAAGCAGGAACTTCTGTAAAACGCAAAATCGTTGAATTTAAAGGTTTTGATGCGGAGTACAAATTAGGTGATGCAATCACTGTAGAGCACTTTGTAGAAGGTGAGTTTGTTGATGTTTCAGGAACATCAAAAGGAAAAGGATTCCAAGGAGTTGTTAAACGTCATGGATTTGGTGGTGTAGGTCAAGCTACTCACGGTCAGCATAACCGTTTAAGAGCACCAGGATCAATTGGAGCTGCGTCTTATCCAGCACGTGTATTCAAAGGAATGCGCATGGCAGGAAGAATGGGTGGTGAAAAAGTGAAAGTTGAAAATTTAAGAGTTTTAAAAGTAGTTCCAGAAAAGAACTTACTAGTTGTTAAGGGATGTGTTCCTGGACACAAAAACGCTTATGTAATTATTAGAAAGTAATGAAAGTAGCAGTTTTAGATATAAACGGAAAAGATACAGGTAGAAAGGTAGACCTTTCTAAAGATGTATTTGCTATTGAGCCTAATAATCATGCAGTGTACTTGGATGTTAAACAATATTTAGCAAACCAAAGACAAGGTACTCACAAATCTAAAGAAAGAGCAGAGATAGCTGGTAGTACACGTAAGATTAAAAAACAAAAAGGAACAGGAACAGCTAGAGCAGGAAGCATTAAGTCTGGAGTATTCAAAGGTGGTGGACGTATGTTCGGACCAAGACCAAGAAACTACAGCTTCAAGCTTAACAAAAACGTAAAGCGATTAGCTAGAAAATCTGCCTTAACAATCAAAGCTAATGAAAACTCAATTGTTGTATTAGAAGATTTTAATTTTGATACTCCAAAGACAAAAAATTTCACAGCTATTTTAAAGGCTTTAGATTTAGAAAATAAAAAATCTCTCTTTGTGTTGGGTGCGTCAAATAATAATGTATATTTGTCGTCACGCAATTTAAAAAGCTCTGAAGTTGTAAGTAATTCACAATTAAACACTTACAAAATATTAAACGCAAATAGTGTTGTGCTTTTAGAGAGCTCTTTAGAAGAAATTGAAACGAATTTAAGTAAATAAGAAGACCATGAGTATCTTAATTAAACCTATAATCACAGAAAAAGCTACAACTCAAAGTGAGTTGTTGAATAGCTATACATTTCAAGTGAATACAAAGGCGAACAAGGTAGAAATAAAAAAAGCAGTTGAAGCTGCTTATGGTGTTTCTGTTGAAAAAGTTCGTACTATAAATGTCCGTCCAGATAGAAGAACCCGTTATACAAAAACAGGTATTCAGCATGGTAAAACAAATGCAGTTAAAAAAGCAATTGTACAACTGGCGGAAGGTGAAATGATTGATTTATACACTAACATGTAATTAAAGACAAATGTCAGTAAGAAAATTAAAACCAATCACACCAGGACAGCGATTTAGAGTAGTAAATGGATTTGACGCCATTACTACTGATAAGCCGGAGAAAAGTTTATTAGCTCCGAAAAAAAGGTCTGGTGGTAGAAACAGTCAAGGAAAAATGACTATGCGCTACAAAGGTGGTGGTCATAAGAAGAGATATCGTATTATCGATTTCAAGCGTAACAAAACTGGAATTCCAGCAGAAGTTAAGTCTATTGAGTACGATCCAAATAGAACAGCATTTATTGCGCTTTTAAACTATCAAGATGGTGAGAAGCGTTATATCATTGCTCAAAACGGTTTGCAGGTAGGTCAGACAGTTGTTTCTGGAGAAGGAGCAACAACTGAAATAGGTAATGCAATGCCATTAAGCAAAATTCCTTTAGGAACTATAATATCTTGTGTTGAGTTACGTCCTGGGCAAGGAGCAGTTATGGCTCGTAGTGCAGGTGCTTTTGCTCAATTAATGGCGAGAGACGGTAAATTTGCAACTGTAAAATTACCATCAGGAGAAACTCGTTTAATATTAGTGACTTGTATGGCGACAGTAGGAGTTGTATCAAATTCAGATCATCAATTGTTAGTGTCAGGTAAAGCTGGTAGAACAAGATGGTTAGGAAGAAGACCTCGTACTAGACCAGTAGTTATGAACCCTGTTGATCATCCAATGGGTGGTGGTGAAGGAAGATCTTCTGGAGGTCACCCACGTTCTAGAAATGGTGTACCTGCTAAAGGTTATAGAACCCGTTCTAAAACAAAAGCGAGTAATAAGTATATTGTAGAACGTAGAAAGAAATAATAAATCATGGCAAGATCATTAAAAAAAGGACCTTACGTTCATTATAAATTAGAGAAAAAAGTAGCTGCCAATGTTGAAGCTAACAAGAAAACAGTAATCAAAACTTGGTCAAGAGCAAGTATGATTACTCCAGATTTTGTTGGTCAAACAATTGCAGTGCATAACGGTCGTCAATTTGTACCTGTTTATGTAACTGAAAACATGGTAGGACATAAATTAGGAGAATTTTCACCAACAAGATCTTTTAGAGGTCATGCGGGTGCTAAAAACAAAGGTAAAAAGTAGTAAGCTATGGGAAGTCGTAAAAAACAAATGGCAGACGCTATTAAGGAAGCAAAAAAACAAGTAGCTTTTGCAAAACTTAATAACTGTCCTACATCACCAAGAAAAATGCGTTTAGTAGCCGATTTAGTAAGAGGTGAACGCGTAGAGAAAGCGCTTAATATTTTGAAATTCAGTCAAAAAGAAGCTTCAAATCGTTTAGAGAAATTGTTATTATCTGCAATTGCAAACTGGCAAGCTAAAAACGAAGATGCAAGTATTGAAGAAGCTGAATTATTTGTAAAAGAAATACGAGTTGATGGTGGGGCAATGTTAAAAAGATTGCGTCCAGCACCGCAAGGTCGTGCACACAGAATAAGAAAACGTTCAAACCACGTAACATTAGTGGTTGGAGCTAACAATAATACACAAAGTTAAGATAGAGATATGGGACAAAAAACAAATCCAATCGGAAATCGCTTAGGAATTATCAGAGGATGGGAATCTAACTGGTTCGGAGGAAACGATTATGGTGATAAACTTGCCGAAGACGATAAGATCAGAAAGTACGTTCACGTACGTCTATCTAAAGCTAGTGTTTCAAGAGTAATTATCGAAAGAACTCTTAAACTTGTAACCGTTACTATCACTACTGCTAGACCTGGTATCATTATCGGAAAAGGTGGACAAGAGGTAGACAAGTTAAAAGAAGAGCTTAAGAAAATTACTGGTAAAGAAGTTCAAATAAACATATTTGAAATTAAAAGACCTGAACTTGATGCGCATTTAGTAGCAGCAAGTATTGCTCGTCAAATAGAAAATAGAATTTCTTACAGACGTGCAATAAAAATGGCTATCGCTGCAACAATGCGAATGAATGCTGAAGGAATAAAAATTCAAATTAGTGGTCGTTTAAATGGTGCTGAAATGGCACGTAGTGAACACTATAAAGAAGGACGTATTCCTTTGTCAACATTTAGAGCCGATATTGACTATGCTTTAGTAGAAGCACATACTACTTATGGTAGATTAGGTGTAAAAGTATGGATCATGAAAGGTGAAGTATATGGTAAAAGAGAACTTTCTCCGCTTGTTGGTCTATCTAAGAAGCAAGGAAAAGGTGGACGTGGAGGAAACAATAAACCTCGTCGTAGAAAGTAATTTTTTAAAGAAAAGAAGACATGTTACAGCCGAAAAGAACAAAATTTCGTAAGCAACAAAAAGGGCGCATGAAAGGAAATGCCGGAAGAGGGCATAGATTATCAAGCGGAACTTTTGGAATAAAATCATTAGACTCTTGTTTTATTACAGCTCGTCAAATTGAAGCAGCTCGTATTGCCGCTACACGTTACATGAAAAGAGAAGGATCTATCTGGATTAAAATTTTCCCAGATAAGCCAATTACAAAGAAACCTCTTGAAGTACGTATGGGTAAAGGAAAAGGTGCTGTTGAGTATTGGGCAGCCGTTGTAAAGCCAGGAAGAATATTATTTGAAGTTGGTGGTGTTCCTTTAGACGTAGCTAAAGAAGCATTACGTTTAGCAGCTCAAAAATTACCTGTAAAAACAAAGTTTATAATTGCTAGAGATTACGAAGCATAATTTATTTGATATTATGAAACAATCAGAAATTAAAGAATTATCTGTAGCTGAGTTACAAGAAAAACTTAGTGAGACAAAAAAGAGCTATTCTGAAATGAAAATGGCTCACGCAATTTCTCCTCTAGAGAATCCAATTCAAATACGTTCTGCAAGAAGAACTGTAGCTAGAATTGCGACAGAATTAACTAAAAGAGAAATACAATAATTCTGCATAAAGATGGAAACAAGAAATTTAAGAAAAGAACGTATAGGAATTGTTACTAGTAACAAAATGCAGAAATCAATTGTGGTATCTGAAGTTAAGAAAGTAAAACATCCTATGTATGGAAAATTCGTGTTAAAAACAAAGAAATACGTTGCACACGATGAAACAAACGATTGTAACATTGGAGATACTGTAAAGATCATGGAAACAAGACCTTTAAGTAAATCTAAATGTTGGAGATTAGTTGAAATAATTGAAAGAGCGAAGTAATTATGGTACAGACAGAATCAAGATTAAAAGTAGCTGATAACACTGGAGCTAAAGAAGTATTAACAATACGTGTTCTAGGTGGTACTAAAAGACGATACGCTTCTGTAGGAGACAAAATAGTTGTCTCTGTAAAAGATGCAACTCCTAATGGAAACATTAAAAAAGGAGCTGTTTCTACAGCAGTAGTAGTTCGTACTGTAAAAGAAGTAAGAAGACCAGACGGATCTTACATTAGATTTGACGATAACGCATGTGTTTTATTAAACCCAACAGGTGAGATGAGAGGAACACGTGTTTTTGGTCCTGTTGCAAGAGAACTTCGTGATAAACAATTCATGAAAATTGTATCATTAGCACCTGAAGTGCTTTAATGACTAAAAAAATGACAAAGCTTAAAATAAAATCAGGAGATACAGTAAAAGTTATAGCTGGAGATCACAAAGGATCTGAAGGTAAAGTTTTACAAGTATTAAAAGATAAGAACAAAGCGATTGTTGAGGGAATCAACATGGTTAAGAAACATACTAAACCAAGTGCACAAAACCCTCAAGGTGGAATCGTAGAAAAAGAAGCGGCTATTCACGTATCAAACTTATCATTACTTACTTCAAAAGGAGAAGAAACAAGAGTAGGATACAGAATGGAAGGCGATAAGAAAGTGAGATTTTCTAAAAAATCTAATGAAGTAATATAGTTATGGCATATACACCGAGACTTAAAGAAGAGTACAAAAGCAAAGTAATTGCTGCTCTAACAGACGAATTTGGTTATCAAAATGTAATGCAAGTACCTAAATTGCAAAAGATAGTATTATCTAGAGGTGTAGGTGCTGCAGTAGCAGACAAAAAATTAATTGATCACGCTGTTGATGAATTAACAACGATAACAGGACAAAAAGCTATAGCAACAATATCTAAAAAAGACGTTGCATCTTTTAAATTACGTAAAGGCATGCCAATTGGAGCAAAAGTAACTTTACGTGGAGAAAGAATGTATGAATTTTTAGATCGTTTAATAACTTCAGCATTACCACGTGTAAGAGATTTTAATGGAATTAAAGCGACTGGTTTTGATGGTAGAGGTAATTACAATTTAGGAATTACAGAACAAATTATATTCCCAGAAATTGATATCGATAAGGTAAACAAAATTTCAGGTATGGATATTACATTTGTAACTACTGCTGAAACTGATAAAGAAGCAAAATCATTATTAACACAATTAGGATTACCATTCCAAAAGAATTAAGATATGGCTAAAGAATCAATGAAAGCCCGTGAGGTAAAAAGAGCTAAAACAGTAGCAAAGTATGCTGAAAAACGTAAAGCTTTAAAAGAAGCTGGAGATTACGAAGCATTACAAAAGTTACCAAAAAACGCTTCACCTGTACGTATGCACAACCGTTGTAAATTAACAGGAAGACCTAAAGGTTACATGAGAACTTTTGGTATTTCACGTGTTATGTTCAGAGAAATGGCAAACAAAGGGTTAATACCTGGTGTTAAAAAAGCCAGCTGGTAAAAAATTAAATATTTATAAACTGGTTTCAGGTTTAGCAAACATTGTTAAAAACCGTTACCGCAAATTAATAACTATGTACACAGATCCAATAGCGGATTATCTAACAAGAATTAGAAACGCAGTACGTGCTAATCACAGAGTAGTAGAGATACCTGCATCTAATCTTAAAAAAGAAATCACTAAAATATTATTCGACCAAGGATATATTTTAAGTTACAAATTCGAAGACAACACAGTACAAGGAACTATTAAAATAGCTCTTAAGTACAACAAGGAAACAAAAGAATCTGTAATTAAGAAAATTCAAAGAATAAGTAAACCAGGTTTACGTAAGTATGCAAGTTCAAAAGACTTACCTAGAATCCTTAATGGTCTTGGTATTGCCATAGTTTCTACATCTCACGGTGTAATGACAGGTAAACAAGCTCAAAGAGAAAATGTAGGTGGTGAAGTATTGTGTTACGTTTACTAATTTAAAGCAGAAAGAACATGTCAAGAATAGGTAATAACCCAGTAGCAATTCCAGAAGGAGTTACAGTAGAAGTTAAAGACAATGTAATTACTGTAAAAGGTAAATTAGGTGAATTAACTCAAGAATTTTCTTCAGTATCAGTAAAAGTTGAAGAAGGAAATGTAATAGTAGAACGTTCTTCTGAAAAGAAAGAAGAAAAATCTAAACACGGTCTTTATAGAGCATTAGTTGCAAATATGATTCATGGTGTATCTAACGGATGGACTAAAGAATTAGAACTAGTAGGTGTTGGATATAGAGCAAGTAACCAAGGACAAAAATTAGATTTGGCTTTAGGTTTTTCTCATAACATTATTATTGATTTAGCTCCTGAAATCAAGGTAGAAACAGTATCTGATAAAGGTAAGAACCCAATAGTAAAATTAACATCTCATGACAAACAACTTGTAGGTCAAGTAGCTGCAAAAATACGTGGCTTTAGAAAACCAGAACCTTACAAAGGAAAAGGAGTTAAGTTTGTTGGTGAAGAAATTAGAAGAAAAGCAGGTAAATCAGCTTAATAAGTAAGTTATGGCATTAACAAAGAACGAAAGAAGATTAAGAATAAAAAACAGAGTTCGTAAAATAGTTTCAGGAACTGAATCTAGACCAAGACTATCTGTTTTTAGAAGTAATAAAGAAATTTATGCTCAAATTGTTGATGATGTTACTGGTAAAACAATCAGTTCATCATCTTCAAGAGACAAAGATATTAGCTCTGCAAAAGGGACAAAATCAGAAATAGCTGCACTAGTAGGTAAATCTGTTGCTGAAAAAGCTCTTAAGGCAGGAATTGAAACAATCTCTTTTGATAGAGGAGGTTATTTATATCATGGACGTGTTAAATCATTAGCCGAAGGAGCTAGAGAAGCAGGACTTAAATTTTAAGAAATTATGTATCAAAAATATAAAAGTGCAGAACTAGTAAAACCAAGTGGATTAGATCTTAAAGATCGTTTAGTTGGTGTACAAAGAGTTACAAAAGTAACAAAAGGTGGTAGAGCCTTCGGATTTTCAGCTATCGTTGTAGTTGGTGATGAAGCAGGTGTAGTAGGTCACGGTTTAGGAAAATCTAAAGATGTTGCTAGCGCAATTGCAAAAGCAGTTGAAGATGCAAAGAAAAATTTAGTAAGAATTCCTATCGTAAAAGGAACATTACCACACGAACAAAAAGGTAAATTTGGTGGAGCAAGAGTAAACATCATTCCTGCAGCTCCTGGTACAGGAGTAATTGCTGGTGGTGCTGTAAGAACAGTATTAGAAGCAGTAGGTGTACATGATGTATTATCTAAATCTCAAGGATCATCAAACCCACACAACGTTGTAAAAGCAACCTTTGATGCATTATTACAATTAAGAGACGCAAGAACAGTAGCTCGTGATAGAGGTATTTCTCTTGAAAAAGTTTTTAAAGGTTAATAATAAAGAAAAGAGATGGCAAAGATAAAAGTAACAAAAGTAAAAAGTGCAATCAATCGTACTCAAAGACAAAAAAGAACTCTAGAAGCTCTTGGTCTTAAAAAGATTGGACAAGTAAAAGAGCACGAAGCTACACCTAATATTTTAGGTATGGTTGCTAAAGTTTCACATTTAGTTTCTGTTGAAGAAACAAAATAATATAACACTGAAATGGATTTAAGTAATTTAAAACCTGCAGAAGGTTCAGTAAAAAATCAAGGAAAAAGAGTAGGACGTGGTCAAGGATCTGGTAAGGGTGGTACTGCAACTCGTGGTCACAAAGGTGCAAAATCTCGTTCTGGTTACTCTAAGAAAATAGGATTTGAAGGAGGACAAATGCCACTTCAAAGACGTGTTCCAAAATTTGGTTTTACAAACATTAACCGTAAAGAGTACCAAGGCGTAAACCTTGATACTTTACAACAGTTGGTTGATGATAATAAAATTAAAGATACAATAGATTTTGAAACATTAGTTTCTTTAAGATTAGCTGGTAAAAATGACCTAGTTAAAATATTAGGAAGAGGCGAATTAAAATCTAAATTAAAAGTATCTGCTCATAAATTTACTGCTTCAGCAAAAGCTGCTATAGAAGCTGCCGGAGGAGAAGCTGTAACATTATAATTCACGACAAGCGCATGAAATTTATAGAAACAATTAAAAATGTTTGGAAAATAGAAGAACTAAGAAACAGAATCGTAGTAACCCTAGGTCTGTTATTAGTTTACCGTTTTGGCGCTCAAGTTGTTTTACCAGGTATTGATGCAGCGCAATTAGAAAACCTTCAAGGCAACACAGAAGAAGGCCTTTTAGGACTTCTTAATGCCTTTACAGGAGGTGCTTTTGCTAATGCATCAGTTTTTGCTTTAGGTATTATGCCTTATATATCAGCATCTATTGTAGTTCAGTTAATGGGTATTGCAATACCATATCTACAAAAACTACAAAAAGAAGGAGCAAGTGGACAAAAGAAAATAACACAAATTACACGTTGGTTAACCATTGCAATTTGTTTAGTTCAAGCTCCAGGATATTTAGCTAGTTTACCAGCATTAGGAATACCAACATCAGCATTTTTATTAGGTCAAGGAGGTATCTTCTATGTTTCATCTGTAATAATCTTAATAACAGGAACCATATTTGCAATGTGGTTAGGAGAAAAGATAACAGATAAAGGAATAGGAAACGGTATCTCTTTATTAATTATGGTAGGAATCATTGCTAATTTACCTCAAAGTTTCTTATTAAATGCATCATCTAGATTAGAGACTAACAGCGTTATGCTTATAGTAATAGAATTAGTAATTTGGTTAGTTATTATCTTACTATCTATTATGTTAGTAATGGCAGTTAGAAAAATAGCTGTTCAATATGCTAGAAGAACTGCATCAGGAGGTTATGAGAAAAATGTTTTTGGTTCAAGACAATTCTTACCTTTAAAACTAAATGCCTCTGGTGTAATGCCAATCATTTTTGCTCAAGCAATTATGTTTGTACCTGGTCTAATAGGCGGATCATCTTTCTTAAAAGAGACTGCAACAGGACAATGGATGCAAACAAACTTTGCTGACATATTTGGTCTTTGGTACAATATTGTATTTGGATTCTTAATAATCGTATTTACATACTTTTATACAGCAATTACAGTACCAACAAATAAAATGGCAGATGACTTAAAACGTAGTGGTGGTTTTATACCTGGAATTAGACCAGGAAGTGAAACATCTGAATATTTAGACAAAGTAATGTCTCAAATTACTTTACCTGGATCTATATTTTTAGCGCTTATAGCTGTGTTCCCAGCAATTATTGTAAAGCTAATGAATGTGCAAACAGGTTGGGCTTTATTTTTTGGTGGAACATCACTATTAATTATGGTTGGAGTTGCAATAGACACTATGCAGCAAGTAAACTCTTACTTGTTAAATAGACATTATGATGGCTTGATGAAAACTGGTAAAAATAGAAAAGCAGTAGCTTAATTACTTATACTATGGCAAAACAAGCAGCAATAGAACAAGACGGAACAATTATAGAAGCATTATCAAATGCAATGTTTCGTGTTGAATTAGAAAATGGTCACATTGTGACAGCACACATATCTGGTAAAATGCGTATGCATTACATAAAATTATTACCAGGAGATAAAGTAAAATTAGAAATGAGTCCTTACGATTTAACGAAGGCTCGAATAACCTATAGATACTAATACTATGAAAGTAAGAGCATCAGTAAAAAAACGTAGCGCAGATTGTAAAATAGTGCGTAGAAAAGGTAGACTTTACGTAATAAACAAAAAGAATCCTAGATTCAAACAAAGACAAGGATAATTATGGCAAGAATTGCAGGTGTAGACATACCAAAGAACAAAAGAGGAGTTATCTCCCTTACTTATATCTATGGAATAGGTAGAAGTAGAGCAAAAGAAATTTTAGCTACTGCTAAAGTTGATGAAAGTACAAAAGTACAGGATTGGACAGATGACGAAATTGGAAACATTCGTGAAGCTGTAGGATCATTTACTATTGAAGGTGAATTACGTTCTGAAACTCAATTAAACATTAAGCGATTAATGGATATTGGGTGTTACAGAGGTATTCGTCATAGAGCAGGACTTCCTTTAAGAGGTCAACGTACTAAAAACAACTCTAGAACAAGAAAAGGTAGAAGAAAAACAGTTGCTAACAAAAAAATGGCAACTAAATAATAAGACATTAGTCATTAGAGTTTAGACGTTAGATGAATCTGTTTGAAATAGCAATGTTTAGGATTCTAACAACTAAAAGCTAACAACTAGAAACTAAAATAATATGGCAAAGTCAAGTACAAAAAAACGAAAAGTAATAGTTGAGTCTATTGGAGAAGCTCACGTAACAGCTTCTTTCAATAATATCATTATCTCACTTACTAACAAAAAAGGAGACGTTATTTCATGGTCTTCAGCTGGTAAAATGGGATTCCGTGGATCTAAAAAGAACACTCCTTATGCAGCTCAATTAGCAGCAGAAGATGCAGCAGCAGTTGCTCAAGAAGCTGGATTGAAAAAAGTAAAGGTATATGTTAAAGGTCCAGGAAATGGTAGAGAATCTGCTATTCGTTCTATCCACAATGCAGGTATAGAAGTAACAGAAATTATCGATGTTACTCCATTACCACATAATGGATGTCGCCCTCCAAAACGTAGAAGAGTTTAATTTATAGACTATTAAAATTAATATCAATTGTTTTTTACAGTTGATATTAATTTTTTTATACGTAAATTTGCAAACTGAAAAAAAATAACAACAAGTATAACAAGAGATTAACGATTATCGAAGGATAAGATTAAGACCTTAATTCATAATCACTCTTAAATTCAATTTTAAAATGGCAAGATATACTGGTCCTAAAACTAAAATAGCTCGTAAATTTGGTGAAGCTATATATGGAGATGATAAAGCTTTTGAAAAAAGAAACTATCCTCCAGGACAACACGGAGCAAACAAGCGTCGTGGAAAAAAATCTGAATACGCTATCCAGTTAATGGAAAAGCAAAAAGCAAAATATACTTACGGTATATTAGAAAAGCAATTCAGAAACATGTTTAAAAGAGCAACAGCTGCACAAGGTATTACAGGTGAAGTATTACTTCAATTATGTGAATCTCGTTTAGATAATGTTGTATACAGAATGGGAGTTTCTCCTTCAAGAAGTGGTGCGAGACAATTAGTATCTCACAGACACATTACTGTAAATGGAGAAGTAGTAAATATCCCTTCTTACCAATTAAAAGCTGGTGATGTTGTAGGTGTTAGAGAAAAATCTAAATCTTTAGAAGCTATTGATAGATCATTATCTAACTCAAGCAATGTTTACGAGTGGATTACTTTCAACAACGAAACAAAAGAAGGTACTTACGTATCAGTTCCACAAAGAATCCAGATTCCAGAAAATATCAACGAGCAATTCATCGTCGAATTATATTCTAAATAATAAATTTAAAACATTGGTATTTGGCCAAAGGGTTTATTCGTACTTCTTCAAACTTATAAACCGCGCAACCAAGTAACAATTAAAACGAAGAAACAATATGGCAGTATTTAATTTTCAAAAACCAGACAAAGTAATCATGATCGATTCTACTGACTTCGAAGGTAAATTCGAATTCAGACCATTAGAACCAGGTTATGGTTTAACAGTTGGTAACGCTTTACGTAGAGTATTACTATCTTCTTTAGAAGGTTTTGCAATTACATCAGTAAGAATAGAAGGTGTAGATCATGAGTTTTCAACAATCGCAGGTGTTGTAGAAGATGTTACAGAAATAATCTTAAACTTAAAACAAGTACGTTTTAAAAGACAAATTGATGATGTAGATAACGAATCAGTATCTATTTCAATTTCTGGACAAGAGCAAATAACAGCTGGTGATTTCCAAAAGTTCATTTCAGGATTTCAAGTATTAAATTCAGATTTAGTAATCTGTAATTTAGATCCTAAAGTAAACATAAATATGGAGTTAACTATTGAAAAAGGTAGAGGTTATGTTCCTGCAGAAGAAAACAAAAAAGCTTCAGCACCAATTGGAACAATTTTTACTGATTCAATTTATACACCAATTAAAAATGTTAAGTATAGCATTGAGAATTACCGTGTAGAGCAAAAGACAGATTACGAAAAATTAGTTTTCGAAATCATTACAGATGGTTCTATCAATCCTCAAGATGCTTTAACAGAAGCTGCCAAAACATTAATTCACCACTTTATGTTATTCTCTGATGAGAGAATTACTTTAGAAGCTGATGAAATCGCACAAACTGAAACATATGATGAAGAATCATTACATATGAGACAGTTATTAAAAACTAAATTAGTTGACATGGATCTTTCTGTGCGTGCGCTTAACTGTTTAAAAGCTGCTGAAGTAGATACATTAGGTGATTTAGTATCATTCAACAAAAATGATTTAATGAAGTTCCGTAATTTCGGTAAAAAATCTTTAACAGAGCTTGAAGAGCTTGTAAACGTTAAAGGACTTAATTTCGGTATGGATTTATCAAAATATAAATTAGATAAGGATTAATTAATCATATTTTGCTCCTCGAAATTAACGAGTTTGGTAGCAAGATGATAAAACAAAAGTCATGAGACACGGAAAAAAAGTAAACCATTTAGGTAGAAAAACAGCTCACAGAAAAGCAATGTTAGCTAATATGGCTTGTTCTTTAATAGAGCACAAGCGTATTAACACTACAGTAGCAAAAGCAAAAGCCTTAAAGCAATTTGTAGAGCCTTTAGTAACAAAGTCTAAAGAAGATACAACACATAACAGACGTATTGTTATGTCTCGTTTAAGACAAAAAGAAGCTGTTGCTGAATTGTTTAGAGATGTTGCTCCTAAAGTAGGTGATCGTCCAGGCGGATATACTAGAATTATTAAGTTAGGAAATCGTCTAGGTGATAACGCTGATATGGCAATGATAGAATTAGTTGATTACAACGAGATCTATAATGCTGGTAAAGCGAAAAAGAAAACAACTCGTAGAAGTAGAAGAGGTGGTTCTAAACCAGCAGCTGCTCCAGTAGCAGAAACTAAAGCTTCAAACGAAGAAGAATAAAATTAAGTTTTTTTTAAGAAAAGGTGAGCCATAAGGTTCACCTTTTTTTTTAATTTTAGCATTCCACAAAAAAAGAAAATATAATTATTATGATTAAAAAAATTTTAGCTATCCTATGTATTTTAGTTTCTAGCCAAGCGCTATTTGCTCAACATGGGCAAGCGCCTGTAGGACAAAGCCTGCAGTCTAATTCATTTGGTGAAACCATGAATGCATTAAATTCAAGAGGTAGTTGGTTGCCACCATTAGGAAAAAGAAACATTGTAGATGGAACTCCTTTTGCATTTGAAGGAAGTGACAATAAAGTAATATTATATACTAAAAAAGGAGACGCTTATAAAGTGCCAAAAGGTAATTATGATGCCCAAAGAGGTGTTTTTGTGTCATCTTTTACAAAAGATTCAACATTTGTTTTTAATAATAGAGACGTTGATTACGCTCTTATTAATAACAAAAAGATGGTTAGACTTTCAGATGCTGTAAATTCAAATGGAAAATTCTATTTAGTTTTAGCTGAAAATCAATCTACAAGTATAGTAAAGGAGTTTGAAGCAAAAATAATTCCTGGTGCTATCAATCCTTTAACGCAAGAAAAAACATCTAATGACAGATATTACTTAAGTGAAGATTTACTAATCTATAAGGATAATGAGTTAGATAAACTGAAACTAAACAAAAGAGTTATATCTAATTTATTCTCTGATAAAGAAAAAGAGATTAAAGCATACATCAAAGAAAAAGATTTAAATATTAAGGAGTTAAGTGATTTCTTGAAAATTTATACTCATTATAACTCGCTTAAATCTTAAGTAAGATGAAAATTAAAAACACTATAAAAACATATTTATTATAGTAATAAAAAGGATAAACATTTTAGTTTATCCTTTTTTTTATGCAATTTTGCAAAACCCTTTTTTAGAAATGAAATACAACAAACGAGACAAAGCCATAATACTCCTAGCAGATGGTACAATTTTCCACGGTAAATCTATAGGAAAAAAAGGAACTGCTTTTGGCGAAGTGTGTTTTAACACAGGAACAACAGGATATCAAGAAATATTTACAGATCCTTCTTATTTTGGTCAATTAATGGTAACAACCAATGCCCATATAGGAAACTATGGTACCTTAACTGAAGAAGTTGAGTCTAATTCAGTAAAGATTTCAGGGTTAATTTGTAAAAATTTCAGCTTCAACTATTCAAGACCTGCAGCAGATGCATCTCTAGAAAGTTTTTTTGAAAAACATAACGTATTAGCCATATCTGATGTTGATACGAGAGCTTTAGTAAGCTATATTAGAGATCATGGTGCTATGAACGCAGTAATATCAACTGAAGTAGATGATATAGATAGCTTAAAAGAACAATTACAGTCTGCTCCTGAAATGAAAGGATTAGAACTAGCATCTAAAGTGTCTACAAAAGAAGCTTATTATTTTGGTGACGAAAATGCGACTTACAAGATTGCTGCTTTAGATATAGGTGTGAAAACTAACATTCTACGTAATTTAGCTAAACGTGATGCCTACATAAAAGTATTCCCTTATAATGCAACATTTGAAGAAATGAGCGCATGGAATCCTGATGGATACTTTTTATCAAATGGTCCTGGAGATCCAGAACCACTTGTAGAAGCACAAAATTTAGCTAAAGAAATTATAAAACGAGATTTACCACTTTTTGGTATTTGTTTAGGACATCAAGTCATAGCTTTAGCAAATGGTATTTCTACTTATAAAATGCATCATGGGCATAGAGGTATTAACCATCCTGTAAAAAACTTGATAACAGGAAAAGGAGAAATAACTTCACAAAACCATGGATTTGCTATTAATAGAGAAGAGACAGAAAATCATCCTGATATTGAAATAACACACATACATCTTAATGATGAAACAGTAGCAGGAATTAAAATGAAATCTAAAAATTGTTTCTCGGTACAATACCATCCAGAAGCTAGTCCAGGACCTCATGATTCATCCTATCTATTTGACCAGTTTATAGATAACATAAAAAATAAATAGTAATAGAACCTCAAAGAAATTTAATTTTCTTTGAGGTTTTTTTATTACGAAAACATTATCGTAACATTTAATCATAATAATATATTAGTAGAGATTATTTAGAGTAACAATTTTGTAAATTTGTTACTAATTAAAACCAATTAATTTTTAATAACAAATGAGTATTATAACAAACATTCACGCAAGACAGATTTTAGATTCAAGAGGAAATCCAACAGTAGAAGTTGATGTGATTACAGAAAATGGTATTATGGGAAGAGCAGCTGTTCCTTCAGGAGCATCAACAGGAGAACACGAAGCTGTAGAGTTGCGAGATGGTGGAAATACTTATATGGGAAAAGGTGTAGCCAAGGCCGTAGAAAATGTTAATACAATTTTAGCTCAAGAACTATTAGGAGTTTCTGTTTTTGAACAAAACTTAATAGATCAAATTATGATTGAGTTGGACGGTACACCAAATAAATCAAAGTTAGGAGCTAATGCTATTTTAGGCGTGTCTCTAGCAGCAGCAAAAGCAGCAGCAAACGAATTAAGAATGCCTTTATATAGATACGTTGGTGGTGTATCAGCCAATACACTTCCTGTGCCTATGATGAATATCATTAACGGAGGTTCTCATAGTGATGCGCCAATTGCGTTTCAAGAGTTTATGATTATGCCTGTAAAAGCAAAAAACTTTACGCATGCAATGCAAATGGGAACTGAAATTTTTCATAACCTTAAAAAAGTACTTCATGATAGAGGTTTAAGTACAGCAGTTGGTGATGAAGGTGGTTTTGCACCAAACCTAGAAGGAGGAACTGAAGATGCTCTAGATACTATAAAAAAAGCAGTAGAAAAAGCAGGTTATACATTAGGTGATGATATTATGATTGCTTTAGATTGTGCATCTGCCGAGTTTTATGTAGACGGTAAATACGATTACACTAAATTTGAAGGAGACAAAGGCCAAGTAAGAACTAGCCAAGAACAAGCTGATTATCTTGCTCAATTAGCAGATAAATATCCTATTATCTCAATAGAAGATGGTATGGATGAAAACGATTGGGAAGGTTGGAAATACCTAACAGAAAAAATAGGAAATAAAGTTCAACTAGTAGGAGACGATTTATTTGTAACAAATGTAGAGCGTTTATCACGTGGTATAGAAAATGGAATAGCAAACTCTATACTAATAAAAGTAAACCAAATAGGTACTTTAACAGAAACAATAGCAGCTGTTAATATGGCTCACAATGCTGGTTATACTTCAGTAATGTCACACCGTTCAGGAGAGACTGAAGATAACACTATTGCAGATTTAGCTGTAGCCCTTAATACAGGTCAAATTAAAACAGGATCGGCTTCACGTAGTGACCGTATGGCAAAATACAACCAATTACTTCGTATTCAAGAAGAGTTAGGAACTGTAGCTTATTATCCTCAAGAAAAAGCTTTTAAAATCAAATAAAAAAATTAGTTCTATCATACAAAAAGAAGCGGTTATTAAATTGTTAATAATCGCTTTTTTTTTATCAATTTTAATAATATGATTATTGTTAAAACCTTTGTTAACATGCTTTATAAATCGTGATATATTTCTTAAATTTGTGAAGTTCAATACAGATAAAATTAAACTAAAAATTTTACATAATAAATATGACAGATAAAGCTACTTTGGAGATAAACGGAGAGAAACACGAATTTCCGTTAATAGTTGGAACAGAAAATGAGGTAGCCATCGATATTAAAACACTTCGTGGTGTTACCGGAGGCGTAACAACAATTGATCCTGGATACAAAAATACAGGCTCATGTGAAAGTGCTATTACTTTTCTTGATGGTGAAAAAGGAATTTTAAGATATAGAGGATACTCTATTGAAGAATTAGCTGAAAAAGCTAGTTTTTTAGAGGTTGCTTATTTACTTATTTTTGGAGAGTTACCAACACAAAATCAACTAGATAAATTCCATAGTGATATAAAAGCGCAATCTGTTGTAGATGACGATGTAAAGAAAATATTAGATGCATTCCCAAAATCAGCTCACCCAATGGGAGTTTTATCTTCTTTAACAAGTGCACTAACAGCATTTAACCCATCTTCAGTAAATGTAGATTCTGAAGAAGATATGTACAATGCAATTGTTAGAATATTAGGAAAATTCCCGGTATTAGTTGCTTGGACAATGCGTAAGAAAAAAGGACTTCCTCTAGATTACGGAGATAGTTCTATAGGATATGTTGAAAATGTCTTAAAAATGATGTTTAAACAACCTAATGAAGACTACAAAATGAACCCAATATTAGTAGACGCATTAGATAAACTATTAATATTACATGCAGATCATGAGCAAAACTGTTCTACATCTACAGTTAGAATAGTAGGTTCATCTCATGCAGGTTTATTTGCATCATTGTCAGCAGGTATTTCTGCGCTTTGGGGACCACTTCATGGTGGAGCAAACCAAGCTGTTTTAGAAATGCTAGAAGCAATCAAAGAAGATGGAGGCGATACTAAAAAATACATGGGTAAAGCAAAAGACAAAGAAGATCCATTCCGTTTAATGGGATTCGGTCACCGTGTTTATAAAAATTTCGACCCTAGAGCAAAAATCATAAAAGTAGCAGCTGATGAAGTTTTAGGTGATTTAGGTGTTGAAGATCCAATTCTTGATATAGCAAAAGGATTAGAAAGAGAAGCGCTAGAAGATGATTACTTCGTAAAACGTAAACTATATCCAAACGTAGATTTCTATTCAGGAATAATTTACCGTGCTATGGGAATTCCTGTAGAAATGTTTACAGTAATGTTTGCATTAGGACGTTTACCAGGTTGGATTGCTCAATGGAGAGAAATGAGATTACGTAAAGAGCCTATAGGTCGTCCAAGACAAATATATGTAGGAGAAAATACAAGAGATTTTGTAGAAATTAGCAAAAGATAACTTATTTTAACAACATAAATAAAAAGCTTCATAAGCAACTATGAAGCTTTTTTTATACATTTAATTATGCTCAACTTAAACGTAAAAAACGAAACATCAAGATTACGCGCCGTTGTTTTAGGAACGGCAAAAAGCAATGGTCCAACTCCAACTATAGAAGAAGCCTATGACCCTAAGTCATTAGAGCATATAAAAGCAGGAACTTATCCTGTTGAAGCTGATATGGTAAAAGAAATGGAAGCAGTTGCCGCTGTTTTTGAAAAGTATGATGTCACTGTATTTAGACCAAAAATCATTGAAGACTACAATCAAATATTCTCAAGAGACATTGGTTTTGTAATAGATGATAAGTTTGTTGAAGCAAATATTTTACCAGATAGAGAGCAAGAATTTGAAGCTATAGAACACGTATGGTCTCAAGTGCCTAAAGAGCAACGAATAAAATTGCCAGAGCACTGCCATATTGAAGGTGGTGATGTTATGTTGTATAACGACTATATTTTTATAGGAACATACAGAGGAGCCGATTATTCTGATTATATCATTGCAAGAACCAATATGGAAGCAGTTGAAGCAATGAAAGCGTTGTTTCCTCATAAAAAGATAAAATCCTTTAACCTTCGAAAGTCAAATACCAATCCTAGAGAGAATGCTTTACATTTAGATTGCTGTTTTCAACCTGTAGGAAAAAATAAAGCCATTTTGCATAAAAATGGGTTTCTTGAAGAGGAAGAGTATGAGTGGTTATTTAATTTCTTTGGAAAAGAGAATGTTTTTGAGATTGATAAAGAAGAAATGTATAATATGAATAGTAACATTTTTTCTATCTCTGAAAATGTTGTAATCTCTGAAAAAAACTTTACACGTTTAAACACCTGGCTTCGTAGTCAAGGAATAACCGTTGAAGAAGTTTCTTATTCTGAAATAGCAAAACAAGAAGGCTTGTTGCGTTGTAGTACAATGCCTCTTATTAGAGACTAAACTACTGTTTTACCACGCAATTTATGCTGACTTCAGCTTCATGGCCAACTCTAAATGAGCCAAAGTCTTCACCAATATTATAGTCAAGACGAAGCACTTGAAAAGTACCTTTAAACGTGTTGTTAGAAAACTTGAAAGGAATTTCAACAGTTTTTGTAATACCATGCATTGTTAATTCTCCTGTTGTAGCATAGTGATTATCTTTTGTGGTAATATTTGTAGACTTAAAACATATTTCAGGGTATTTCTCAACATTAAAAAAGTCATCACTCTTTAAGTGGTTATCACGCTTTTCATTGTTTGTGTCAATAGTGGTTGCATCAATACAAATATTAAAGCTTGAGTTTTCAAGGTCGTTTTCGTCAAAATTGAAATCACCTTGCATACCTGTAAAATCACCATTGACTTTAAAGAAGCCACCACCAGTAATTTTAAATGTAACCACAGAAGCATTTGTGTCTATAGTTTGTGCCATTAAAACAGTGAAAGGCATCAAAAGTAGGCTAAATAAAAATATTGTTTTTTTCATAGCATAAAGGTTTTTCTCTTGTAAGCTACTTAAAAATACAAATTTCAAATTGAAATGTTTTTACAAACAGAATTTTTTAACCATTAATTAAGTAAAGTACGTAGCAATTAATCTGTATAAACGCTCTTTAGTAAATGGCTTTGTAATATAATTATTCATGCCACTATCTAAAGCTTTTTGAATAGCGGTTGATGTTACATTTGCAGAGAGACCAATTATAATAACATCAGAGTCTTGTTTACGTATGATTTGTGTGGCTTCATAACCATCCATTTTTGGCATATGAATATCCATGAGAATAAGATGGTATTTATTTTCTTTAAACTTGTCTAAAGCTAATTGACCATTCTCAACACTGTCAACATGTATGCCTATATCTTCAAGTAGTTTTCTTAATACAATAACATTAATTTTGTTGTCATCAACAACTAGTACGTTAAGTTTAGGAAGTTTAAAGTTCTCATAAGTCTCTCCAAATTGATAAGATTGCTTTTCAGAGATTTCCATAATTCCAGTAAAAGTGAAGATACTTCCTTTGTTTTCACAACTATCAACTGTTATAGATCCATTTAATAATTCAGCGAAGTCTTTACTAATGGCTAACCCTAATCCACTACCTTCATGCTCTTTTTTAAGGCTGCTTTCAATTTGTGTAAATCTATCAAATATGGTTTTTAATTTACTTTTAGATATCCCAATTCCAGAATCTTTTACTTGAATTTTAATACTTAATTTTTCTTCAATCTTTTCTTCCTTATAAGTAACTTCAACGCCTCCGTTTACTGTAAACTTAAGAGCGTTTTTTAATAGGTTTGTAATAATTTGCGAATATTTATTCATATCGCTTATTACACTATAGCTTTCATTATTTAGAAACGATAAGTTTATATAAAGACCTTTTTGTTTAAAATGGTATTCATAAGTATCAATAAGTTCTTTAAGTTTTTCTGAAGGGCAGAACAAGTGCTTTTCTAATATAATATTACCAGATTCTATTTTGTGTATTTCTAAAATATCATTAACAATAGCTAATAAATTATTAGAAGATTTATCCATTAGCGCTACATATTCTTTGTCACTTTCTTTAAGATTACTGCTTTTTAATACTTGAATAAAGCCTAATATAGCATGAAGCGGTGTGCGTATTTCATGGCTCATATTAGATAAAAAATCTGTTTTTGCTTTTGAAGCTTGCTCGGCTTTTTGTTTCTGTTTGTTTAGTCTGAAATTAACATTAGCTAATTTTTTATTGATAGATAAGGTTCGTTTAGTTTCTCTCAAAGCCTTTAGGTAAAAGTAAATTAGCATGCTTATTAATAAGGATAATATAAAGCCAAATAAAAGCATGTAATTTATAAAAGCACGTTTGTTGGTTAAAAACAATAGCTCGTTAGTAGGGTATAGTTTTAGATTCCAAAACTGCTTGTCTAAATAATCTATGGTTAAATCGCTTTTATAAACAAAGCTATCGTCTATTAAAGCTCTGTTTTTAGTGTTGTATTCATAAAATAGTACACCTTTATTGTCTCGTAACTCAATGGCGTAGTCTTTTAAGCTAGTAGAAAAAGTATTAAAACTATGGGTGAAGTCCATTCCTGCACTTGCAGTTCCTTGAAATGTATTATTATAATATGTTGGAATATCTATAAGAAAAGCATAGCCGCCTTGTGTCATTTTTGACCAAGGTGTAACGTTTATAGAACTATCAATACTATGAGATTCCCACTCTTTTTTACGATAATCAATTTTTGATATATCTAGATTTAAAGCAGCTTCATTACCTTTTAAAGGGTTAATTTTTCTAATAACCAAAGAGCTGTCAATCCATTCAACAAACTTAATTGCATCAGATTGTTTAAGAATAGTATTTACTTCTTTATCCCAATATTTATGATAATCTCCATTTGTAAACTCTAATCTGTTTTTTAAGTTTTCAAGTTGAATAATCTCCTTGTTAATGTGAGCGATAAACTCTTGAGTAGTTAATTCTCCAGTAAGTTGAATTTGCTGTTTAACCCATACCTGATAGTCATCAATAGATTTATCCCAAATGGTAATAACCAAAACAGCTATTGAGGTTAATGCAAGAATAGGTAAAACAAATATTCTTTGTAAAACCGCATCATAAATTTGGGACATGTTAATCTTCATGAGTACTAAATACTATTTAAAAATATAAAAAAGGAACTGTAAAAAAAAACAGTTCCTTTTTTATTGTTTAGAAAGCTTCTACAAACAGATTTTCGTCTGTTTTCTCTACTTTAGCAAGCTTGTTTTTTGTCAACTCTTTTATGGTTTTATCCCATTTTTTATTGCTTAAACCAGATTGTGTTTTTAACTCTACAAGTTCTAATTTTTCAGCCTTTTTTAGAAGTTCTAAAACAGCTTTTGCGTCGTCACTTATAGCTAGAGGTTTTTTTTCAGGTCTCATTTGTGGGAAAAACAAAACTTCTTGTATAGATTGATTATTGGTTAAAAACATAATTAATCTATCCATACCAATTCCCATACCAGATGTAGGAGGCATACCATACTCTAAAGCGCGTAAAAAGTCAAAATCTATAAATTCTGTAGCTTCATCATCGCCTTTTTCAGCAAGTTTTAATTGGTGCTCAAAGCGTTCACGTTGATCTATAGGATCATTTAATTCAGAATATGCATTGGCTATTTCTTTACCACAAACCATAAGCTCAAAACGCTCTGTTAATTCAGGGTTGTCTCTGTGCTCTTTACAAAGCGGACTCATTTCTTTTGGGTAATCTGTAATAAATGTTGGTTGAATGTAGTTGCCTTCACACTTTTCACCAAAAATTTCATCAATTAGCTTTCCTTTCCCCATAGTTTCATCAACTTCAATCCCCATACCTTTGGCAGCTTCACGAATTTCAGTTTCGCTTTTACCAGTTATGTCAAATCCGGTAAAATGTTTTATAGAGTCAGCCATTGTTACACGTGCATAAGGTGCTTTGAAATCTATTTCATGATCTCCAAAAGTAACTTTTGTAGTACCGTTTACAGCCGTAGCACAATGCTCAAGTAATTGTTCACAAAAATCCATCATCCAGTTGTAATCTTTGTAGGCAACATAAATTTCCATAGCTGTAAATTCTGGATTGTGCGTACGATCCATACCTTCATTTCTAAAGTTTTTAGAAAATTCATATACACCATCAAAACCACCAACTATCAGTCTTTTTAAATATAACTCATTAGCAATTCGCATGTATAAAGGAATATCTAAACTATTATGGTGCGTTATAAAAGGTCTTGCTGCAGCACCACCTGGAATAGGTTGTAAAATAGGCGTTTCTACTTCAAAATAACCAGCGTTATTAAAGAAATTACGCATGGCGTTAAATAGTTTGGTACGTTTTACAAAAACGTCTTTTACATGAGGATTTACAACAAGGTCAGCATAGCGTTGTCTATAACGTTGTTCTGCATCAGTAAAAGCATCATGAACTTTACCATCAGCATCTACACGAGGTTGAGGTAATGGTTTAAGAGCTTTGCTTAATAACGTAAAGTCTTTTACCATAACCGTTTTTTCGCCAACTTTTGTTGTGAAAAGCTCTCCTGTAACACCAATAAAATCACCTATGTCTAGGAGTTTTTTGTATACGGTATTGTATTTTGTTTTGTCGTCACCAGAACAAATTTCATCTCTATTAAAATATACTTGAATTCTGCCTTCACTGTCTTGAAGTTCAGCAAAGCTAGCATTTCCTTGAATACGACGCGACATCAAACGACCGGCAATAATAACCTTTTTTCCTTCTTCAAAATTATGTTTGACTTGTTTAGAAGTTTCTTCAACAGGAAATAAATCTGCTGGATAAGGGTTGATACCTAATTCGCGTAATTTTGAGAGCTTGTCTCTACGTACTAATTCTTGTTCTGATAATTGCGACATAAATAAATTTGAATTGTATAATTTTATGAAGCTACAAAGATAATTACTATTCGTTAGGATTTCAATTTATTATATTGGAAATATATGATGTAACAATTAGTAAATTATGTAGACATATAAGTACATCAATCATTAAAAACAAATCAATATGGGATTTTGGAGAGTGCTCCTTTCAATATTATGCCCGCCTTTAGCCGTTATAGACAAAGGTTGTGGTTCAATTTTAATTGTATTTTTATTGTGGCTTTGCGGCTGGGTTCCGGGAGTTATAGCTGCTTTAGTCATTTTAAATAACCCTAATAGATAAGCCAAGAATTTTCCGTAATTTTGTATTCTATGAATAAGAAAGTAGAATTACAGGAATTAGGCCATAAAGATTATAAAGATACTTGGGATTACCAAGAGACTTTATTTAAAGGAATTGTTGATACTAAAATAAAAAATAGGCGAGAAGATGCCAATCTTGAAACGCCTAATTATTTTTTATTTGTAGAGCATCCACACGTATACACTCTTGGTAAGAGTGGCGATATGTCTAATTTACTTATTGATGAGAAACAGCTTGCCGAAAAAAATGCTGTTTTTTATAAAGTGAATCGCGGCGGAGATATAACTTATCATGGTCCAGGACAAATAGTAGGGTATCCCATTTTAGATTTAGACAATTTTTTTACAGATATTCATAAATATTTGCGATTTCTTGAGGAAATGATCATTCTAACTTTGGCAGAATATGGTTTGAAAGCCGAGCGAAGTCCTGGAGAAACAGGTGTATGGTTAGATGTTGGGACACCTTTTGCTAGAAAAATTTGTGCTATGGGCGTTCGTGCAAGTCGTTGGGTAACCATGCATGGTTTTGCTTTAAATGTGAATGCTGATTTAGGATATTTTGACAATATGATTCCTTGTGGCATTCGTGGTAAGGCAGTAACATCTCTAAATGTAGAACTAGGTAAAAAAGAAGTTTCTATTACTGAAGTGAAAGATAAATTACTAAAGCATTTTGTTAATCTTTTTGAAGCAGAGATGAAGTTTCAAGAAGAAAAAGTCTGATTTTTTACTCAATGCTTTGATAGATATTGTATCTTCAATTATAAAAAAACGAAGCAATAAAAAAAAGCACCAATTAATATGGTGCTTTTTTATTATCCTTCAGCATTAAAAAATACTTTGTAGTAATGCATTTTCTTTTCTTCATCATACCCACGTTCTAGATATTCACTAGAGGCTTCAGGGGCATCAATATCTAGTTTTATTTGTATGTTAGTATCTAGTTTAATTTCTGTTTTTATTTTTTTCTTCTCTTTTTTTACAACAGCTTCAGCAACATCAAATTGATTGCGAATTACAATATCCATTTCACTTTCAAATGATTTTTTATAGTCATCAAAAAGTGTTTTATGTTTGTCTTCTTCAAAAATCTCATCTTTAAAAGTTTCAACATTTACGGTTTCATGATCTTTAAAAAAATCTATGGTTTTTGCCAAGAAATTGTTTTGTTCTTGGTTGCCATAACTTGTTTTTAAAACTTCTTCAGAAAAATCTTTACATAATGCTATATACTGTTGTGTATGGCTATTGGCATCATCAGCATATTTAATGTTTAGGAAATGATTGGTCCAATAATGCGCATCGTAATTGTTATTATCTGCACTTAAAATAATACGTCCTTCTGTATCGCTTTGATTTAAAATTAAGCAACCTTTATCTACTTTTTTAGAGCTAATGCCTTTTTGTACAACAACATCATAACTGTTATTTTCAAGATAGGTTTGAAAGAAATTAACCTTATTTTCAATTTTAAAAATCCCTAATGCGTTTGTGGTAATTTCATTAAACTCGATACCTTCAAAAAGCACCACCAAAACATCTCCAGTTTTTATTTGTGCAGAATTAGATTGCTCAAATAAATGTTTTACAATATGTTTTGAGGTTTCAATAAAAGCATCATCATCTGTAAAAATTTGTGAGCTATAGGTGTTTATTTCATTTAGTGAAATATCTGCATGATGATTAAAACGATAGCTTTGCACAGCAGAACCAAATGGTCTTAATAAAAATGGAAGCATAAGGTCATAACTAGCTTCATCAAAATGAATTTCGTTTTCTGAAAACGCATTTTTAGTACTGTTGAATTTGTTTCCTACTTTATGTAATATGCATTTAGCAATAGAGGCGTTTCTACGTGAGATCATAATCTGAAAAATTGAGATTACAATACTAATCATTTCGGTAATAATAGTCATAAAAAAACCGAAGGTTTTAACTTCGGTTTTTTAAAAAGTATTGTTAGAAAGATTATGGTTCTAATTCAAAATGATTTACAACTTCTTTATAAGACATTTTTTCAAAATTAACTTGACTTTTTGAAGTTGTGTTCCCTGGAACTAAAATATATCTAAACGTTAACCCTGGTTCTGTCTCTAAATCGCTAACGTTTGTTTGGTTTGCAAAAAGGACTAATGAATTTTCTACACCTTCACTAGGAACATTAGCTAAAGCAAATCTAAAAATGTCTTCAAATGGTAGCGGATGGATTATATAGTCACCAGTTGGAAGTGTTTGTCTAACATACATCATGGCAACACCGCCGTTATCAATAAATTCTTGATAGTTAGGGATGTCTATAGCCATGTAACCATAGTCGTTTGGACCATTAGTGTAATCAAATTGGATTTGAAACCAGTCTGAAGATACTACATTAGCATTCCCATCTTGACCTGCAGGGCCTTGTTCACCTGGCAAACCATCACGACCGTCTTCAGGTGAGCATGATATTGTAAATGCCATAACAAAAGCTAACATTAAATACGTTGTTGTTTTTACGGTTTGTTTAATTGTTTTTGTAAGTTTCATAATTTTAAAAGTATTATTGATTAATATGCTCTTTTATGTGTTTTTCTTTATGAAGGTTAACATTTGTACTAAAAAAGTTTTTACATGAAAAAGCCAAAAATTTAGGTCTCGCTATAACGTAAACTTTTGGCATAATCAACTAACTCAAAAAAACTAAATTATTATACGTTCTGTTTTTACTTATTTTTCTAATGTTGTAGTCATTGTACCAGAAGATATTTCTTGAGTAATTATTAATCTGGTATCTGAAATGAATTCTATATTTAGGTTACTAGTATCTGTACCAATTGTTACTTGAATGATACTGTCATCTATTAATTGATATGTAACTGAGTTTATACCGTTAGATTCACAAACATCAGATGAGTTGATTCTGAAATCCTCTATCAATAAAGTGTCTAAATCTATAAATTCAAGGTAGGATTGTTTTTGGCAATCATCTAATGTGCTTTCAGAAGATGAAACCCAATACCATTTTCCTGATATTAATAAATCTTGTGTAGTTGGTTCTGGCTGAATTTGTGGTTGAAAATTATCATCATCATTACTACAGTTTAATACCAATAGTGTGATTAACATAAAGCTTAAGAGTTTTAAAATTTTCATTGTTTTAATTTTTAAAGTTTAACTCTTTATGCTTTATTTTTTTTAAGGTTAACATTATTTCTAGAATAATTGTAAAATGATTGTTTTGGGTAGAAATGAGATATTCTGACTAAAAAAAATTAAATTAGCAGCAAGAAATTGTTAACCTTTTAAGTTTCTTTCTATTAAATGGTAAATAAGCACGCAGATAGTTTTCTTAAAGAATTAAAGCAAGGCTCTAATGCTGCCTTTAGGCAGGTTTATGAAGAAAATAGAGACAAGTTTTTAAATTATGCCAAGCGATATAATTTATCTGAAGATGATAATATTGATATCTATCAAGATGCTTATGTAATATTTTACAACAACATTATAAGTGGTAAAATAGAACGTTTTACAAGCAGTATTTCAACCTATTTATTCAGTATAGGAAAATATTTAATACTTGATAAGATGAGAAAAGATAAAAAGAAAGTAGGTAACAATTTTGACTTGTCTTTAGTAGGCGATCAAGATGCATTGATAACTAATATTGATATGCATGAGCCAGAACTAACAACAGAACAAAAGCTCCTTCAAACCCACTTTAAATCTTTAGGAAAAAAGTGTCAAGAACTTTTAACCTTATTTTATTATAAAGGTTTTACTATCAAAGAAATTTTAGAGTCTGGAGATTATAATAGCGAGAATGTTATAAAAAGTCAGAAATCAAGATGTATGAAAACATTAAGGGAACGTATAAATTCTAATACCATATAATATGAATAAACAGGATTTATTATATCGTTACTTTTCAAAATCTTTAACACCAAACGAAGAGCACGTTTTTGAAAACCTATTAAACACTGATGCGGAATTTAAAAAGCAGTTTGAGTTTGAAAAAAATTTAAAGCAGGTAATACAAAAAGAAGAAAGCAAAAAACTTAAAGCTAAACTGCAAGATTTTGAAAAAGACATTATAACCAAGACTTCTTCAGAAAAAACAACTCAAAATATATTTAATTATAAAAACTTTGCCATAGCAGCAACTATAGCTTTGCTAATGGGTTGGTTTGGATACAATACTTTTTTTAACACAAGTTATAACGACTTATATCAAGACAATTTCAAGGTTTATCCTAATACTGTTTATACCATAACAAGGAGTGATGATAATAATACAATAGAGCGTCAAGCTTTTGTAGCTTATGAAACAGAAGATTACCAGCTAGCAATCAATAAATTTAATGCCATTCCTGAAACTGAAAAGAATAGTTACCTAACGTTCTATAAAGCTCAAGCGTTTTTGAAATTAGAAAATCTTAAAGATGCCAAGTTGTTGTTTGAAGAAGTTATTGTAAAAGATAGAGACTTTGTTGCAGAATCTCATTGGTATTTAGCATTGATTTACTTAAAAGAAAATGATAAAGAAAATACACGTAAGCAATTAAAATTACTTATTTCAAATTTTGATTATAATAAAAGTAAAGCCAAAGATTTATTAGACAAAATAAATTAAGATCGTTTCTTTTTATATGTAATAAACCCCAAAAGGATAAAAATAGCCATACCAGAAAGTATCCAAATAAAATAGTTTGTGTTAGTTATAGCAGTAGTGTTACCAGAAATTACAAATCCAGACCAATAGTAAGGATGTGATAAGTTGTTTTCATTATTTTCTTTTATAAAAAATAACTTGGCTTTTTGAAGCGCTTCATTTTTGGTTTTTCCTTTTGATAAAAGTTCGTAAAAACGCGCCATGATTTCTGAAGATGTCCCGTCATTAATTTTCCATAGTGTGCTAGCTATACTAGAAGCGCCACTAAAATAAAAACCGCGAGCCAAACTCATAAAGCCTTCACCACGTTTTAAATTACCAATACCACTTTCACAAGCACTTAAGGTTACAAGATTGGCATCAAGATTAAGGTTATACAAGTCACTAACATATAATAAGTGCTCTTGGTTAGAAACTGGTTCAAAAGCCAAATAAGAGAATTCTGGATTAGCATCATTTACAATTGCGTGCGTAGCTAAATGTAACATTCCGAATTTTTGATTTTCTAAATCAAAGTTTTTTAAAGTAGCATTATTACCAGAAAACATAACGCCATCAAAGTAACTTAAAATAGATTCCGCTTCTTTTTTGTTGTTAGGTAATGGCAGCAAGTTTTCATTTGAAGGATTTGTAAAACTAGGAGCAAAAGCAAGTAGTGCGTTGTTTTCTTTTTTGTTTTCTAATAATTGAAAAAATAGGGTAGCAGAATTTGAGTAACTAATAGTTTTATCTTGAATTAAATAATGCAAACCATCTTTTTCTGTATTTAGACTACCAAAAGGAATGTAGTTAAGAAGGCCATCAGGAATAATTACAAGGTTTTTATATTCTTCATGTTTGCTTGCTATTGGGTTTAAAATAGTATTGTATAAGTTATATGTGTTTTTTGCTAGTGCCTTAATATCAGATTTAGGATTACTAATATCTTTATAAGTACTTACTATAGATTCATTAAAATGGTTTGACAACAATACTTTGTTAAAAGAACACGCGTTTTTATCTATTGAAATAATGTACAGCGCATTTGTTCCAAAAAAGTAAGAAACTAAAACAGTATCATTTTTTAAATCATTCTGAATGTTTTTTAAACTAGAAACTTGAGTATTGTATTTTAAATCATAATAAGATTTATAATTGGTTTCAATGGTTTTTATATGTTGTCTGTAAGATTCCTTTAACTGAAAAAGCTGTTCTCTTTCAAGGTCTGTAACTTGTTTCTTTGAGTTTAATCGTTTCTCAAGACTACTTATTTCAGATTTTAATTGTTTTTCTTGTTCTAATAAGGTTTCAGGAACAGCACCAAAACGTGTTGCTTTTGCACTCAAAAGCGCTTCAAAAAGTAAAATGTTCTTGCTTTTCTCTGAATAAAAAAAGGCTTGTTCTATATACTTTTGGTTTAGGCTATTCTCATATAAGTTATATGTAGCTTCCATTCCGGATTCAAATAGGGGAAAAGCATCTTCAATTAAAAGAAGTTTATCTGCTTCACTTTTAAAAGAAGGCTTTAAACTGTCTAATGTTTTTATACCTGAATTTACTGTTTGAATAGATTTGTTATAGCTTGTTGTTGTATTTTCAGCATTAAGTATTGCGGCTTTATCTTTATATAGTTTAACTAAAAGTGATTTGTTTGAAAAAGCATCAATTTTGTTTGTCAAGATATTGATGCCAGAATTAAAGTTTTCAATAGCCTTTTTGTGCTTTTTGTTAGCCGCATATAATAATCCTATTTTTTGATAATAGGTGGCAATTTCAGGATGAGGTTTATTTTGCCATTTATCTTGAGTTAGTTTTAATGCCGTTTTATAAGCTTGTAAAGCCAAATTGTCGTTTTGTTCAGATTTGTAAAGTTCAGCTTTTATGTCATAATACTTATTCCAAAATGGATGAGAATCGGTAAGGTTTTTACTTAATATATCCAGATATAATTTTGCGCTATCTGGTTGTTTCAAATTTATGTGGTTTAAAGCCAAAATTTGAGAAATAGAAATAATGCTGTTTTTGTTTCCTTGATTATTTAAGTTGTAGTTGAGCGCTTTTTTAAAATAACCGTTAGAGGCGTTGTAATCTTTTGTGCGTCTTAACAAATCTGCCAATAAGCTATAGTTTGCATAAAGCGAAGCTTTATCATCAGGCTTTGTTTTAGATATAAACCGAATGTTTTTGTTGTAAAATTGTTTTGCTATATCATACTTTCCTTCTTCAGAATTCATTTTAGCAATAAAATTATAAGAACCCGAAAGAAGATCTATAGCGTCTTTTGTTATAAGTGAATCTGAAACTTGTTCTATTTGATTAATTATTTTTTGAAACACTTGCTTTGAAACTTTATAGTTATTTGTTTCAAAATGATAAATTCCGGTGTCGTACAAATAAGAGTTTTGGTAATCTGTATAATTAGGAACGGTTTTTAAGTAAGCTTCATGATTATTAAAAATACTATCTAAAGCATTTAAGTTAGATCTCATTTTGCTTAAATTATAGTTGTAGCTAGCAATTCTATTTATACTAACTAATGAGGCTATAACATTTTCCCATTCTTCCTTCTCTATATATATGTCTTTTATTTTATTAAAGTAGTAGTAAGCAGAATCCTGATTGGTATAAAAGTGCGTATATCCTTTTTGAATTAAAATGTTTACATCTTGAGGATTGTTTTCTTCTTGCGCATTTAGATTAAGCGTCAATAAGAGAATAAAAATGTAAATGATTTTTTTCATAAAAAAAGCTTTCAATACGTTTTGTACTGAAAGCTAATATACAAATAATTAAACCTGATAGGTTATGGTCTTATATAGCCATTAATTTGATAAGAAGTTTCTATGCCTTCAGTATCAGTTTTATTTACAACGATAAAAACATCACCAGTATAATCAGGATCTAAATCTATATTTTGAAATTGTGTTTCAGCTTCAAATCCAGGAACAGGTTGTAATTCTGAATTTTCAGTAGATCCTACTAAAATCTCTTGGTTGTTATAAATGTAAACGTTTAGAGTTGCTACATCAATATCACAAACTATATAATCTAAATTTATAGGCATACATGTTCCTGTTGTTGGGCAAGGCGGCGGCGGCGGCGGTAAAGGAACGCCTCCAATTGGGCGAGGTCTTATTCTTTCTAACTGATCTGTAAGTAAAGATTTTGTTAATAAGGCTTCTTCTAAATCGGCTTCGGTTTCTGCGCTTCCTTGACCATTATCTATAATGGCTTGCAAGGAGTCTATTTCAATTTGAATATCGGCAATTTGAACATTAAGGTATTGCCTTTGCATGTCTCCTTCATAAGAATAATTGCTTTCGTTTAAAAAAGCTTGTTGTACTGGTAAATTATCATCATTGTCTTCACTACAAGAAGTGGCATAACTAAAGCAAAGCATAATTGCCAGTAAATAAAATAAGCGGTTTAGCTTCATAATATTGTTTTTTATTATTTAATGTTAGCGAAGTAATAAAGTTAACATATTTTATTAATATTTTTTTGAGACTATATACTTCAGAGTTTTAATTTATCTGATAAAGCAAAATAGAATTATCATCTCCTTTAGTTACAAACTCAAGATTTCTATCAGAATCAATGTTGTCAAGTTCAATTTTTGAGTTTCCGTACACTGGGAAATTTGAAATAGACTTGGCTTGGCTATCAAATAAATAAATCTTTTTAGATTGTAAATCTGTTATAGCTACATAGATTTTGTCATTTATATAGTAAATTTCAGGTTTACTATAATTACCATAATCCATTTCTAGAGTTTTAGACTTAATGGTTAATTTGTTTTCAGATTGCGCAACTAGTGTTTTACTTGTTGAGGTAATATGGTGCAAGTCTGTTAAGTTAATATTTTGAGAAGCTGTGTTTCCTTGTGTGTCTATAGTTATTAATGCTCCATTTTTTGACGTAGTTGTAAATTTACCATTATATAAGTATATGGCTTCGCTAGAGTAGGAGTAACTATTTTTTAGCTGCACACGTGTTTTTCCTGTTCTGTCTAAAATGTGAAGCTTGTTGTCTGTTTTTACAAGTATGTAATCTTTTCTTCCTATTCTGATATGTTGAGGTTGATGATTAATTACATCGTCAGCATTTTTAAATGTAAAGCCTTTTACAGTTTTTCCGGCATCGTCATACATTAAAATGTTTTTACCTTGTGTTATTAGTAATCTGTAATTTCTGTTGTTGTCATAATCAAAAACAGATAAAGGTTGTGTGATGTTATCATTAAACTTTAATGGAAATGGTGAAACATCTTTTCCGTTTCTATCTAAAACATAAACACGATTAGGTGTTGCAAATGCTAATTGAAGTCGACCGTTTTTATACATGTCTATTTGTTCAATCTTCCCTAAAACGGCTCCTTCTAATTGTTTTTTCCAAAGCACTTTGCCTGTATTTGAAATAAGGTACAAGTTGTTTTTTATATCTTGAACAACAATATCTTTTCCATGAGTAAGATGATTGGTAACAAATTGTGGATTATTAAGTATGTTGTTACTTAATTTTAAACTGAATGATTCACTAATTGAGTTTTCTACAGCTTTAGTTTTGCCTTTTTGAATTACAGCGTTTACATGAGAAAAATCAGTGTCATATATATATTGTATAACGGTAGATTTATAATTGTCTAAATTAAAACCGATGGATTCACCAATATGTGTTTCAATAAAGGTTTTTAATCCGTCGTTGTTAGATACAAACATTAACGAAGCTTCATCAGTAATACGTGATTTTATATTGTCGTAATATGAGCGGTCATTTAAGGTTGTGCTGTTTTGGTGGCTAGCAATTATGTTTTGAAGAAGCTCTATACTATCTGAAAAAATAAAAAAGGTATCTATAATACAATATTTGGTTGCTGCTTTATAGTTTATAAAAGGTGTAAAATTTTCATAAAATAGCTCGGGCTTATTAAAACTATAAATAGGAACTTGTCTATATGTTTCTATTTCTAGTTCATTTTCAGATAGGGCATCTTGTGTTGAGGTTTCATCTAATGAGTTTAAAACGACTGCTTGGTCGTTACCATAATATATAACACCAGTTTCAATAACATTATCAAATAGAAGTGTGTTTGATTGTAAAGAGTCCTTTTTATTAAAATGCTGCAAATTTTGTTTTAAAGTATTGTAATTATCAAAAGTAAAACTTAAAAAGCCATCACTATTTGCAGGTGTTATATTAGCAAGTTGGTTTTCTTGAGGTTTTGTGTTTTTAAAAACGTTTATTAAGCTTTTTGTTGAGTCTGTAGCTTTTGTTATACCGTTTATAAAAATATCATCTTGTTGTAAATCTACATCTAGCAGAAAATAGTTGGTGAAATTTTTTAAACCTGTTGTATCGTTCAATGTTGTTTGAAGCGTTTCATTATTTTGTTTATTGTTTATTAAAACTGAAAGTTGACTATTGTTTCCTGAAGAGTCTAATAATGAAACAAGCTCTTGGTTTGGCTTTTTTATGTTGATAGTTTGCTCAAGAAAATCTTTGTTTGAGGCTCCTATAAAAATACTGTCTTTAATAACACTATATAAGGTTTCATTATTAATAGTTGTTTTCCTGTAGGTGTTACTTTTTGTTTTAACAGTTTCTACCTTAATATCAGGAAGCGAATCTATGTTAAATAGTGATGGATGGTATTTGGTTATAATACTATATTGTAAACTATCACTAGTATCATTTGCAAAACAAAGCAACACATCATCATTTGTATTAAAGTGTTGTATTGGGCTTACAATGTTAGATAGTTTTTTATAAACATTGGTTTCAGAAGTTTTTTTTAAAAGATCGTTATTGTTTAAATTACTTTTTAAGCTTTCAAGATTAGAAACCTTTAATATATATGTAGCATTTTCAGGGATGAAATCTGAAGGTTGCTTTAAGTTGCGGTCAGTTTTGCAACTTGTAATTAATAAAATAATGCTTAAAAAATATAAATGTGATTTCATTAAATAGATAGGTTTGTACAAAGATATAAAGTTATAGCTCTAATTTTAATTGTTCAGGTAATAGTCTAAACGATTTCCTATGATAATTAGTAACCCCATGTTTTTTTATAGCTTCTCTATGTGTTTTTGTAGGGTAACCTTTGTTTTTTCTCCAATCATACATAGGGAATTCTTCATGAATGCCCTTCATATAATCATCACGATACGTTTTTGCTAATACCGAAGCCGCCGCGATAGACAAGTATTTACTATCACCTTTTACTATAGTTTCATGGTTTACATTATTAAAAGGTTTAAACTTGTTGCCATCAACAATAATAAAGTCAGGATTAACCTGCATGTTTTTTATAGCTTCATGCATAGCAAGTATAGAAGCATTTAATATATTGATGTCATCTATAGTTTCCGGAAAAACATGAGCAACGCCAAAAGCAAGCGCTTCTTTTTCAATTATAGGTCTAATTAACTCGCGTTTCTTTTCAGATAATTGTTTAGAGTCGTTTAGTATATCATTTTTAAAGGTGTCAGGCAAAATTACAGCAGCAGCAGTAACAGGACCGCAAAGGCAGCCTCTGCCAGCCTCATCTGTTCCACATTCTAGTTTAAAACCTGAATAATTTAACTTGAGCATTTAAATAATTCTTAATATAATAGCGTTATTGTAAATTGTATTTACCTTTGCAAGGTCGAAAAAATAATTATGAGGAAAATATTTTTAGCATTTTTTTTACTATGCCTTTTTAATTTTGGGTTTTCTCAAACAAAGCCAACACTTTCAAATAGTCCAGGAACCATAAGAAATTTATCTGCAGAGGATACTTTAAGCAGAGGTTCAACTAGAAGCACAAGTAACGAGAAAATAAAAAACCTTGATGCTAAAATAGAGCAATACCTAATTATTTCGGCAGAACGAGATACTACAATAGTTGATACAAGCTTGACTATTCAGCGTTATTATAAATTTAATTACTTAAGACGTGATAATTTTGGCTTAATGCCTTTTAATAATGTAGGTAGAAGCTATAACTCGTTAAATTACGATTTTGAGAGCACCAAACTTATGCCACAGTTTGGAGCAAGAGCACGCCATTTTAATTATATGGAAATAGAAGACATTAATTATTATGATGTGCCAACGCCATTAACAGAGCTTTATTTTAAAACAGCTTTTGAACAAGGGCAACAAGTAGATGCATTCTTTACCGTAAATACATCTAGACAATTAAACTTTTCATTAGCTTATAAAGGTCTACGATCTTTAGGAAAATATCAACACGCACTTACAAGTACAGGAAACTTTAGGTTCACTACAAGTTATAAAACTAAAAACAAACGTTACATAGCAAATGCGCATATAGTGATGCAGGATTTGCTTAACGAAGAAAACGGAGGTTTGGTTGATAGCAATATTGAATTTTTCGAATCAGGAGCTCCAGAGTTTCGTGATAGAGCCGTTTTAGCAGTGAATTTTGAAAATGCCGAAAACATTCTAGAAGGTAAGCGTTTTCATTTAGACCATCAATACCATATAACAAAGCCTCAAGATTCATCAGCAAATAACTTAAACATAAGACACATTATATCTTTAGAAGATAAGTTTTTTGAATATAGACAAACAAGAGCCAATGAATATTTCGGTACAGCCTTTATTCAAAACAATATAAAAGAACGAGTAACTCTAGAAGACTTTTATAGTCAGCTTCAATTAAATTATAATAATGTTACATTAGGAAGTTTCCAGGTTAATGTTGGCTACGATAATTATAACTATGGTTATGATAAAGTTGTTAGACTAATTAATCAAGATATACCAAATAGGTTAAAAGGAGATGTTGTAACATTAGGAGGTAAATACAAGAAACAATTTGGTAAGTTTTTATTAAAGGGAGAACTTCAAGCAAATGTTTCAGGAGATTTTGATGGAAACTACTTTTTAGCCCAAGCATCATACCCAATTACAAAAGGAATCAATTTAAGTGCTAAAATAAACCATAGCTCTAGAATGCCTAATTATAATCAGTTATTATATCAAAGCAGTTATAGAAACTATAATTGGAGTAATAACTTTAAAAATCTAGAGACTCAAAAGTTAGAGTTTAAAATAAGCGCACCAAAAATAGCCAACATAACAGTTGATGCTACAACAATAAATAACTATACATATTTCAAAAAGAATAAAGATTCTAACTTAGTTAAGCCTTTTCAAAATGATAAAACAATAAATTACATAAAGGTAAAACTCTCTAGAGAATTTAAATTAGGCAAGTTTGCTTTAGATAACACTATAATGTATCAAAAAGTAGACGATGATAATGCCGTGCTTAATGTTCCAGAACTTGTAACAAGAAATACACTGTATTATTCTGATTATTTATTTAAGAAAGCGTTGTTCTTACAAACAGGAGTAACCTTTAACTACTTCTCAAAGTATCATATGAATGCTTATGATCCTTTGTTAGCAGAATTTTATGTGCAAACCAATCAAGAATACGGAGGATTCCCTAGGTTTGATTTCTTTATAAACGCAAGAGTTCAACAAGCTAGAATATATTTAAAAGCAGAACATTTTAACGCTGCATGGACAGGATACGACTTTTATTCTGCGCCAAACTATCCATATAGAGACTTTGTTATAAGATTTGGTCTAGTATGGAACTTCTTTTTATAAGCTTTAAGTAACCCGCTCTATAGTATTTTAGTTTTGTAGTTTACTATATATAGAGGTATAGATTTAAAGTGTAGTATAAGGTTTTTATTGATTTAAGGAGTATAATTTAGGGTCTATATAAAAAGGATTAAAAAAACTTTATCATTAACATATTGTAAACAAGGTTTTTAATGGTTAAGGTTAAAAAAAAGGCAAAAAAAGGTTAAAAAAAGTTTGTTATAAAGTAAAAAAGGGTTGTATATTTGCAGCCGCTAAAAACGGTAGCGTTTACGGCGAAGTTCATAAACAGGCTGTT